>LIIK01000002.1 GCA_001421095.1 Candidatus [Bacteroides] periocalifornicus | reverse complement strand
ATAACCAGTCCAGCTTTAAGGGCGCGGTCTATACCATCCAGCCCTAAAGATTGTGAAGTGTAGGAGCTAAACGTTTCGGTAGATTTCTACGAATGGTAGCCTGAATCGGTCGCTCTGTACACCATCAGCATTGCGAATTCCGCAGGCCACTATGAGATTTATCTGCGCACCGTGTGGAAGATGTAAAACGCGTTTCACTCTTCGGCTATCGAACCCTTCTAGCGGGCAGGTGTCGTAGCCTTGCTCTGCCATAGCTAGTATGAAAGTCTGCGCAGCCAGGGCGCAACTCTTGTGTACCACTACCCGCGTATCGCTCTCAGAGACGTAGAGAGGGGCGGGGCGGAAGATGCTTGTAATGAGTGTGATGATTTTGCGGAGTAGCCCGATTAGACCGAAGAAGTGGCTGTAGGTCAGCGGCATGATCTGACCGTAGTACAGCTGTAGCTGCTTGAGGCGTTTGGTCTGTTTTTCGGGTGGACAGTTGCGAGCAATGTTGTCTTGCTCGAAGGTTAGTAGAGTCTTGGCTCGTTGGCGGTACAGGTCCTGGCGGGTGACGAAGATCACCATCTCTTGCGCAGTGGAGGCGGGGCTTTGACCCAGGCAGGCTTTCGCAAGGTATTGCAAGGTGGCTTTGTCTGTTACGTGGTAGAATTCATAGAGCTGCATATTCGAACTCGAGGGCGCAAGTTGTGCAAGCTCAAGGCATTGCCTGACTCGTGCGGTGTCAATCCGTTCGGTATTGCTGAAGTGGCGCACAGCACGGCGGAACTCCAAAATTTCTTTCAGTCCCATTGCTTGTAGATTTTTACAGGTTTATAGCAAAGGTAGTTATTTTTCGATAAATCGTTATATTTGCGTGATGGTTTTATCTTCCCCAAAAACATCAAGGAGTGCGTAAAAGTATAACAAAAGGGATATGATAAACGAATTTACGAAGGCATTGTGTAGCAATAATAGGAGAAACGCAAGGATTCCTGAGGAGCATGATTACTTCGGAGCTCTTGTAGGCGAGTGGGCAATAGAGTGGATGGATCATCTAGACGCAGGCAGCCCCCGTTGCGTAAAGGGGGAGTGGATATTTGCCCGGGTGTTGGATGGCACTGCCGTTCAGGATGTTTTCATCGTGCCGGCGCGCTCAGAGCGGGATCCCCAGCCTGATGCAGAGTACGGAACGACCCTTCGGATTTACAACCCGCAGAGTGAATCTTGGGATATATTCTACGGCTGCACGGGTACTGCTATTCAGCTGACAGGCAAGAAAATGGGCAATGAAATAGTGCTAGTGGAGTGCGGAGACGGCAAGATGCGCTACATCTTTTCAGACATTAGACCAACCTCGTTCAAATGGCGTAAGGAGTGCATGGAAGATGCCGGTGAATGGGTGGTGGTGGCAAGGATAGTGGCAGAAAGAACATAAATCCTCTTGCGGTAATGCGTTCTTGGAGAGGAAGAGATGGATATTGGTGTTGTTATTTGATTAAACGAGTAGACTAGGGTAAGAACCGACGGACTTGAAGATAGATTTCCACGTTCATATTCTTATAATCTATTGGAATGCATTGGTTTTAATGAGAGAAATCTATACCTGTTTCGCATGGAATTCCCCTGTGTATGAGTATGAAAGATTAACAGGCTAGGCGTACAGTTTTTATTCTAAAATATTGATATATGAGAATAGATGATTTTGAGAATGAGATAGATGCAACTATACTTAGCCGAGGGCAGGCCTACTTTGAGGAAGGTGCGGTGATGGAGCTGGAGCAGGTTCGGCAGGGACTCTATGAAGCCACGGTAGCGGGGAGCGATGATTACATAGTAGAGGTGGAGATACGCAATGGTGAGGTGAAGGCACTAGAGTGCGATTGTCCATACGATTACGGCCCTGTGTGTAAGCATGAGGTGGCGGTTCTCTACGCCATACGGGAAATTTGGGAAGAATCAGAGGAGGGGGAGAACAGTAAAATACCTGGTATCAGAAAGAAAGGAAGGGGAGAAGATGAGAGTATGTCCGCACTGACTTCTTTGGTGAATAGCCTCAGTCTGGAGGAGCTGCGGAGCTTCCTGCTACATGAACTGCGAGGCGATGGAGGACTGCAGCTCAGGCTACAGGCAGCATTCCCCAGCCAGCCCGTTGCGGTAGGTAGGGACTACTACGAAAAGTTGGTAGGCAGATTGGTGGGTAGAGGAAAGCGGGGATACTACGATAGGGATGAAACGAGCAATATGGCAGGTAGGATCGATGGTTTGCTCGATATAGCCAAGGCCAAGATCCAGTCTGGGGATTTCCAGGAGGCCTTTGACATTGCCACGGTGCTGCTGAACAAGGGGGCCGCATTGCTAAGCCGCTGCGATGAAGATGATTATAGCCTGTGCCATTGCCTTTACGAAGCTAGCGAGATACTCAAGCAGCTGCTGGAAGCGAATCCTCCTCGCAGGATTCGTGATGCTGTGCTAGAGTACTGCCTGTGGCGCTGCAAATCTCATCCTGCACTCAGCGAAGACTGGGATGGGAAGTTACTGGACCTTGCGATTACCCTGGCAGAGAGCGAAGAAGAGGTGCGTAGGGTTATCGATCTATTGGAGTCTCTGGGCGGGAATGATTGGGAACGTAGACGAGTTCAACTGCTTGAGTACGATTTTCTGCTGTCTAAATGTGGCGAGGAAGCGGCAGAATCGTTCATGCTGAGCCATCTGGATAATGATGAGTTTTGCCAAAGGATGTTTGAACAGGCGATGGAGGAGAAGGATTATGCCCGTGCACGTCAATTGGCTGAAAGAGGGCGGAGGCAGAGCGAGGAGAAGGGAAAATACGGTTTTGTAAGCCCGTGGTTGGTACGGCTGCGTAGTGTGGCCAAACTGACAGGAGAATCGGAAGAGTATCTTCGGTTGTCTCGCGAGTTGCTAGTGGAGCATTTGGGAAAGGTGGGTGACTATTTCCCCGAGCTGAAAGCTGCCATTCCCACGACGCAATGGCCTGCCTACCTAGAGGCTCTGGCTAAAGATCTGGAACGGAGAGGGGCGACCGATTCGTTGGCCGAAATCTACTGTAGGGAGGCACTGTGGGAACCACTATTTAACCTATTGAAAAGGAGGGTTGTGTGTGGTTTTTGGGCGTACGAGCAGCGTTTCCCTACGGAGTATAGGCCACGCATTGCCGATCTCTATGCTGTACAGGTGCTAGAGATGCTGGAGAGTTTTGCAGAAAAGCGAATCTACACAGATGCTTGCGAGCTTATCCGTAGGATTAAGGCTCTTGGCGAGGGGAATCTTGCCCAGCAAATCATCGCAGAGCTGCGCGTCAAGTACAAGCGTAGGCGGCTGCTGATGGAGGAGCTAGATCAGCTGGAGAAGGGGACGGATGAGAGTGTGTGAAATGGTATGAGTTCAGCTCTTCTAGCCATTGTAGCGATGAGGCTTACCGTATTGTACTTAGGTGAATTTTCAATGTTCACGCAGAAGTGGAAGGACATGGGGATTCTCTGGGCACAGTAGCAAACGGAGAATGCAAAGAAAAAGCCCACAGGCGTTGAGTCTGTGGGCTTTTTCTTTGCGTAAAATGCGCAGTAGGTGTAGCGGTGATGACTGGGTGTTGCAGCATGCGGCGGCTGCATCGCACGGTTGGCTTTTTCAGCACCTAGGCGGGGGCTATTTCTTCGATGCCGTGAACAGGCTCGCATCACCGCCCAACTTCACACTGGCAGAGAACTGTCCGCTGATGTACTGGGCATTGCCATTCTTCCCGTCGAGGCTGAAGATTTTCTGCCCCGGTTCTAGCTTCTCATTGTTTATGCTTCCAGCCGATACAATGTTGAAGAGGATGATGTGTGCGGGCTCCATTTCAGCGATGGCCTCAATGGTGGCAAAGGTGGAGCCTTGCTCATCCACGAGCACTGCCTGTTTCTCGCTTCCTCCGGCCTTTATCTTGAACGTAAAGGGCTTCTGTAGCAGCAGGGTTGCCTCATAGTCGCCGAAGTACTCTTTGTTGGGTGCTGGGTTTTCCGCCCCATTACCGTCCTTCTTGCAGCTGGTGGTCAGTAGCATGATACCCGCCATTGCTAGCGATGCAGCGCAGAGTGTGAAGAGCCGTTTCATACCGATTGTGTGTGGTTTATGTATTGGGAATTACGTCGTATAGAGTAGCGTGTGGAGGGCAGAATTATTGTGGGGGATGGAAAAATTTCACCGAGAGGCACGGTGCGGTTTGAGGGCGAAAAATTTTGCCTTCTCAGCGTTTTACGGGGGGATGGGAGAGTGCGGTGCAGAAACATTCGGTTGAAAATTTGCCACGTCAGAAGGAGTTGCCTATATTTGTAGTGGATTACGATTGCAGCGGGGGTATTCACAAGACATTTTCCGAGGTCCCATTGAAATTCCCCAGCTGTAAATGAATGAGCGCTTATACAGATCGATATGGGAAAATACTACACAGCCACTCTCGTAATATTCACCCTTTCCCTTCTCTCACTCGCGGGGAATGGGCAAACCAAGCGCATAGCCCTCGCCCAGGGGTTGCATTCGGGCTTACCCGATTCGACCAATGCGCTTATAGCGCGAAAGCTCGGGGCGTTGATAGATGGCTCATGGGCGAAGGCGATTGACACATCCCTTGTGGATCGGGAGGATTACGATTTCAATCTGAATTTCCTCATCGGGTTACCGTCGTTCACAAGGCCAGACTCTACTCACCGCCACCTTCAGCCGAGGCTTGTCAACATCTACCCGCTGGGAGGCGCATGCTACGCGCTGCAGCTCGCCTACGTGGGAGAGGGGGAGCTAGCTGGGATGCTGAACCTGAGTTCATGTGTAAATAAAGGGCAGGTAACCTTCGGAAGTCCATTGCGCTACAATACGTTTGGCTGGAAAGTGCAGCAGGTTGGCACGCTGACTCTCCACTACCGCGACACCTTTAACATGGCGCGAGCGGAGCTATTCCACACGAAAAATACCCAGATGGCCGAGCGGTTCGCGCTGCCAGTTCGTCGCTGGGAGATGTACTTGAGTCGGAATTTCCAAGAATCACGGCAGCTGCAAGGGGTCACCTTCGAGGCTCGATGGAATGGCGAGGTCGGTAGGGGCGATATCAATGACCCCCGCTTTCTCTTCCCCGTGATGGGCAATGTGGACTACACCCACGACCTGCTGCATATCTACGCGGCGGCGATACGGGGCAGGGCCCGGAATGCTATTGAGTGCGGGCTTGCCTACTGGTGGGCGAATGTGGACTACGTGGATAGCGTGGGGCATTCGCCAGATCTCAATGACCTACTGCCGGTATTTCGCAGGTATCTAGACGAGCATCCTACCGATCTGCTGCAGCTCTTTGAGGAAGATCCGCCAGATCGGCTTCTCCCCTATGGTGCGCCAATGAAGACCAGCGTGAGGCAAATCATGGGCGGGCTAATCTGGGAAAGGCTATATAGGGAAAGGGGAACTGAGGGGATTCTCGATCTGTTGAAGTGCGGGAAAGGATTGGACAATCTATTCACGGCACTCGACCGGTTACTTGGCATTAATCGGGGAAATTTCGATAGGGAGATGCGGGGAATGCTCGACGCGTAGAGCCTAAATTGAAGGAACAGCAATTGGATAGCCGATATTGTTGAGATGGAGGTAATTCGCCTCTTTCGGATAAAGAAAGAGGCCGCTACCTTCATAGTTATCGGGATTTTGTAGAGGTCTCGGCGGAGTACGTTGAAATGCTGTAAATCATGTTTTTATGAAGAATCTCTCTACACCATCGTCGCACCTCCGTAGAATTCGGCATCTTCGCGCTTCGTGCGTGGAGGCCATTCTGAGAATCCCAATTCGCGATGGGCGCGTATTCAATTGCTGCGTAGCACGTCCAAGGTTGCCATGCGCCTACCGCATCTCTACAGCCATGACGTTGGCATGGTATTTTTTCAGCGTGCGCAACGAGGTGGATCTAGGACGGTCAAAAAAAAGCTCTTGGGGGAGCTGCCCAAGAGCCGTTAACCGTTTTTTCCCAGATGGAGAACTGCCGGCGAATCTGCCCTTAAAAGAGTAACCCTACCACCGGGGGGGCTAGTATCGCGGTGAATATCCCGTTGAATATCATCCCGAGGCTGGCGTAGACGGCGTACTTCTCGCTGAGGTTGAACGCCGCCATAATGCCCAGCGCGTGCGAGGCTGTTCCAAGGGCTATCCCTTTGCCCATGGGGCTCTTGACCTGAGACCAGCGCAGGAGCATCAGCCCGAAGATATTCCCGAAGAAGCCGGTGATCATCACCGCCATGACGGTGAGGGGCTGCGCGCCCTGCACCATTTTTGAGACCTCGAGGGCTATCGGCGTGGTGACCGATTTCGGCACCAGCGAGCGGGCCAATTCATTGTCGAGCCCAAAGGCCTTGGCGAGCAGGCACACCGAGGCGATGCCCATCACGCTGCCCACGAGCTGCGATACCAGGAGCGGCACTAGCTGTTTTTTGATCTTGGAGAGCTGCAGGTAGAGCGGCACCCCGAGCGCCACTATGGAGGGCTTGAGCCAGAAGTCGATGTACTTGCCGGCCTCCTCGTACTTGGCTGGCGTGATGTGTAGGCACAGCAGGTAGATAACCAGCGCAATGGCTGTGATTAGCACGGGGTTCAGCAGGGCGGAGTTGAAGCGCTTTTGTAGCAATACGGCCCCGTAGTAGATGAGAAACGTCAGGGCCAGCAGGAAGAGCGGGTTCTCGAGGAAGTCGATCATTTCTGGTGGTGTTTTTTGTTGAAGGGTTTGATGTTGAACTCCATCCTCTTGCGGAACAGCTGGTACACGTGCCCGGTGCTCACAATCACCAGTACCGTGCTGATCACGATTACGCCCATGATCCCCCAGAAGTTGGCCTTGATAATATCGAGGTAATCCATGATGGCGATGCTGGGCGGGATGAAGAACAGCCCGAGGTTGGATATGAGCAGGTCCGATAGCCCTTTGATGTGGTGGAGCTTCACCCAGCGGAGCCGCAGGAAGAGGGTGAGTAGCAGCATCCCGATGATGCTGGACGGCAGGGGGATAGGGGTAAGGGCAACGGCCAATTCGCCCAGGGCCAGGCAGCCGAACACTAGGGCCAGGTAGCGGATGAACATAGATTTTTTCAGGTTAAAAAACGCGCAAAGGTAGGAAAGCGCGGGTAGATTGGGAAATGCTGCGGGGGAGTGGGGTAAGGCCGGGATCCTAGTTGGCATAGGATGTGGGAACGAGAAGGCTGATTCTGGCAAAGCCTAGAGGGTATCAAGCAGGTCTCGGCTAGTTGTTGCCCTTCCCTTTTTTATACCCCCTCTGAATTACTGCCGGGAGCGTCCCGTTTGCAATTTTAGTGCTACCTTCGCAGTCGGAATACCCCAGGTTTGGGGCGTTTAAGCAACTGTTAAAGAATCGTTATGGAGACGAGGTTACTGCTTGGCGATGAGGCGATAGCGCAGGGTGCTATCGATGCTGGGGTCTCGGGGGTGTATGCCTATCCTGGTACGCCGTCTACTGAGATTATGGAGTATGTGCAGCTCTCTAAAGCTGCTGCGGAGCGCAACATCCACCGTAAGTGGTCGGCCAACGAGAAGACCGCGATGGAGGCTGCGCTCGGGATGTCGTACGCGGGCAAAAGGGCTCTGGTATGCTTCAAGCACGTGGGGCTGAATGTGGCGGCAGATCCCTTCGTGAACGCTGGGGTTACGGGGGTGAACGGCGGGCTGATAGTGCTGGTGGCCGACGACCCTAGCATGCACAGCTCGCAGAATGAGCAGGACAGCCGCTACTACGCGGCCTTTGCCCATGTGCCGTGCCTTGAGCCATCGAACCAGCAAGAGGCCTATGACATGATGGCGGTGGGCTTTGAGCTATCAGAAAAGGTGAATGCCCCGGTGCTGATGCGTGTAACCACCCGCATGGCGCACTCCCGCGCGGGGGTTACCATAGTGGACAGCCCCAAGGCGCAGAATGCGATGAGCCTACCCAAGGATCTGCGCCAGTTCGTGCTGCTGCCCGCCATAGCCCGTAAGAACTACAAGGGGCTGCTGGCCATGCAGGCCGCGATGGAGGAGGCCTCGGATAACTCGAAGTATTGCGCCCTGGAGCTCCGCAAGCAGGGCGGTGTGGGCATTGTAACCACGGGCATTGCGCGCAACTATTTGGCCGAGGTGCTGGGGAACGAGCCGCACGAGTACTCGATACTCAAGGTAACGCAGTACCCCTTGCCACGCAAGATGGTGAGTGCCATCTACAACCATTGCCGGGAGCTGATAGTGATGGAGGAGGGCGCGCCCTTCGTAGAGGAGCTTCTCCGTGGGTACATGGATAATGGCAAGCCGATACACGGTCGGCTCGATGGCACACTCCCCCGCGATGGGGAGCTGAACCCCAACCTGGTGGCCAAGGCCATAGGGCGGGATATTCCCGAGGGCGAGGCGATACCGAGTCTAGTGGCTGGCCGCCCCCCGTCACTCTGCGTGGGCTGCGGGCATCGTGATGTGTATGAGGCGCTGAACAATGTGATGGCAGAGATAGGCCCTGGGCGCGTATTTGCCGATATCGGATGCTATACGCTAGGGGCGTTGCCTCCGTTCAATGCTATCAATACGTGCGTGGATATGGGGGCGTCTATCACAATGGCCAAGGGGGCTGCCGATGCTGGATTGGTGCCATCGGTGGCAATGATAGGCGACTCGACCTTCACCCACAGCGGGATGACGGGCCTCCTAGATGCAGTGAATGAGAAATCGCCCATCACGGTTATCATTTCAGATAACTCCACCACGGGGATGACGGGAGGGCAGGATTCCTCGGCCACGGGGCATCTGTTCGAGATCTGCAAGGGGCTGGGAGTCGATCCTGCGCACATTCGCACTTTCGTCCCACTGAAAAAGAACCTGCAGGAGGCGATGGACATCCTGCGCGAAGAGCTAGCCTACCCAGGGGTTTCGGTTGTGATACCGCAGCGTGAGTGCGTACAGACCTATGCCCGGAAGCAGCGTGCAAAGAAGGCCGCCAAAACTGCAGAGGCCAAGGAGGAGTAACCCTAGGATTTTAATTCGAGCGTTGGGCCATTTGGGCTTGACCTCCTCGCTTACAGCTTGCTATTAGTACGCCAGAGGCGGGTGGCGTTGCAAAGCAATTTAAGCGTAGCGTTGGCTGAGAGTAACGGGCGTAGCACCACGCCTTCGGCCTTGGCGTATTGGGCTAGGGCATCTCGGGTATCTGCCTCGCAAGTAAGGAGAGGCGGGGCTGAGAGCGGGGGTGGAGGGAGGAGGAGAAGTCTATTGGGTATCGAGCCGAACAATTTTTGATTGATTATGAAGACAGACATAATTCTTGCGGGAGTAGGGGGGCAGGGTATCCTTTCAGTGGCAGCAATTGTAGGGCATGCGGCGGTGGCCGAGGGGCTCTACCTGAAGCAGGCGGAGACGCATGGGATGAGCCAGCGAGGTGGCGATGTACAGTCGCACTTGCGCATTGCTAGCGACCCCATAGCCTCAGATCTGATACCGATGGGCAAGGCCGATCTCATCTTGAGCGGTGAGCCGATGGAGAGCCTTCGCTACCTGCCATTCCTAAGCCCAACGGGGTATTTGGTTACTAGCACCGACCCCTTGGTGAATATACCCAACTACCCCCCGATGGAGGAGGTGATGGGCAAAATAGATGCCTACCCTCGGCATGTGGCCATAGATGCGGATACCATAGCCAAGCAGGCTGGTTCGGCTCGCGCAGCAAACGTAGTGATGCTGGGGGCAGCCTCTCCGTTCATCATGACCAAGTTCGAGTCGCTGGAGGCAGGCATCGTGGCGCTCTTCTCCCGTAAGGGGACCGATGTGGTGGAGGCCAACCTGAAGGCTCTGCGGGCAGGGCGTGAGCAGGCGGTGCAGATGGGGTTGGCGAAGTAGGATGGGGTGCGCCAGCGCGAGGAGCGCAGGGATTTTCTATTAGTTACCGTACCACACAGACCCACCGATCCCTACGATCTGGTGGGCTTTTTTGTGCTATATGTTAGATTACAACGATTTAGCCCGTATAGACGAAAGGGTTGAGGGGGCTTTTTACCTTGTAAACCCCAGCGCTTTTCGGGCAAATCTCGCTGCGCTACGGGAGGCCTTTGCGGCAGAATACCCCCACGTGCAGGTGGCCTATGCTGTTAAGGCGAATTACCTACCGTGGCTCTGCAGCGTAGCGCGCGGTGCGGGGTGTTGGGCCGAGGTGGTGTCATCTCTAGAGTATGCGGTAGCCGAATTCGCGGGCTTTGGCGGGAGTGAGATTATTTACAACGGGCCAGCCAAGCGAGCTGTAGATTTCGCTAGAGTACTGGAGTCGGGCGGTTTGGTGCAGTTAGATGGCGCGCGGGATCTCGATCTTCTGCGCGATTATTGCCGGGCGCATGCCAGTTCTGGGCTGCGTGTAGGCGTGCGTATCAATTGCGTAATTACTGATGCGCAGGGCAAGTCGATAGTATACGGGGGGCGGGAGCAGGGGCGTTTTGGATTTCTCGATGAGGAGCTCCCCGGCGTCTTTACCACTCTGAGGCACTTGGGGGTAGAGGTCCATTCGCTTCACGGCCATACTACCTCCAAGGCTCGGCTAGTACCCTGCTATGGGCAGATTGCGCGGAGACTTCTGGGCGTTCGGCAAGAGTACGCCCTACAGCCCTCTATAATCGACATTGGGGGCGGTTTTTTCGGGCCTGTGCCAGAGGGGATTTTCGATTATCCAACCCCTGCATTTGGCGATTATGCGCACGAGGTGGCAACGGTGCTGAAAGCGGACAGCTGGGTAGTGGAGCATGCGCCCACGCTCGTTGTAGAGCCGGGTGTGTCGGTGGCGGCTGCCTCCCTGTCATACATCGTGCGAGTGCTCGAGGTCCGACGGCGTAATGATAGGGTGATCTTGCAGACCGATGGTACTATGTTCCACGTGCGGAGCAATATGTCGGAGTTCCGAATCCCGCACCGTATCATATCCCCAGGGGCTCGCACTGAGGCTCTTCAAGAAACCGATGTGGTGGGAGCTACCTGTATGGAGGTTGATGTCCTTTATCGTGGATTGCTCCCTTCGCTACAGGTAGGCGATGCTATTGAGTTCCAGAATGTGGGCGCCTACTCGTTGGTGCAGTCCCCCGCATTCATAGAGTACCCGGCGCCAGCTGTGGTGTGTGAAGAGGCGGGCGTGCATGTGGTGCGGGATGCCAGTAGTTCAAGCTGGTTTCTAGAGCAATTTGCGCATTGAGCTTTTACAAGGGAATCATGGGAGGTAGGCGTATAGTGGTGCTAGGCGGGAGCTACCTGCAGGCCGATTTCGTGGAGACTGCGATAGAGGCTGGGTATGCCGTGCATGTGCTGGACATGAATCCGAATTGCTATGTAGCGGGGGATGCCCGAATTCAGTTTGCCCCAATCAATATAAAGGATGTGGAGGCCGTGGCGCGCTATCTCGCCCAGCACCCAGCCGAGGCCGTGGTGGCACCAGTGAGCGAAGTGGGTAATATAACCGCCGCTAAGCTAGCACCCCGTTTTGGCTTTCGGTATAACGACGAATCCGCCGTAACGCTGACAACCAATAAGGCTCGTATGCGGGCCTGCCTACAGGGATGTGGTCTGCAAGAGCCTAGAACCATGCTATTTACCTCGGTGGAAGAGGCGGAGCGTAGGGTCGGTTACCCGCTTGTGGTAAAGCCCCCTGTGAACTCGTCGAGCCGTGGGATTAGCATCGTGCGGTGCCGGAGCGAGTTGGAACAGGCCCTTGCGTATTGCGCTCCGCATTGCGAGCCGGGCGAATCGCCATTGGTGGAGGAGTATCTCACCGGAGCACAGTACAGTCTACAAGTCCTTTCTACAGAGGGGCGGCATCGTCTGTTGATGATTATTCGCCAGTGGTTGTCACCAGAGCCCTACTCCGTGGAGAGGATTGGGGTGGTAGATCCTGATGAGAATATCAGGCTCTGGGCAGAGGCAGAACAATTTGCCGTACAGGTGCTAGATGCACTGGGAGTTCGGGTGGGGGTAAGCCATATAGAAGCGCGTTACGGTGCAAGCGGCTTTCGGGTTATAGAGGTGGGGTCGCGCAGCGGTGGATTGCGAGCACGCTTGCTGAAATATGCGGATGGGGCTGATTACAATCGGCTCATGCTGCAGTCATACCTCGGAGTCCCAGTAGAGGAGGGCAGTATTCAGCCCCCAAGGCGATTTGGGGCAATGTGCTGGATGCAGACTGAGGCTGACTTGGCTCTGTGCAACACCTTTGCCGCGAGGGAGCTTGTGGCAGAGAAGTACCTGAATGGTAAACCTCCTGTGCCCAACCCTCGTACACTTATGGACGCTGTGGGCTATTTCTTTGTTGGAACCGGAGAACGTGGGCCTGTGGAGGATTTGGTGGCGCAGTGCGAATGGATTTCTTCCAGGTAAGGTAGTTTCTTCATGTTGGTTACTGTTTTCAGCCAACGTTTTTTAGTAGGGGGTTGAGAATCATGGGCAATATGCGTGTAACGTTGCTCGGTACTGGAATCTCGCAGGGTATCCCAGTGATAGGTTGTAAGTGCGCTGCATGCCAATCCACCGATCCGCATGATAAGCGGCTACGCACAGCGGCGGTCGTAGAATCTGATGGGGTACGGGTGGCCATAGATATCGGGCCAGACTTCAGGCAGCAGATGCTTAGGGCTGGTGTGGAGCATCTGGACGCCATCCTAGTAACCCATGAGCATAGCGATCACATAGCCGGGCTCGACGATGTGCGCCCGTTCAATTGGGTACTGCAGGGCCCAATGCCCCTCTACGCAGAGCCGAGGGTGCTAGAGGCGCTAGAGTCCCGATTCCCCTATGCGTTCATGCCGCCAGAGAAGCGGTATCCTGGTGCTCCGGCTCTGGATGTACACCCAGTGGGGGATCTTTCAAACTCTTTGAGAATAAAAGGCCTGCTAGTAAAACCGTTTCGGGTGTTCCACGGACAGCTCCCCATATTGGGCTTCCGATTCGGACGGTTTGCCTACATCACAGACTGTAGCGCGCTACCCTCGGAGTCTTTAGAGGCGCTTAGAGGGGTAGACACCCTGGTGATTAATGCACTGCGCCACACCCCGCATCCTATGCACTACACGCTGCAGGAGGCGTTGGAGGCCATTCGGGCTATAGGGCCGAGGCGGGCATACCTCACGCACGTTAGCCATGAGCTTGGCCCAACCTCAGAGGTCGCCCCCACGTTACCCAGTGGTGTAGAGCTGGGGTATGATGGATTGATAATCACGGTCTAACGTTACAGTCTGTAGCGAAAAAAAAGGTAAAATAACCGCAGCGCACACTACCCAAACCATGAAGCATACTCTAAAGCCACTCCCGTACCCCTTAGATGCGCTCAACCCGCACATCTCCAAGCAGACGATGGAATACCACTACGGTAAGCATCACCTAGGCTACGTGAACACGCTCAACAATCTTATTGCTAGCACCAAGTTTGAGGATGCCTCGCTTGAGACCATCATTGCGGAGGCCGACGGTGCATTGTATAACAATGCTGCGCAAATTTGGAATCACACCTTCTACTTTGAGGGATTCTCCCCCATTCCCGAGAAGCAACCTACAGGGGGCTTAGGCACGGCCATACAGCAGGATTTTGGTAGCCTAGAGCTTCTCATTGGGGAATTCAGCAAGGAGGCAGCGGCGCTGTTCGGGTCTGGCTGGGTGTGGCTGGCGGCAGATTCTGATGGGAAGCTGCTGGTGATGAAAGAGCCCAATGCTGGCAACCCGCTCCGCGCAGGGCTTAGCCCACTGCTCGCTTGCGATGTGTGGGAGCACGCCTACTACCTCGACTATCAGAACCGCCGTTCCGACTATCTGAACGGATTCTGGGCTCTGGTGGATTGGGCTGTGGTAGAGCGGCGATATAGTGCCCTGAGTGTTCGTTGAGCTGAGTTGTTTCGTTATGCTGCAGGCTCGGCACGCACATCTGCCATGCAGGCGGTCAAAGTAAGAGCGGGGCGACAATCATTTTGATTGCCACCCCGCTTTGTTATTCACCCGGGTGATTCTATTTCTTCATCAGCTTTAGCCCCTCCTTATAGGGTGTGCCTACTATAGAACCGAGCGAGAGGTAGGCACGGTTGATGGGGTCGAATACCAGCGGTTGTAGCTTGGCAGGGTCGATGTTCCCCTTGGCATCGAGCACTTCCCCGTCGGCGCATACATTCACTATACGCCCTATCAGATGGCAGGTCTTCGGGTCGTACGATATCAGTTCGCACTCTAGAGCCATCGGCAGCTCATCTATGAGTGGGGCATCCACATGTGGGGACTTGGTGGTATGGAATCCAGCTTGCGAGAGCTTATCGGAGTTCTTGTTCCCCGACTCAATGCCCACGAAATCGCAGCCTACCACCTGGGGTACAGTCCCCATGCTCACAGTGAATGCCTTGGTCTCCAGCAGGTTTTTCACGGTCTTATGCCCGGCCGATAGGCAGAGGTTTATCTGGTCGTCATAGTCAATACCGCCCCAGGCTGCGTTCATTGCATTGGGGTGCCCCTGGGCATCGTAGGTTCCCACTATGAATACTGGCATGGGGTATACCCACGGCTTCGAACCGAAATCTTTTCTCATGGCAAAGGGGTTTGTTGATCTGCAGGTTTACATGGCGGCTAGCAGCGCGGCGGATGGGGCTGTTGGTGCTCTTTATTCAGCCATCCGTAGTGCTGGTGATGGATAAAAAAAGTGGGTAAGCTACTTGCATCGCACCGCTACGACCCTCTATCCTTGCTGCCTTCCGGCCCTGGGGAGTTTCAAGGGGAGCTGGTCGTGCAAGACTTACCCACCGCAAAGGTAGGCTCTTTTCCCGAAATCGCCAAATCCTTTTAGGGCTTTTCTGGCGGGTTTAGTATTTTTACCTAGATCTGCCTAAAGGGTAAATCTGTAAGAAGCTGATTGATAGTTAAATTAAAGATTTCACAAAGATTAATTTTCGAAGTATTTGCGCAAAGGTGTTGGGCGTATAGAGATATTTGCTAACTTTGTCCCCGTAAAGTGGGGCGACACCCAATAGATACACTAAACCAGTAAGCAGGAGTTATGAATAAGACAGAGTTGGTGGATATCATAGCGCAGGAAGCCGGGATAACGAAGGCTGCTGCAAAGGGCGCATTGGAAGCTGTGCTAAAGGCAACCTCAGATGCGCTGGGTAAGGGTGATTCCGTATCACTCGTAGGTTTTGGCACATTCTCGGTAAAAGAGCGCAAGGCGCGCACGGGGATGAATCCTAAGACTCGGGCGAAGATCCAGATACCCGCCTGCAAAGTGGTTCGTTTCAAACCGGGCGCAGATCTCGAAAAGCGGGTGAAGTAGCCATTCCCCAGCCCGTAGAGGCTAGGGCGGCAATTTGAGGCACGTGGAGAGCGTCAGTAAAAAGAGCTCTCTACGTGCTTTTTTTTTTGCCATCCTACCTCCCATCTATATCAGTGAGCCTACTGAAAAGGTGTCGTGCGGATTGGCTTGCCACGGTATCCCTTTTCTTTTTCGGTTTGGGGGCTGCTGAACCAGATGCTTACGGCTATAGAAGAACCTTGCGGGGCGGCGTGCCGTATTGTTCAGCGTATTCCCTCGGGGTCTGTTTGCTCGAGGCGGTCGTTTGCCCCATACTAGCTTGCCTGAAACTGCTGCTGCCCGCATCGGGTGTACTCCGATCCTTGCCCCCTGTGGGTGGCGTTCATTATGGTTTGCCCAAGAAGCTGTAACTTGCTAGATGCCTAGCCACGGGGCACTGCAAGATAGAGGAATACTGTAGAATTGCCGAGTGGCGGTGGCTTGCGGTGGGGGTGGGCTTGTTCCCTCTCCGCCTGCATTGCGATAAGAGCTGCTGTTGTGTGATGATTACCATTTTCAACCTAATAGATTCAACCCATGCGCTGTATAATTATAGATGATGATAGCGTGAGCCTCCGGATACTGGCGGAGTACATCGCGAGAACCGACTTCCTGGTGGATGCTGGGCAGTTTGCCACCTCTATAGAGGCCATTAACTTCCTGCATACCAATCCAGATATCGACCTGATATTTCTGGACGTGCGCCTGCCCGAGATGGATGGCTTTGAGTTCCTCGACACCTTCGAGAATCCCCCCCAGGTGATTATGGTGTCTGCCTCGGAGGAGTACGCGCTCAAGGCATTCGATTTTGGCGCTATCGACTACCTGCTTAAACCAGTGGCCTACGCACGATTCTACAAGGCAGTGCAGCGAGCCCTTAAATCTATGAATCCCATTTCGGCAGAGGGCGAGCTTTTCCTCAAGAAGAACTCATCGCTGGTTCGCGTGCCGTATTCTTCCATCTTTTGGGTAGAATCCATGGAGAACTACGTGAATATCTTTGCCGAGCGAGGGAGGTTCACGCTGCACTTTACCCTGAAAGCCGTAGAGGGGCACTTGCCGCACGGAGTATTCCGGCGCATACATCGCTCCTACATCGTGAATACTACGAAGATAGAGAGTATAGAGGATAACGTTGTGATAATGAGCTATAAGGGTGAAGCCGTTCGCCTTCCCATCGGGAAATCGTACCGCGATGTGCTCCTGAGCTCGTTGCGCTTCATCTCTCCGAAGTAGGGGCGTAGAGTCTGCTACGGGCGAGGGGGCGTTGCACGTTCGTTGCGGGGTTTCCTTGCCTTCGTTGGGTGTGTGCTGCGCTGAGCGATTGGCATCGCGTCAATTTGCGTGTGCCATTCGCTGTTCTTTTGGGGGGTGAACCCACTGCATTTCTTGTCAAATGAGGATTTTGGGCATGGTATTTCTGCGAATATTGTCATGTGTTCTATTCTGGGGGATGCTCCTCTTGGGGGGAATGGGGTTTGGGAATGGGAGGCGTCCAGCGCATGCTGAGTCTGGCGCTATTGGTCGTATTGATGGGCTTACGATTCGCCAGCAGCGGCATCTGCCCAGGGAATCCTCTTGGGGTTGGCAGGAGGGCGTTTTCAGCGGGAAACCGGCCGATTCACTCTCGGGCGAGAATCAGTGGGTCGATTCCGTGTACAATGCCCTTAAGCTTGAGGGGCGTATAGCGCAATCCTTCATGCTGCAGGTCTATAGCCGTGAGGGAGGAGAACCGAATGCTGAGGTACTGCGCCTGGTGGAAAAGCATGGGGTGGGGGGCATCATCTTTTTCCAAGGGACGGTAGCCAATGAGGCAGCGCAGACCGTGGCCTATCAGCAGGCGGCCAAGGTTCCCCTTCTTATGGCTATCGACGGGGAGTGGGGGCTGGGTATGCGCCTTGCCGATGGTGCGAGCTACCCCCGCGCTATGGCGCTGGCAGCAACAGGCGAGCCGCAGCTGGCCTACCGTATGGGGCAGCAGATCGCTAGGCAGATGAGGCGGTTAGGGCTGCATATCAATTTTGCTCCCGTGGTCGATGTCAATACGAACCCCCGGAATCCCGTGATTGGCGTAAGGGCCTTTTCGGATAGCCCTGAGGTAGTAGCGCAGTTCGGATTAGCTTACGCTCAGGGGATGCAGCAGGGGGGCGTGTTGGCCTGTGCTAAGCATTTCCCCGGGCACGGCAGCGTGAGTGTGGATTCCCACCACGCGCTCCCTTTCATCAATCGTCCTGTGGATTCGCTCAATAGGATAGATCTCCTGCCCTTTAAGCACCTGATATCGCACGGGATCGGGATGATGATGGTAGGGCACTTGGCCATCGATTGGAAGGGCGAGACTCCTGGGCTTTCCTGCTCCCTCAATCCTGGAGTGTTGGGAACTCTGCTGCGAACCCAGCTAGGGTATGGAGGCCTTATCTGTTCCGATGCCTTGAATATGGGGGCTGTATCCAATGGCAAGAAGCCGGCAGAAGTGGCGCTTGATGCCTACCAGGCGGGGTGCGATGTCCTGCTATGCCCCCAGGATGTGCATACGGCCATAGCCAAGATCGCAAAGGCGGTACGTGCGGGCGCAATACCGATACAGCGCGTAGAGACCACCTGCAAGCGCATATTACGAGCCAAATATAGGCTCATTGGCCCTAAAAGCGACCTTCCCAACGTAGAGGGAGTGGCGCAAGACCTCGACCGTCCTGAGTACGGTAATCTCGCCAGAGAAATCGCGCAGCATAGCCTTACGTTGCTCAACGATAGCCTAGTGCCCATACTAAGGCCAGATCGCGAACGGATAGCCCTAGTGAGCTACCTAGAGGAGGAGCGTGAAGGGTTTGCCCCCACACTGCTTCGCTACGCCCAGTACACTGCCGTAAGCGGCGAGCTGGCCGAGGGCGAGAATGCTGACGAGCAGGCAGCCAAACGGCTAGGAATACATACGCTAGCGATAGTAGCCGTGCAGACAACCAATGCCCTGCCAGAGAAGAATTTCGGTATTAGCCAAGCGCAGATGGCCTTTATCAACGCCTGCGCGAAGGCTCGGCCAACGATTCTTGTCCTGTTCGGCTCGCCCTACGCATTGCAGTATTTTACTCCGCCAGAGAAGTTTGCCGGGGTGCTTGTGGCTTACGGGGCAGAGAGCTATATGCGTTTCTTTGCGGCGCAGGCTCTTTTTGGAGGCTGTGAGGTGGGTGGCCGGTTGCCCGTATCGGTGGGCAGTGCGCTCCCTAGGGGTAGCGGGCGTGATATTATCCGGCAGATACGGTTGGGCTGGCGAGTAGCCGATTGCGGTTCTACCCCTGAGAATCAATACATTGTACAGGCCGATTCCCTGGTGCGGATGGCCATCGACAGCGGGGTGATGCCGGGTGGACAGGTGCTTGCAGTGAGCCGGGGGCAGGTATTCTATTCCAGGAGCTTTGGGCGATACGGCTACGGTGCGAGCTGGCCTGCAGTAACTGATACTACGCGCTACGATATCGCCTCCCTCACCAAGATTGCCGCAACGGTACCCCTGGTTATGCAGGCTGTCGAAAAAAAAAAGTGAGCCTCGAGGGGCAGCTTAGGAAGTACATCCCCGAGTACGATACAGCCCAGGTGGGCAAGATTAAGATTGTCGACCTCTTGCTGCACCAGGCTGGCCTACGAGCCGCAAAGGCCTTTTACCTCCAGACCCTCGAGTCGCTTAAGCCCGGGCTGGGCATAACGGCACGCACCTTCTCCGACGAATACGCCCTACGGATGGGAAAGCCCTCCGATAGGACGAATATGAACAAGCACTGCATCCCCTCAGCCCTCTACTACCGGCATCAGCGTTCGGCAGAATTCCCGATCCCCGTGGCCGAGGGGCTATTTGGCCGTGCCGATCTGCCAGATTCCATGCTGTACCAGGTGGCGCACACGCCGCTTAAAAATGCAGGGCTCTACCGCTACAGCGACTGGGGTTTTATCCTACTGCAGCGACTGGTAGAACGAACGCTTAAGGGACGGATAGACTCTCTGGTAGCCGCCTCATTCTACGTGCCGCTGGGCATGCGCCATACGGGCTATAATCCGTGGGAAAAGGGGCTAGCAGGCCAGTGCGCCCCGTCGGAAAACGACATCTTTTTCCGCAAGGCCGTGGTGCAGGGCTATGCGCATGATATGACAGCCGCCATGCTAGGCGGCATTGCTGGGCATGCGGGGCTATTCTCCACCGCATCAGATCTGGCCGTGCTGGGGCAGATGTTGCTCAGCGGAGGCATCTATGGCGGGCTACGCTACCTGAACGACACCACGGTGCGCATATTCACACAGCCCCTGCAGGTGAATGAGTTCACGCCCCGAGGCCTCGGGTTCGACAAGATTAGCGAGCGGAGCAGGAGCTCTACCTTTGTGGCCCCCTCGGTCTCTATGGCAAGCTATGGGCATACAGGTTTTACGGGTACGATACTGTGGATCGATCCAGAGGCGGAGTTCGTGTTTGTGCTGTTGGGCAATAGGGCCTTTCCCGACTCGAATAACCTGAAGATTCTCAGCCTTAGGGTGAGGGCGCAGCTCATGGAGGTGCTTTACCAGGCGGCAAAGGAGCTGGAGCGTTAGGAGTTCGGCGGTTCAATCAATAAATCTATGGGAACACCGCTCTATATTTCTGTAGTACTGCCACTTGCGCTATCTACCCCCTACACCTATGCAGTACCCGAAGAGCTGAAGGGCCAGATGGTGCGGGGGCTACAGGTGCTGGTACCCTTGGGCGAGCGGCTGCAGGCTGGCATAGTGTGGCAGGTAGGGGTGAACGGATTGGATAGCAGAACAGTACGAAAGGTTCAGGCCATTTTAGATCCTACCCCCGTGGTGCTAGAAGGGCAGCTGCAGCTCTGGGAATGGATGGCCGAGTACTACTGCTGCACGCTTGGCGACATGGTGCGTGCTACGCTGCCAGCAGGTTTGAGGTTTGATCGTGATGCCTACGTGTGCGCCTGCTACCCAGAGTTGCCCCCATTGCCCAGCATGCCATTCCTGGCTAAGGAGATGCTGGGGCGTGTGCAGCTAGCCAAGGAGCTTAAACTAGAGCTGCTGCTGCCCGTAAAGGGAGATAGAGACTACATGAAGGCCCTCAAGCACCTGATGGATCTCGGCCTAGTAGCCCTAGAGGAGCGTATTCGGCGGAAAAGCACCCCTCGCGCTAAAATCTACTACCAGGTGCCACGGAGGTGTCTGGAGAGGGGGGGGCTAAAGGAGGTGCTGCAGAACGTTAAGCACAAAGGGCAACATCGCGCATTCGCGTATGCGTTCTCTAGAATCGTAGAGATGGGGGGGGCTACCATGGCATCCATTAGTCGGGGAGAACTTCTCACGCAGGGGCAAGCCACCCCAGGGATTCTGAGCGCGCTGGAGAAGAAGGGCCTGCTCATAAGGACTTCGTTCGACTCGGCATTCTATACCGCAGAGAACGAGGAGATTGGCCAACTAACCAAGCTTTCAGCCCCCCAACAGCAAGCACTAGAACAGCTCCAAGCCTCCATGCGTACCCATGGGGTTACCCTGCTGCATGGTGTTACCGGGAGTGGCAAAACTGAAATTTACATCCATCTGATAGCCAAAACGCTAGCCCAAGGGAAGCAGGTTCTCTACCTCCTCCCAGAAATTGCCCTTACCGAGCAGATAATAGGGCGGTTGAGGGCGGTGTTTGGCTCTAGAGTAGGGGTGTACCACAGCCGGCTCTCCGATAGCGAGCGCACGTCGCTCTACAATGCGCTCCGAGGGATGGGGGGGCGGGGTAATCATCACGACACCAGTTCCCCAATCCCAGAAACCTCCAGCAGCCCTCAGGGGCCAGACATTATCCTATGCGCGCGCTCGGGGGTGTTGCTCCCCTTCAGCCGGCTCGGGTTGGTGATAGTAGATGAGGAGCACGAGATGAGCTTTAAGCAGTCCTCGCCAGCCCCTCGGTATCATGGGCGAAATGCCGCCATTGTGCTGGGGAGGCTACTGGGCGTGCCGGTGTTGCTCGGTACGGCAACCCCTGCCGTAGAGAGCTACCGCAATGCCCTAGAGGGTAAGTACGGCCTGGTAGAGCTTACCGGAAGGTATGGGCTGTCGATGCTCCCAGAGGTGGAACTGGTGGATATGGCCGAGGCGCGCGCTAAGAATCTGGCGCGGGGGCATTTTTCCGTGGTGCTGCTGGACGCGGTAGAACAGGCTCTTAGGGATAACTACCAGGTGATTCTCTTCCAGAATCGCCGTGGTTACGCGCCCTACTGCCAATGCGCAGACTGCGGCTGGGTAGCCACCTGCCCAAACTGCGATGTGAGCCTCACCTACCATAGGGTAGGCAATGCGCTGCACTGCCACTACTGCGGGCACGTGGCGCCGCTCCCCCTAGAGTGCCCAGAGTGCCACCGGCATTCGCTGTATCTGCAGGGGTTGGGTACCCAGAGGGTAGAGGAGGAGCTCACCCAACTGATACCTACGGCCAGCGTGGGGCGTCTCGATCTCGATACCACGAAAGGGGCTGAGGGGGCGCAGAGTGTCATTGGGCAATTTTCTGATGGGGAGATCAATGTTCTCATCGGCACGCAGATGGTGGCTAAGGGGCTAGACTTTAGCCGTGTGCGCTTGGTGGGGATTCTGAATGCCGATGCCCTTATCTGCATGCCAGACTTCCGGGCCACTGAGCGGGCTTTTCAGCTCATGGCGCAGGTGGGGGGGCGAGCAGGACGGCGCGAAACGCTAGGCCGGGTGCTAATCCAAACCCAGCGGCCAGAGCAACCCATTTTCACCTGGGTAGCCCAGCATAGCTACACCGCCTTTTACCAGAATACCATAGCAGAGCGGGAAGCCCTTGGCTACCCTCCCTTTGGGCATCTGGTGGCGATAATGCTTCGGCATGGAAAGCAGGAAAGGGTAGATGCAGCGGCAGCCTACCTTGCTGGCTATCTCCGGCAGCAGCTAGGCGATATGGTACTCGGGCCGCAGGCGCCCCTGTTGGCCAGGGTTTGCCGAGAATTCCAGCTGCAGATACTCCTCAAGATCCCGCTGGCCAAGAGCCTTGCTGCCGTAAGGGGCATACTCCTGCAGGCCATCACTAGCACAAGGGCGCAAAAGGGGTGTAGCACGGTAAAAATCACCGTGGATGTGGATCCGGTGTAGACGGGCGTAGAGCCCTGAGGCGTGGCATAGGAAGAAAGAGCGGACAGCGCGGGGCCGCCCTGCATGCAGGGCGGCCCCGCGCTGTATAGTACCCTCTGCAAAAGTCCCGTAAGGATTCGCTCTTTTATAGGGAGGCTTTCCTCTTCTTGCGGGTAAGGGGTTTTTAATCAGTCGATTCAATTTATCGCAGACCGTAGCTATGCGGCGTGCCGCATCGTGTATGTGGGTTTTGTGGCGGTCTTGTATTATGCTGGTCACTTTCGTCCCCCTTCGTACCCCAATGTTCCGTTGGGTATGCCACTCTGCGCAGGCGCATATCGGGGTCAGTAATTGCGGTTGGCCTGTACCCAGCCTCTGTAGGTCTTAGCTTTACGATTCCACAGAAAAGGGAGGCCGCTTGGCCTCCCCCTTCCCCTTGCTGTCACCCTACCGTTTTATTGCCCATAACGTCTTGATGATCCCCTTGGGACCCCTTAGATAAAGTAGGTCGCAGCCCTGCGGTAGATTAGAAGTCTGTATGGTAAGCGGCCCAACCCAGGGGTCGGGCAACCGAACCAAAAAGTTTTTTTAGATGTTGCAAATTTCCGAAGAATTCTGCGAACGCCATACGGAGGAATATGGAAAACGGGCGTTTTTTCTGATTGATGGCGTGCAATGCGTGGCGAATGGGCGCCTGCGGGGTGTACACTCCTACGCCCCATGAAACCGACGAATGCAACCGTCTGGGCTCTCAGAGTCCGAAAATCTGCCCTGCGATACGGAGGCCAGAGCATAGGGCGGCCTCGCGGAAAGACCCGTAGCACAGAAGGGTGGGGATGGAGAGCCTAGCCGAGGGCTCGCCAGCGCGCCACGTGGGGCTAGATACTGGGCCGTCGGTGCGCATGTAGGTGAACCGCAGAGCCACCCACTGGGGGCTCCCATAGGATTTTGGGGTACGCTAAGCGGCGAAAATGCGCCATAGCACGGGATGAACTCGGGGTCATCGTCGTACCATCGCCGTACCTTCGCCGTACCTTCGCCGTACCATCGCCGTACCTGGGTCGCTTCATGTTCGGATTTCGCTAGCGAAATCCGAACATGAAGCGACCCAGGTACGGCGATGGTACGGCGAAGGTGTAGAGCAGTCTCGGAGCAGGCTAGGCGGAATGCTGATTCCGCAAGGGCGGCTAGCTAGGCAGAGGCGCTGGTTTTTGCAGAGTTTCCATTCAGGGTACTGTTCAAAAAAGTTTGCAGAAAGCTGTAACTTTGCAGGGAGATAACCGTCTTCGTGATACAAAACGCATGAAGCCATGGCTACTTATACTAGAATTCTTTGCTTAGTCCTATGGCTAACTATTCCGTTAGCCCTTTTTGCCCAGTCACCCCTCACAGGGCGAGTGCTCGGCGAGAACCGCCAGCCAGTGCAGCTCTGCAACGTGCTGGCACTCAGGGCAGACAGTACCCTAGTAGGAGGAGTGGTGACCGATGCCAGCGGGGCGTTCACCCTGCCCATCACAGACTCCACCGCCCTGGTGCGGTTCGCCTACGTGGGCTACGCAGAGCAGACGCTCCCTGTGGCCCAGGTACCGGGCGAGGTGGTATTGCTACCCGTGAGTGTGGAGATCGGGCAGGCCTCGGTGCAGGGTACACGCCCGCAGCTGAGGATGGTGGAGGCGGGGCTGATAGAGCTCCCGGTGAAGGGGACTTCGCTCGCGGCTGAGGCAGACATCACTGACCTCCTCCGCCAGCTGCCGGGCTTTGTGGCCAGCGGGGACGAGGGGGTGAGGATGGTGAACGGAGGGAGCCATCTCATCTACCTGAATGGCAGGAAGGTGCAGAGCTTCGACGAGATCCGTAATCTCGACCCTGCCAACGTGAAATCGCTCAAGCTAAACACCGCGCCAGGGGCTAAGTACGGCAGCGGGACGAACGCCGTGATTATGATAGAGACCAAGGCCAACCTGCAGGGATTCTCGCTCTACGCGAGGGTCTACACCCGAAGGCGCAGCGTGTGGAACTATGGAGGCAACGTCTCGCTGAGCTACACCCCCGGGCGGGTAACCTACTACGGGGAGCTGAGCTATGACGATTTCCGGGCTAAACGCGAGAAAACGTTCCGGGCAGACTTCACCGAGGGGCAGGATGCCGTGGATAAGGCTCGGCTCGAGAGCACGGTCAACGAGCACGAGACCACGCGTACCCCAAGGGTAAAGGTCGGCATAGAGGCGCAGCCCACCCAGGGGCTAAACCTCGGGGCGCGCTACTCGGCCAGCTACGCGCAGATGAAATTCCCCTCGCATGAGCACCATATAGCCAATCGGAACGGTGCGGTAATCGATAACCTCGACGCGGAGGGGAACATACGCCAAACCACCCCTATCCACCAGGTGAACGCCTACGGGCGCTACCAGATTACCGAGCGGCTCGGTGCAACCCTCAATGCCGACTTCTACCTCAAAGGTATCGATAAACCCTCTGACCACAAGGAAATAAGCAATACATTGCACACTGAATACACCTATCAGCAGCACAACAAGGCCAACTACCTCCTCTGGCAGGTAACCCCCTCGGTCGACTACTCCTTCGGGCAGCGCGGGCAGCTGGAGGTGGGCGGGGAACTCTACCAGATAACCGGGGGCGGAAAGGTGGATAGGGGAGGGGTAACCGTGATGGACTACTCTAACCACGAGCAGCAGTATGCGGGCTTTGCCACCTATGCCATCCCCCTTGGCAATTGGAACGCCTCAGTAGGTGCGCGCTACGAGTACTCCAGCAGCCAGGTGGACAACTGGCTAACCCCGAGTAAGAGCGAGAATCGGCACTACGCTGCCCCATTCTTCTCTGCGCTGTATCACTCCCAAAGCGAAATATTTTCCTTCGGCTGTAACATAATAGGGGTATATCCGTCTTAAAGGCAGATAATCCTGTGCAAATGAAAGATCACCCGTTCGCCTCCTCAATTATTCTAGCGCTGTGGCTCGCAATTCCCTTGGGTGGATTTGCCCAGACTACTCTTCGCGGTCTGGTGCTGGATGAGAACCGCCAGCCACTGCAGCTCTGCAATGTGCTTGCACTCACGGCCGATAGTGCCTTGGTAACCGGGGGGATAACCGATGCCAAGGGGGCATACAGTGTGTCTATTTCAGATTCTACGGCTCTAGTGCGGTTCGTCTATGTGGGCTACCAGGAGCAGACATTGCCAGTAGGGCAAATACCCCCCGAGGTGGTACTGCTGCCGGCAGATGTGGAGATCGGCCAGGCCTCTGTACAGGGCACTCGACCGCAGCTGAAGATGAAGGGCGGGCTGGTAGAGCTCCCAGTACTCGGGACTTCGCTAACCTCTCGGGGCTCCATCACCGACCTCCTCCGCCAGCTGCCCGGCTTTGTGGGCAGTGGGGATGATGGGGTGAGAATGGTGAATGGAGGCTCCTTCCTCATCTATCTGAATGGCCGTAAGATCCGAAGTTTCGACGAGATTCGCCAGCTTGACCCCACCACCGTGAAGTCGCTCAAGCTCAACACTGCTCCTGGCGCGAAATACGGCAGCGAGGTTGCCGCGGTGATCTTCATAGAGACTAAGGCTCGCCTACAGGGGCTATCGACCTACGCACGCGCGAGGCTACAGGTGAACAACAGGCTCTCCCACAGCGAGAACATAAGGTTGAGCTACACTCCGGGCAAGACGAGCTACTACGGCGAGCTGGGCTATAGCGATGAGCGGACTACAGAGGAGAAGGTGTTCGACATGGCGTTCACCCAGGGTGCGCAGGCTGCAGCCCAGGCGACACTCCACACGGTGCAGGCCGAGTATGACCGATATGCCGAACCCAGGGCAGTGCTTGGAATTGAGAGTCAGCCTTCTGATAGGTTGGGTTTTGGCGGGCGTTACTCCTTCTCGCACGAGTGGAGCTATGGCGATTCGCAGGAGCATCACTCTGCCCATCGGTACGGGGCATTGGCCGATACGGTGGAGAACTCCGGTTCTGGGCACGCTAGGGAGCCTCGCCACCAGCTTACAGCTTACGGGCGCTATCGGTTTACCGACAACCTGGAGTTTACCCTCGATGCCGATTTCTACCTTCATACCCAGAATAGAACCGTTAGCAATCAGGAGCGCAGCCTATTGACCGGTGTGCAGCAAACCTTCACCATGCAAAAGGCCACTCGGCATCAGCTCTGGCAGCTAACCCCAGTGTTCGAGTACTCGTTCGGCGATCTTGGCACACTGGAGCTCGGCGGTGAGGTGAACCAGATAACGGGCGGCGGCCTGCAGGCGGAAAATGGTGTAACTACCCAGGATTACGCCAACCGAGAGCGGCTCGTCGCGGGCTTTGCCAGCTACTCTCTCCGCCTTGGAGAATGGAGCGCAGAGATAGGTGCGCGCTACGAGTACGCCGCCAGCGATGTAATCAATCATCTCGCCTCCAGCAAGACGGTGCACCGCCACTACTCCAACCCCTTCGCCAACGCGAAGCTCTCTGGCACCATCGGGCCTACCAACCATATCCTTTCATTCACTTCCTACACCCGTCGCCCCTCTCTCTGGTTGCTCAACGGGGCCGATGTCCGATCTAGCGCGTACTTACGTCAGGAGAGCAACCCCTACCTCCGCCCCACCCTGTACTACCGTGCGTCCTACAATATCGTCTGGAGTGGATTCTACCTCGAGCTGAAGTATACCTACGGGCGAGGCGTGATCTCCTACACCTTCAGGCCGAATCCAGACGTACCCAATGGCTATATAGTGGGCTCTGACAATTTCCCCAGCAGCCACGACTTTCAGGTCACCGCAAGCCTCAACCTCCCCATCACCGCCTGGTACACCCTCGACCTCACAGGGATGTTTGGCTATAACCTGCTGGATGTAAGAAAGTACAGCGGGCAGATGCGCCACCTCCCGATGCTCTTCGCGAAGGTGGACAACCAGTTCACCCTCCCCTACGATTTCTACCTGAGCGTAGAGGGACAGTATACCAGCCGGCGTATGGTGCAGATATTCGCGGTTTCGAGCGGCTACGAGGCCGCCGTCTACCTCTCCAAATGGTTCATGAAGCGTACCCTACAGCTTTCGCTACGCGCCAACGACATCTTCGCGAGCGCGGGTAATACCTACCTCGCCGATCTCAACGGTCTACGTTTCGGATTCAGCGAGTGGCTCTACACCCGTTACCTCAGCTTCCGAGTGGCGTGGAAGTTCAACAGGGTGAAGGAGTACAACGGTCGCGAGGCCGCCGAGGAGGCCATAGGGAGAATGTAGGGGGGCAAGACCTCTGTAAAAGATTCATTTGCAGGAATATTCGTTCCATTTCTTGTTAGTTATCAATTACTTACCTTTATCGAATACCGTACTGCAACGGCGAGCTGCATAGTTTAAGTGCACTTTGCAGAGGTCGTTCAATAGGGGAAAAAGACAAGAATCCAGCGTATGGGCGATTTGGGAATAGAGTGCAGAGCTTTTTTGCCCCATCGAGGCAAACAGTAAATCTTCTTGCCGTCTGTGTGGTAGTTTTTGGGTGCTGGGTAAGAGGGAAATGCGTAAGGTGTTGCGATGTTCTTCGGTTTTTGGAGAAATTTTGCTATCTTTGCAGCGAATATCCATCCGTAAAGCAGATTGGCAATGAAAGCATACGTTTTTCCAGGACAGGGCGCGCAGTTCGTAGGGATGGGCAAGCCGCTCTACGCAGGTTCTCAGAAGGCTAAGGAACTCTTTGAGGCAGCCAACGAGATCCTCGGGTTTCGGATTACCGACCTCATGTTTGAGGGTACTGATGATGACCTCCGGCAGACTAAGGTGACGCAGCCGGCTATATTCCTCCATTCGGTGGTGTTGGCCAAGCTGTTACCCGATTTTAAGCCCGATATGGTAGCTGGGCATTCGCTGGGCGAGTTCAGCGCGCTGGTGGCGTGCGGGGCGCTAGATTTTGGCGATGCGCTTAGGCTTGTGTCGGCCCGGGCACAGGCGATGCAGGCTGCCTGCGAAGAAACGCCAGGCACAATGGCTGCGATCATCGGGCTGGACGATGCCACGGTGGAGAAGGTGTGCAGTGGGATTGTGGGCGTGGTGGTGCCCGCCAACTACAACTGCCCAGGTCAGCTGGTTATATCGGGTACGGTACCTGCGGTAAACCAGGCCTGCGAGGCGCTCAAGGCTGCTGGGGCTAAGCGCGCACTCCCGCTCAAGGTGGGAGGGGCTTTCCACAGCCCGCTCATGGAGCCTGCTCGCCAGAGCTTGGCGGCTGCCATAGAGAAGACCTACGTAGCTAAGCCGAAATGTCCTATCTACCAGAATGTGGATGCGAAGCCGCATACCGATCCTGCGGAGATAAAGGCTAATCTCCTCATGCAGCTCACCTCGCCGGTGCGTTGGACGCAGATAGTGGAGAATATGGCCGCCGATGGTGCCACGGAATTCGTGGAGCTTGGCCCGGGCAATGTGCTGCAGGGGCTCATTAAGAAAACGGTGTCTACGGTAGAGGCCGAGAGCAAGGATCAGATTTAGCGAAGGCGAGTAAAGGGCAACTGCGGGTTGCCCTTTTCCCATCTGCGGGAAATCATTTACCTTTGCCTTGTTTTAACCGGGGCGAATCTGTATGAAGGGAATCATCCTCGCTGGAGGAAGCGGCACGCGGCTCTATCCCCTTACGCAATGCGTGAGCAAACAGCTCCTGCCGGTGTACGATAAGCCGATGGTATACTACCCGCTGTCGGTTCTCATGCTGGCTGGGCTGAGGGACATTCTGGTTATCAGCACGCCCGACGATACTCCGAAGTATCGTCAACTCTTGGGCGATGGCCAGTGGCTGGGCGTGCGGTTTCAGTATGCAGTGCAGCCAACCCCGGGTGGGCTAGCGCAAGCGTTCCTGATAGGCGAGGAGTTCCTTGAGGGACAGGAGGCTTGCCTAATCTTGGGTGATAATATATTCTACGGAGCTGAGTTTACTCGTCTGCTGCGCGAGTCTGCTACTCTTACCCATGGTGCGCGGGTATACGGCTACCCGGTGAAGGACCCCTATCGCTATGGGGTAGCCGAGGTGGATTCTGCTGGTAGGGTGTTAGCCTTGGAGGAGAAGCCTGCCCATCCACGCTCTAACCTAGCGGTTACAGGGCTTTATTTCTATGATTCATCGGTATGCGAACGGGCAAAGAGCCTAGCACCATCGGCGAGGGACGAGCTGGAAATTACCGATCTCAACCGTAGCTACTTGGCCGATGGAGGGTTGGGCCTAACGCAACTCCCTCGGGGGATGGCTTGGCTTGATACTGGAACTCCTGAGAGCCTGCTGCAAGCGGCCAATTTTATCCATACTGTCCAGAGCCGACAGGGGTTGCAAATCGGGTGTCTTGAGGAGATAGCCTATCGTAATGGGTATATCGATAGGGAGATGCTGCGCAATAGGGCAAAGCTTTTGGGAACCAGCGAGTACGGTAGATACGTGCAGCAGCTAGCGGAAGGAGAATAGAGAGTCAGAAAAAACGGATTATGAACCAGATTCCCACCTCGCTGGAGGGGGTTGTTCTCCTAGAACCTAGGGTACACGGCGATTCTAGGGGCTACTTCTTCGAACTATACAACCAGGCAACTTTCCACGCCTTGGGGCTCGATTACACTTGGGTGCAGGACAACGAGTCCCGTTCTTCCTACGGTGTCATAAGGGGGTTGCACTACCAGCAAGCACCGTATGCCCAGGCGAAACTGGTGCGGGCTGTGGTAGGTAGAATATTCGATGTGGCAGTGGATATCCGCCCAGAATCACCTACCTTTGGCCGCTGGATAGGCTACGAGCTGAATGAGAGTAACCACCGCATGCTGCTTATACCCAGGGGATTCGCCCACGGTTTTTCTGTACTAAGCCCAGTGGCCGTGGTACACTACAAGTGCGATGCCCTCTACGCTCCGGCATCAGAGGGCGGGGTGATGTACGATGACCCCCAGCTCGCCATCGATTGGCAGGTACCCAATGGGGAGCAAATCGTATCAAAAAGGGATAGCGGGCATCAAAGGCTAGCAGATTTAAGGTAAACCTAACGAAGGCTTCCCCGTGTTGGCTGGGTGCGTATCTCTGCGGGGCTGCCTAAAACGTACAACAACCATGCCCTCAATTCTTGTAACAGGAGCGGGTGGCCAGCTCGGCCAATCGCTTCAGAGAGTGGTAGCCGCAAGGGGTGACCGTGACTGGCATTTCCTCCCCCACGAGGCCCTTGAGATCTGCCGCCCTGACATGTGCCTCCAGGTAGTGCGCTCCATACACCCCTCAGTTATTATAAACTGCGCAGCCTACACAGCTGTGGATAGGGCTGAGACCGAGCAAGATATAACCTTCGCGGTGAATGCGCAGGCTGTGGAGAACATCGTCCGAGCTGCTGAGTCCGTGGATGCGGTGCTAATCCATATATCGACCGATTATGTGTTTGGTGGCGAGGGCAATGTTCCGCACCTTGAGGGTGAAATTCCCATTCCGCAGTGTGTTTATGCTGCGACTAAACGGGAGGGTGAACTACGAGCTCTGAGCTACGAGCGCACCATGGTGATTCGGACCGGGTGGCTTTACTCTCAATTCGGCCATAATTTCTACCTCACAGTGGCCAAGCATTGCGCAGCAAGCGATTCTATGCGTATAGTGTTCGACCAGGTGGGTACTCCCACGTGGGCGGGGAATCTTGCTGTAGCCTTACGTTCGGTAGCCCTGAGCGGTTTGTACGATCCTGGGGTCTACCATTACACTGACCTCGGTGTTGCTTCGTGGTATGACTTTACGGTGGCTATTCAGCATCTCTTGGGTTCGCATAACCACATAGTTCCTATACGTAGCCATGAGTATCCACAGGCAGCTCAACGGCCAGCCTACAGCGTGTTGGACTCTGCATTCACACGAGGGCATCTTGGGCTAGAGGCTGTGCACTGGACTGAGGGGCTTGAGCAGTGCTTCCGAATGGGAGTGGGTGCAAACTAATTAGCAGAAACCCGGTGAAGTGTGAGCAGGGCAAGCGCAGGCACTGCACCCTTTTAAATTATTCCGTGAAAGCCACAGTTTGATGCGTTTGCCCTGAGAGTGCAATGGGCATATTTGCATTCTTCTGGAAAATCGTTACCTTTGCGGCGGATTTACGGACTGCTGTAACCCACAAAGGGTGGGGGTATCTAGCAACCAGCGGGCGTAGATATAGTTAGCTAACAAGAGGATAGATAGCCATGAAAAAGGGTCTGCACCCTGAGAACTACCGGATGGTAGCCTTTAAGGACATGTCCAACGACCAGGTGTTTCTGGTTAAGTCCACGGTCAATACCCGTGAGACAATCACCATTGAGGGGGTTGAGTATCCGCTCTACAAGTTGGAAATCTCCAGCGCTTCGCACCCTTTCTATACGGGGAAGATGAAGCTGGTGGATACTGCCGGTCGTGTAGATAAGTTCATGAATCGGTATAAGAAGCATATGGAGAATAAGCAGAAATAGTTTTTGCGAGCTGGATAAACTAAAGGCCTCGGTGCTACCATGAATTCTGGTAGTACCGAGGCCTTTTTACGTTTGCGCTTTTTTAACCGTGCGAGGAGATGTACCCTACTGCTTAGGATGTGACCCCTGCAAAAGTCCCGTAAGGGGGCAACCTTTTATTGGCGACCTCTTCCTGCGGGTAATTGGTTTTGAATCAAACGATTCCATTTATCGAAGACAGTAACGATACCGCATGCCGTCTCGTTTATGTGAGTTTAGCAGAGGTCTTTAGAATTGTAGCGCGAGTCCAGCTCTTACGGCCCAGCGCCCTGGGGTGTACAGGTGTCCGAATCGGTATACAGCCTCTATGCGTAGCACTTTGAATATATTCTCAACCCCAGCGCTCACCTCTGCGTAGGGTTTCCACCCCACAGTGCCGAGTCCCTCTGGTGGAGTGAAGTAATGGAGACTGCCATACCGCGCTGTGCCCGCAAGCATTTTGCCTGAAACCACTTCTCGTAGACCGATGCGTCGAACCCAGGGAATATGGTTGAACAGCAGCCCCATGAAATGATGTTCCCAGAGTAGCTGTATCCATCGGTCGCTAGCGAATTCGTAGTAGTCGAGCATGCTGAAACCGAACCGTCTGATGGCGTAAGTACGATTTCCCTCGTGGAGTTCTAGCAGGGGGTAGGGGACTCTGCCCACTATAGCACCGCCCTCTAGTAGAATCCAAGAGTAGCCAGTGGGGGGGAGTTGCACCTTTTGCCGTAGGGTTAGTTGCACTTGCCCGTAGGGGTGTAGAGTGGTGGAGAAACTGTTTGGTTGAGCCGGTGCTGGAAGTTGCCACAGTCCGCCCGTTATGGCTAGCAGGACTTCGGGGTAGTTGCTACCCAGACTTCTGCGATAAAAGGTGTTGGTAATAAAGGTTTCGAAGTGTTTCCATCTGAGTTCTACCTCCACTCTCGCATCATTGATGAATGGGTATTTGAGCCCCGAGGATCGAGCAAATTCTACATAGGGCGTAGTATGTATTCGCCGAGTTTCTAGCATTATCTGCCCAGATAGCCCATTCCAAAACTCGTGGAAATAGGTAAGGCTCAATCTATCGACAAGTGTTAGCCGATAGTTCCATTTCTCGCGAAGGATGGTGGTGAGTATGTTGTCTTGCGTGAGTGAGCGGGGGCTGCGCCCGAGCAGTTCCATATCGTGCCACCAGGCCGCCTCTAGCGTGCGCCACGGGTGCCTCTTGGCCACCCAAAGGGCAGAGGTTCGCCATTTGAAGCGTTTATCGGTGAATCCGTAGGCCCCCATTGCGGCCAGCTGCACGTGCCGAGTGAGCTTCTTGTTCGTGCGAATGCCTAGCACCGTGCGCCACCCTTCTATCGGATTCTTGCTCACCAGCCGTTGGTACGGCCCGAGGTCTATGCAGCCTAAGGGGTAGTAGTATTCGGTGAGCATGAGCCCGAGATCGTAGGCCGTGCGGTAGAGCGGTAGCTGTTTCACAGAATCCACCATGGTGTAGATCCCCTTCTCCCGAACAGAGAGCGGGAGGGGACGGATGCTATCCCAGAGGGCATCTCGCATATCGAGAGCCGTGTCTGCCACCACCACTTGCGCGTTCTCGCGGGCAAGCCAACGTGGCACGTCGCTATCCAAGCGGACAGAATCGTAAACCACGGTTTTATGGCCAAAAGCCCCGATACCCAGCTCGGCAATGTTGATATCTGCAAAGAAATACTTACTCTTCGGAAACCACACTCCAGGTTTCACCTCGCTGTAGCTTTCCTCACCGCTCACATAGTGTACAAAGTTGAGGTTCACCTCCTTGCTCAGCTCATACTTGGCCTCTACCAAGGCGTAAGAGCTATCGGCTACCCAGAGATACCCGCGAAATGAAGGTTCGTATTTCCGCTTGGGTCTGAATGATAGCTGATAGCACCAGTGTCCTGCGCGCACTCCGCTATCTACGAGGAAATAATCGTAGAACAGCTTACCATTATCATTGATTGGGCTTATGAGCCCCTGGTTGAAGATTCTGATGTAGTTATCATAGATGTTAAACTTCTGCCGCATGGCACCCGTGAACTCCGCCATCCCTTCATTCTCTACGCCAGAGAGCTTAGAGGCGAGAATTAGCTCGCGGTCTGCACCTACGCCAGGCCTATGGTAGTGCTGGGATATGGCCTCAGTGATAAAGATCGGCAAAAAGCTCTTCCCAGTGGAAGCGTTGGTGTCGAGGTGGTTCTTTACAAAGGCGAGCTGCTTCATAGCCCCCTTGCGGAAAAGGGCGGTGTCTACACGGCTTAGGTCTATCTCCAGCCGATTATAGACGCGGGCGCTGTAGGATTCGAGACGGTCTGGGTTATTCAGGGGCTTATGCGCCACTATACTATCATGCATCCGGAGGGCAGGATTTCTATCAGGGCGCACCACCACCTCCTCCATGTCTATTGTTTGGGGGGCAAGGGAAATGTTCAGCTCTTGGAAATGCCCAGGCTTTATCCTTGCGGTTTTAGGGTAGTAGCCCACGCAGGCAATCACCAGCGTATCGCCCGGTTGACGGGTTTCTAGCACGTAGGTACCCAGATCTGTGGTTATAGTGCCGGCGGTAGATCCCTTCAGGCTCAGGCTGGCAAAGGGGATGGGTAGGCTTGTGGCGCTATCAGTCACCAGACCTTTGATACGCGTTTTCTGCCCGAGCGCAGCATGTTGTCCAACTGCTAGATATAGCAAAAGGCACATGGCCAAGGCCACGCACCTTCGCATTACGCTGTGCTTTGCAGTAAAAGGGGCGTTCGATTCCAATAGCAGCATGCGTTGTAGGCTTACCCGACGATCCCTTCTCGTAGCAGATCGTGCACGTGCACCATGCCCGCATACCGCCCTTGGTCTGTTACTAGGAGTTGGGTGATTTTGTACCGTTCCATCAGGTTGAAGGCATCTATGGCGAGCGCTTCTGCCTCTATAGTTTTTGGGGAATGTCCCATGACATCGGAGGCTACCACACCCGTAATGCTGTGGGTACGCTGGAGTAGACGGCGGAGGTCGCCATCGGTTACTATGCCAACAATCCTGTCACCATCGAGTACCGCCGTTGCCCCCAGGAGGTTAGATGATATGGAGAGTATCACCTCCTCCAGCGAGCTATTGGGTGCTACTCGGGGCTTTACGTTAGGGTTGATTACATCCTCCACTCGTAGGTAGAGCCGTTTGCCGAGCGCACCGCCAGGGTGGTACTTTGCGAAATCCTGCGGAGTAAATCCCCTCGCTTTGAGCAGGCATATAGCCAAGGCATCGCCCATTACAAGCTGGGTGGTAGTACTGCTGGTGGGGGCGAGGTTATTGGGGCAGGCTTCTTGCTCAACCGTGGCTCGCACCACGAAATCTGCCTGCTGGGCTAGGTAGCTCTCTACATTCGATACGATGGCTATAAGCTTGCTACCCATCATTTTAATGAGAGGGACTAGCACCTTGATCTCTGGTGTAGTACCGCTCTTTGAAAGGCAGACCACCACATCGCCAGGCTGGATAATCCCGAGGTCGCCGTGTATGGCGTCGGCAGCGTGCATGAAAACGGCCGGAGTTCCCGTAGAGTTGAACGTTGCCACAATCTTCTGGGCTATGATGGCGCTTTTGCCGATACCCGTCACTATGGCGCGCCCTTCCATCTGCAGTAGCACACGTACTGCCTCTGCAAAGCCAGCATCGAGCCCGCTGATGAGCTGTTGTACCGCTGCGGCCTCCGTGCCTATGGTTTGCCGAGCCAGCGCCAGTATTGCCTCGTTGTCTAGAGACTGGGGGGGGCTGTACATCCTTTTTCCTCCTACTGCTAGATTACGGGACGACTTGTGGGATAAGTCGTTGTCCCGAGTGGCATCGGTATTCCTTCAAGACCCTCGCGTGGGGACTCCTTTGGGATTTTAGCATCGCCAAAGGCTATGGCAATCACCTCGTCTATTGTTTTCACGTAGCTGAATGTCAATCCCTTCACGTATTCGGGCTTTATCTCCTCTATGTCTCGCTTGTTATCGGCAGGTAGCACTATACGGCTGATGTTGGCGCGTTTTGCCGCGAGAATCTTCTCCTTTATACCGCCTACAGCGAGCACTTTACCACGTAGGGTTATTTCACCCGTCATGGAGAGCCCTGCTTGGGGAGCTTTGCCGGTGAAGGCCGATACGAGCGAGGTCACCATTGTGATTCCCGCCGATGGTCCATCTTTAGGTATTGCCCCCTCGGGTACATGGATATGGATATGGCTCTTCTCAAAACGGGCCGGATCTATCCCGAGTTCCTTAGCGTTGGCCTGTACCCATTGCAGCGCTATGGTGGCGCTCTCCTTCATCACATCGCCTAGATTCCCCGTTATGGTTAGCGATCCCTTTCCCTCAGAGACGCTGGTTTCAACGTAGAGAATCTCGCCCCCCACCTGCGTCCAGGCCATTCCTACAGCCACGCCAGGGGTCGCAATGCTGCCAACCTCTTCATTCGTGAAGCGAGGCGCGCCCAGACGCTCCCTGATGTCTGCAAGCGTAAGGTGCTTGTTGAATTTCTCATTCATCGCCACCCGTTTGGCCTGCTGCCGTACCAATTTGCCGATGAGTTGGTTGAGGTGGCGCACCCCGCTCTCTCGCGTGTAGTCTTGCACCACACGGAGTACGAGGTCGGGGTCTAGCTGGAACTGCCCCTTCTTCAAACCATGCTCTTTTATCTGGTCGGGAATCAGGTGGTGTTCGGCAATAGCCATCTTTTCCTCTACCAGGTAGCCCGTTACCTCTATCATCTCCATACGATCTCGCAGTGGCGCAGGAATGGCGCTTACGTCATTGGCCGTGGTGATAAAGAGAACGTGCGAGAGGTCATACTCCACTTCAAGGTAGTTATCGGCAAAAGTGGAATTTTGCGCAGGGTCGAGCACCTCTAGCAGTGCTGCCGCAGGGTCGCCCACATTGCTTGCCGAGAGCTTATCTACCTCGTCGAGGATGAATACCGGGTTAGAGCTTTTCGCTTTCCTGAGATTCTGGATTATCCGCCCAGGCATAGCCCCAACGTAGGTCCGACGATGCCCACGAATCTCGCTCTCGTCGTGCATGCCGCCTAGCGACATCCGGATGTACTTCCGTCCGAGCGCAGCAGCTATGGATTTCCCCAGCGAGGTTTTCCCCACGCCGGGAGGCCCGTACAGGCAGATGATGGGCGATTTCAGATCCTTCCGCAGCTTAAGTACTGCCAGGAATTCTAGGATACGCTCTTTCACCTGCTCTAGCCCGTAGTGGTCTTTATCCAGAATTTTTCGCGCACGCTCCAGGTTGTAGTTATCCTTGGTGTACACCCCCCAGGGAAGCTCTACAAAAAGCTGTAGGTAAGATGATTGCGTTTGGTAATCTGGCGACATGGGATTCATCTTCCGCAGGCGATTCACCTCTCGGTCGAACGATTCACGCACGCTCTCGGTGAGTTTTAGCTTTTTGCCCAGCGCGGTGAATTTTTCCGCATCGTTATCTTCGTCATCCTCCCCCAGCTCATCCTGTATGGTGCGCATCTGCTGCTGTAGTATGAATTCTCGCTGCTGCTTATCCAGATTTTGCCGAGTACGCTCTTGGATCTCTTCGCGGAGCTCCAGCACCTGAATTTCGCGGTTTACAATGTGCATGAGCCGCTCCATGCGCACCTGCTCGCTATCGCACTCTAGAAGGAGCTGCTTCTCGCGGGTTTCGATGCCCATGTTCATCACCAGGTAGCGGAAGAAGATGGAGAGGTTCGTCCTGTCCATTTCCTGCAGCACGCGCATCTCTAGGGTGTGGGTTAGCCCCATGAAGCGTTCCACCTTCTCTAGCAGCACCTGCCTAAAGGCCACGGCATCGTTGTTATCGGGCAGTTCTTGCTTATCGGGCAGCTCGCTCCAGTGGATTTTGAAGTAGGGTTTCTCGCTTACGAAATCCTCAATCCGAATGCGCGAGAGTCCCTCTAGCACAAGGGTTATACGCCCCTTGTCATCATCGTGCATCACCTTCACCACGCTGGCCAGTGTACCCACACGGTAGAGCCCTTCCTTGGTCGGATTCTCGTCGCTCGAATTGCGCTGGGCCACCACCGCCAGGAGCGAATTCTCACCCGGGAGGTCGTCTACCAACAGCCGAGTCCGCCGACGGCCTATCAGCACTGGGATGAAGGTATTCGGGAAGAATACGTTGTTTCGGAGCTCTATGAGCGGTAGCACCGTCGGGATCTCTGGCAGAGTGGCCGAACGGTCGCGCTGGCGCATGGAGGTGAAAATCAGATTCCCCACGTTGTCCAGCTCTTCCTCTGCCGCACCGCGAAATACTAGCCCTAGTTTATTCTCTTCCATCGCCATTACACTCCGTTGTTAGCCCTCTTGAATGGATTCTATACTTGCATGGAATTTATATCACCCTCAAAGTGGAGAATAATCCCCTTAGCGATTGACGTATAGCATCATTGCAGCCCCTTGCGCTCGTAGATGGTAGACATTTCGGTGGGATTCTTCACTGTGAGGTCTACGCGCACCAAGGGCATGAGAGGGAGAATCCTATTAGCATTATATTCAAACAGAACCGTTGTAGGATTTGCCTGCTGTGGGCTATTCCTACTCTGGGATACATTCAGTTAGCTTTAACGTTGCCGATCTACGCTTTGTTCAATTGCCCATGCGGACGTTCATTTTCCGTAAGCCGATGCACAGCTTCCACAGCCTGCCGAATGGGAGGGGATAGCTGTACATGCCGACGCGCCATCATAGCCTCGGCAGTACCCAAGGCGCGTGCCAGAGGGTGTTCACTCAGCCCCTGCGCGCCTCCCCAGGAGAAAGAGGGAATCCATACCCGTGGGAATCCATCGCCGTATACATTGCAGAAGGCCCCCACCACCGTCCCCGTGTTCAGCATGGTGTTGATACCCGTTTTGGAGTGGTCACCCATCAGCAGCCCGCAGAACTGGAGCCCAGTCTGCACGAATCGGGATTCGGCTATACTCCACACTTTCACCTTGTCGTAGGTGTTTTTCAGGTTTGAGCTGTTGGTGTCGGCCCCCAGATTGCACCAGCTGCCCAGCACAGAATTGCCTATGAAACCATCGTGCCCCTTATTGCTGTATTCCATTACCACGCAGTTGCTCACCTCGCCTCCAACTTTGCAATGGGGACCTATAGAGGTAGGCCCGTAGATTTTTGCGCCCATTTTCAGGGTGGCGCCCTCACCTAACGCGAGTGGCCCGCGGATGTGGCATCCCTCCATGATCTCGCTGCCTGCCCCTAGGTATATGGGGCCCTCGGTGGTGTTGAGGGTGCAGCATTCTGCCACGGCTCCAGGCGCAAGGAATACACCTCCCAGCCCAATCACCCTCACGGTGTGGCTTACGGGCTGTGAACTTTGCCCAGCTGTAAGCGCGTTGTAGTCCCATGCTATGGCCTGCCCACAGCGTAGGAATAGATCCCAGGGATGTTCGATAATGTCTACCTCGCCCTTGAACTCCTTGAACGCTAGGGAGCTGGCTTCCTCTTCCCCGATGTTGCAGGGCTCTCCAGCGCTCAGTTTAGGCCTGCCGCCTTCATCCATAGGGATGGGCTGCTGTGACCGAATGGCAAGAATATGGCCATTATGGCATAGCACGGCACCAGTTGGCAGGTTTTGCACCGCCTTTAGCAATTCGTTATTGGGCAGCAGCCCCCCAAGTAGATAGAGGCGTTCGCCAGCGTTTGTACCATCGGTAGGGTAGAGCGAATGCAGGTGCTCTTGCGTGGCAAAGGCTACCGAATCAGCATTCAGCGCGCGCTGCCATGCCTCGGCCAGAGTCCCTATGCCTAACCGTAGAGCTCCTACAGCCTTCAGGTAGGTAAGGGGCAGTAGACTCTGCCAAAGTCCGCCATCGTAGAGCACCAAGCGCATTGCCATTAGTCAAACGTTTTCTCGGGTTGTGAATCCTTCTAGGCTTGCGGAGCGTAGCTTTCTGGAGCATTCTTCGCACTCCTAACCCTCTATCTAACGTATCCCCCTTGCAAAAAGTATACCAAGAGGACTTTGCAAGATTTTCTACTTCGCTCTTGGAAGGGGCGATGCCGCATCGTTTATGCGGGTCCTGCAGCAAAGAAATCCATTTCTATCAATTGGCGAGATTTGCTCTTACGATCTTGGTAGGGGCGGTGCCGAGCAACGCGAGTGCCCGCCTACCCGCAAGTTGCCTGCCACCCTCGGCCGCTCACCCTAGCAATACCGCATCGTTTATGCCGGTCTTGCAGAGGTCTTCGCTTGTTCATCCCGTTTCTCTATCCGCCTAAAAAAAAATTAGGGGCTAGAAGCCCAGCGATACCCTGATATTTCCTCCCCGTGCGGTAAGGTAGTTTGGCACGGCAAGCCGCATGCGTCCCCCTTGGGCACTGGGAATTTGCACCCACAGGTAGGAGGCCGTATTTGCAATGTCGAGCAGGTTGAGCACCTCCACCGTTGCGGTGAATTCGCGTAGCCAACCGATATTCTTCAGCCAGCGCAGGCTGTAGGTGTTATCCTTGAGCACCGTGGTAAAACCTATGTCTACCCGCCTGTAGCTAGGCATACGCGCCCATTCGCCGTAGTTGGCATTCGGAGGGGAGAAAGGTATACCTAGGGAGAGATGCCCAGTGAGGTGAACGCGCAGGAATTCCAGCCCGGGGATGTAGTCTTGCAGGAAGAGCGCGCCGGAGAATAGCTGGTCGCTCGGCATGGGGAATGGGCTATGCAACCGCCCGGTTCGCCCGCCATTCCTGAGAGGTCGGGTTAGCTCCATTTGGGCGCGCAGCACGCTGAGGCTCAGCCACGACTCTACACCTGGGGCCAGCTCCGCATTGGCGCGCAGATCTAGCCCGTATATGGAGCCTTGGCCTGCGGGCTCGGCCTCATATTGCAGCTGGAGGTTATTGATGGTGTAGGGAATGAGGTGTTGGATCCATTTGGCGTAGACCTCGGCCTGTAGCTGTAGGGGGATGCTGCTGGCCAGGAGGAGGCTTTGCCTGTAGCCCACCACGGCGTGTACTGCGCGCTGTGGGCGTAGGTTAGGATGCAGAGTGCCCCGGCGATCGCGCAGCTCTCGGTAGAGGGGATATTGGTAGTACAGCCCTCCAGCCAGGTAGAGATTCAGGTTTGGGATGGAGCGCGGCGTAAAGGTTACAGTACCTCTTGGGCTTACGCGGAGCTGCCGCCCAGCCTCGCGCATGCTAATCCGTACCCCGGGCGTGATGGTAAGGCTGCCCAACCCCAGCGCGTAGCGGAGCGTTCCCATGCAGTAGGCCGCCGAATGGTGCATCTGCAGCGAGGCTCGGCCACGTATAGTGCCACGGTCTGAGAATGCCAGTTCATGGTTCGGCAGCGTGTAGCCAGCGCTGTCGAGCAATTCCCACTCTTGGAGGCTGTGGGCTAGGGTGCGCTGCTGCGTGCGTATCCCCACCTCTAGCGTATGTGCCCCCAGTTTGTACTCTGCTTTGGCCGTAAGCCCGATTATGCGTCCCCTCAGGTAGTTTCTGGCATGGGCTAGGCTGCCGCCTATCCCCACATTCGCCGTGCTATCATTAGGATTGGTGCTCCCTTTGCCGCTTTCCACCTCGCTTAGCCAGTATTCTGCCAGAATGTCGTAGGTCTCCCGTTCGTGCAGATAGCTGTAGTCGGCTTGCAGGCTGAATTTCAAGCGGTCTGAAACCATGAGATCGCCCGCCAGCTGGCAGAATCCGTTGAGGTATGTATCGCGCTCCTGCCCTTCGTAGTAGACGTTGAGCGCCATGAAATTGCTGGTGAGCGCGCCCAGCACCGTTTGCTTCTCGGTGGGGGTGAAAGCGTAGGCATTCCTTGCGATCCCCCCCATCAGGCTGAATTCCAACCTGCTTGTTGGCTGCCAGTAGAGCTTAGCCTGGGCATCGAGGTAGCTGGGACGGTAGTCGCCCTTGGTGTCGGTAGACTGCAGTAGCAGGCGGGTGTCCTTATACCGCACGCTGGCTATAGCCTGGATGGGGACAGTGGTGTGTGCCCCCTCTACGGTGGCTCGGCTCTCATGGAGCCCGGCGGTAAGCTTGGCCCGGAAGGCCGTGGGATGCCGATAGCGGATGCTCAGCACAGACGACAGCCTATCGCCGTAGTTGGCCGGGAATCCCCCTGCCGAAAAGTCGAGGCTCTCCACCATATCGGGGTTTATGGCCGATAGCCCCTCTTGGTTTCCCGAGCGGATAAGGCTGGGGCGGTAGATCTCTAATCCATCGATGTAGACCAGGTTCTCATCAAACGATCCTCCGCGTACCGAGTACTGGTACGATAGCTCATTGCGGGCAGACACGCCCGGGAGCATTTTCAGCAGCGCCTCCACCCCCCCTGTGCTTACAGGGAGCGTGCCGATTTTCGCAGCCGCTATGCGCTGCAGCGTGGGGATCGCGGTTGCATTGCCCTGTATTTGCACCGAGGCGATATCTACGGTATCGGGGTGTAGGGTAAGAACCAGTAGCTGTGGTTCGCCCAGCGTGATGGTGGTGTCCAGCCTGTGGTATCCTATGCTGTTGATTTGTAGGGTTATAGTTCCCCTTCCCTCCGCCATAAGCCTAAAAGTCCCCGCACTATCGGCCTGCGTCCCATGCCCGCTGCTGGGCCCTGCTATCGTTGCAAAAGGTATGGGGGCCCCATCTGGTGCGACAATCCGCCCCCTAACCAGCACCTGCTGCCCTGTGGTAACCAGGCAGCTGAGCAGTAGGACGAGGGTTAGGATAGGCGTGCGCATGGAGTGGGGGCTTAGAGGCGTATATCCGGGTCGGTACCGCTAGCTATGGAGCGTAGTGCCTCGTAGAGTTGGCAGGTAGGCAGCCCCACAATATTGGTGTAGGAACCCTCAATGGCCGCAATGCGCGCCGTGCCTATCCAGTCCTGTATCCCATAGCCGCCGGCCTTGTCATACGGGGGTTGGGTGGCTATGTAGTACTCTATTTCCCCTTCGGTAAGCTCGGCAAAGGTAACCCGCGAGAGGGCTGATAGCACTTTGCGCTCCTTCCCCAGCATGAGGCAGATGCCCGTAGCCACGCTGTGCGAGCTACCCGAAAGGGCGCAGAGCAGTGCAATGGCTTCGTCCTTCTTGGTGGGCTTATCGAGCCGCATGCCCCTGTGGATTACCACGGTGTCTGCTGCTATGATGAGCGGGCGGGGAGATTGCCCTGCCACCTGCATGGCCACATCAGCGGCTTTAGCGCACGCCAGCTGCACGGCTAGGTCGTTCGCCTCGTCGTCCTCTATGGTTCGCTCATCCACCCGCGGCGCCACCACGGTGAACTCTAGCCCCAGCTGCCGTAGCAATTCGGCGCGCCGAGGCGAGGAGGAGGCCAGTACTATGGGGGGAAGATTGGAGAGCATAGGAACTTGTGAAATAAAAATAGCAGGAGAATCTACTCAACGGCGCACCGAGTTTGTCCTTATTGTGCCGCCGTTTCTTTTGGAGCGTTAGTAGCGACGTGGCGTGCCGCATCGCGCTTAAAGCACCCATCGCATCCGCTTCATGTTAAAAAATCCCCGCCACCTCTCATTTCAAATCTACTATTGCGCCTACAATACCCGTCTCGTTGCGCCCCGTATCAATCGCCCGCGCTAGAGCAGCAGCAGGTACACCCCGAGCAGCGGGAAGCCCAGCGCGAGCGCCCAGTAGGCAAATCGATAGTAGGAATACTGGTCGCCCACCAGGAATGCCACCATAGAGGCCACCACCGGCGGGCACATTGCCAGCAGAAGGTAGAGAGGGGTGAATAGGTAGCCCGGCTCATCGTAGTGCACCAGCAGGCTGCGTAGCGCAACCCCTACGAATAGAGCCAATACCACGAGGTATAGCCCCGCCACTACCAGCTTAGTGCCCTTTAGCCCAATGCGCACCGGGAGGGAATTTGCCCCGAGGTCGGCACTTTTCGTGAAGCGTTGCACCTCATTCACCAGCGCGAGTAGTATGGTGAGGGCTGCTAGGGCCACCGATACGCCAAGGATCTTTTGGAACGCCTCGGCCAACGGGAACGCTCCCAGTGCCGCCATAGACCAGAGCGAGCTGTCTACGCACTGCACCTCGTACATGAACGGCACCAGAGGTAGGGCAAAGGCCAGCACGGTGAGAATCAGATTCCCTATGAGAAACTGGTACTTATAGGTGGAGGAGTAGAACCAGAAGAGCCCTGCGGCTAGCGGGAAAAGCACGCACAGCAGCAGTCGCCCAGCGTGCCAGGCGGGTATAAGCGCGAGTATGGTGGCAGCCAGCGTGAATCCGAAGTGCGAGGCGATAGCCAGCCTACGCGATACATCGCGCCCCACGATGATCCGCTGTGGCTTGGTAATCAGGTCGGCACGCAGGTCGAAGTAGCCGTTTATCACGAACCCTCCAGCCGCTATGAGTACCTCGGCCAGCAGGACTAGTATGAAGTCGCTCGTGGTGAAGGGGTTGGCTACCCCTGCCTGTTCGAATACAGGCTCGATGATTCCGCATTGCACGCCAACTAGGATGAATGCGATGGCTGCCAGGGCGTGGGGGCGTGAGAGCCGGAGGATACGGATAAGACCCATTAGCGTAGGACTATGAATTGAGGAGCTATTGATGCGCGCTTTCGCCAGGATGCCAGTGGTTATGGAGCTTGAGCACCTGTTCCACCACATCGCGAACGCAGCCCTCGCCGCCGCGGAAACCCGATATGTAGCGTGAGATACGCTGGATCTCTGGTGCCGCATCGCAGGGGCAGGTGGGGAATCCTACAGCCAGCATGGCGTGGTAGTCTGGCATATCGTCGCCCATGTAGAGTACGGCCTCGGGGGCTATCTCCACCTTTTGGCAGAAATCCCTGAGGGCTGCCACCTTATCGGCCACGCCGAGGTAGATGTGCTTGCAGCCGAGCATCTCAAAGCGGGTAGCCACGCTCTGGGTGCGCCCCCCCGTGATGATGGCCACGGGGAAGCCGTGCCGGTTGGCCTGGCTTATGGCGTATCCATCGCGGGTGTTGGCCGGGCGGAGCAGCTGACCGCTCTCGCTTATGAGTACCTGGTTATTCGTGCAAACCCCGTCTACATCGAAGGCGAAGGCCTTCACATTCAGTAGGTTGGCCTTGAATCGTTCTGTAGAATCCATAGCGTGTCTCTGTAGTGTGGTAGCAGGCGCAAAGGTAGCGATTAGCTGCTGAAAATCCTAACCCTGCGGGGTGTTGCCTTTGGTTTGGGCAGCAATCCGCTCAGACATCAGGCGGTAGAGCGGCGCGAGTTCAGGAAATCTACGGCTCAGCATCTGTAGATGCCTCGCGATGGTGGCCTGGTCGCCCCTGGCAGCTGGCCCGGTTTGCGCATTGGCGGCACCCAGCCGAAAGGCCTGCACCACCGTCTCCTCTACCAGAGGGCGTATCACCTCGGGGGCGATGCCTTGGGCCTCTGCCACCCGTTGTGCCTCGGCTAGGAGATGGTTGGTGAAATTGCAGGCTAGCACCCCGAGGAGATGCACCCACTGACGTGTTGGGCTATCGGCCACCTCCACGTGGCTGCTCAGTCGGTGGGCTATCCCTACAAGGGTTGCTTCTGCATTGGCATCGCCTCCCTCTACGAAGAATGGGGCATCGGAGAGCCTGGGAGTGTTGCCGTAGCTGAAGCGTTGGAATGGGTACAGGACGCCAGTGGGTATATGCTGGGCCTGTAGCAGTGGGGAGGAGCCGCTGGTGTGGGCCACTATAGGGGGGTGGGTATTAGCAGACAGGGCCTTTACCCGGGGGTAGAGTAGGCGGAGTAGGGCGGTGCCCACGGGGGCTATGGCATCGTCTGGCACGGTGAGCAGGTACAGGTTGGGGAGTTGCTCCTCCAGCTCTGCGGACCCGAGCAGCGGGCAGCTGAGCCTAGTGGCTAGGCGTATTCCCCTTTCGCCCCCGCGGCTGTGCACCGATACTACGGGGAATCCGGCGCGCTGCAACGAAAGCCCTAGCCCCCAGGCCACATTGCCCGCGCCCACAAGCGATACGCTGGGTAGGAAGTCAGTAGAAGGTGTAGCCATGCGAATGTAGAAAAAAATCCCCGCAAGAATCGTGCAACTCTTGCGGGGATTGATGTTCTCTGCCGTAGAGGCAGTTTTGTGACTACTTCAGAAGCTCCTCGAGCTTGCTTTCCAGCCCGTTTTCATCTAGGTTCTTGGCCACTATCTTCCCCTCGCCATCAATGAGCACGGTGAATGGAATACCCTGAACATTGTAGGTCTCCATGGCTACATTCCAGCCCGCGATGTACTGTGGCCAGGTTAGGTTATCGGCAGCCACGGCATTCTGCCAATCCTCAGCCTTCTCATCTAGCGATACCCCGAAGATCTCAAAGCCCTTGGGGTGGTAGTTCGCGTAGAGCTTCACTAGCCCAGGGTTGCTCTGGCGGCATGGCTTGCACCACGATGCCCAGAATTTTAGTAGCACGGGGTGCCCCTTGCCGGCTACGCTGCTTAGGGCTACCTCGTTGCCATCGGCGGTCTTCGCGGTCAGGTCTACAAAGGGTTGCCCATCGGCCAGCTGCTTCTGCTTGGCAATGGTTTTCCGTATAGACTGCATGGTGGCATTCTCCGCGTAGGCGGCATCCCAGGCCTCTAGGGCTTGGTCTAGCTCGAGCATCTGGTCGTAGCCGAGCATGGTCACGGTAGCCTGTAGCAGGTAGAGCGAGAATTCATTGTTCGGGTTGGCAGAGGCCAGCTGGTAGAGGTTGGCGCTGAAGGTGTTCCGCGCATTCTCTGCCGCGAGCATCATGGTTTCTGCCTCGGCCTCTGCCGCGTTGCCCTGCATGGCCTCCTGTATGGGGGCCATGGCTACGGCGTACTGCGATTCGTACTCGTAGTACTTGTTTATGATATCCTTGTCCTTCCCCTCGGTTACCAGGCTGGGGACGCTGTCCTTGGTGGAGGCCTTAATGGCAAAGGGAGTGCCCGATAGTTCTACCGTCCAGGCCTGCTGCCGTTCCCACACCAGCGAGTAGATCCCGTCTGGCGCAGTGCCGTTGTAGGAGAATTTTCCCTTTTCCACCTTTAGGGTGTCTACCGTCTCATTGGTGGTGGTGGAGATGAGCTGGAGCATCGTGCCGTCTGGCAGGTCCACTTCCCCAGAGAGTTTGGGCTTCTGCCCACAGCTCCATAGCATGGCGCATAGGGCTGCAAAAACTACTAAAACCGTTGCCTTCTTCATACTTGAAATTTATAGATTGGTGCTCTTTACAATTCGTTTGCTCGCCGCACCCTACGGGGATTCTCCGTGCCGCCTGTTGGCCGCCGCGGGGCTGCCCCTCGGGAGTGGGAGCTCCTAATAACAACGGCGCAAAGGTAGTGAATTTGCCGTTATCCGCAATAGCCTTTCGGCAGAAAGGTGAAAAAACGCCCCGCAGGGAGTAGGCTCCCTGCGGGGCGTTACCTCTCCTTGGCCTTCATTAGAGGCTAAGGGTCAGTCTGATATACGCTACTTCAGCAGCTCGGTGAGTTGGTTTACCAGCTCCTCTTCGCTGAGGTTTTTCGCGATGATTTTCCCGTCGGCCCCTATGAGCACGGTGAAGGGGATGCTCGCTACGTTGTAGGTCTTAGAGGCCTCCTTGCTGTTGTCTATGTAGTTTGGCCAGGGGAGCGCATCTGCCGCCACGGCCTTCTGCCAGTCGTCGGCGCTGCGGTCTACCGATACCCCGAAAACCTCAAAGCCCTTGCCGTGGAACTGGTTGTACACCTTCACCAGCTCTGGGTTGCTCTTGCGGCAGGGAGGGCACCAGGAGGCCCAGAACTTCACAAGCACGGGCTGTCCCTTGCCGGCGAGGCTGCTGAGCTGTACCGATTCGCCATCCTTGGTGCTTACGGTGATATCAGTGAAGTCGTTCCCAACGGCAGTGGCCTTTGCGTGCGCAAAGTACTCCTGCAGCGCCTTGTAATCCTTGTGTTCCGTGTAGGGGGCATCCCAGCCGTTCAGGGCTTCTTCTATGGAGGCCATCTGCTCGGGGGTGCAGTTCGTCATGCTGTTGCGCAGGGTGTACAGCGTAAATACGGAGTTCGGGTGCGCCACCGCGAGGTTGACCAGGTTGCCGTAGTAGGCCTCAGAGGCCTTGTCGTAGTCTTCCTCTATTTTCGTTATGGCTTCCTGGCGGGCTGCGCTATCGGTGTTGGCCTGTGCCGCCTCGTAGGCATCCTGCGCTGCTTTGCGGGTCTGCTGGAAATCGCTGCGGAACTGGTAGAAGGCGTTGAAGTAATCCTTCTCCTCCCCGTTAGTCACGGTCACCTTCCCTGCCTCGTCTACCGAGATTGTGAAGGGTTCGTTGCTCACCTGTACGAAGTAGTGCCCCTTATTGGGCAGAGCCACTATGTAGAGCCCGGCGGGGTAATCCTTACCGCTGAAGGCGAATTTGCCACCGAGCACGAGGGTAGAATCCACCGCCTGGTCGCTTTCGCTTTCGGCAGAATAGAGGGTTAGCATCGTGGAGTCTGGCGCGGCTATCTCACCAGAAATGCGAGCCTTGTTGCCACAGGAGAAGAGCATGATGCCCAACGCCGCGGCAAGGGTAACCAATGCAATACGCTTCATCGTTACTACTGTTTTATCTTGTAACTGGTTTACGGCGCAAAGGTAGTCAATTTTTCTGTTTTTCTACGCAAAGGATATTTTTTTACCCGCGCGCGCCCCTAGTTTGTTTAGAAAACGGGCGAACGGAGCGGGCATTTCCCCATGCGTGGGGCCTCTTCCTCCCTATTTCAGGATCTCGGCAAACGCTCCGCATGCGTGCCATTTGTAGAGCAGCCGTATTCCCCTGCTTAGTACCTCTGCAAAACCCGCATAGACGGCGCAGCGTGCCACGGTATTTTCAAAGGGGGTTGTCGGGGGCGTTATCCAAGGGCATTCCGGGGGACTGCGCCGTACCAACTCAACACCATCGCCGTACCAACTCTAGTGCATCCTCGGATTTCGTTATGAAATCCGAGGATGAAGCGGCCCTGGTACGGCGATGGTGTTGAGTTGGTACGGCGATGGTGCGGCATATTGTGGGGCTTTTCGCAGACTAATAGCTGGGCCTCATCCACAGGGTCGAGATTCTACACGAGTTGATGTTGCAAAATTACGCGTAACTTTGCGCGGGTCGAAACTGGGGATGTTTTTCTATATCGGCACGTCAATTGTTCCGATAGAACCTGTAGCATAGCGCATTGGCATTGCAACCAAACTGGATAGGATAGCTGTAGCCAGCCGCGTATTCTCGGCGGGTACTTTACTGGCAAAGGGCGAAGAATTGCAGAGTGGAGTAGGGCGTATCGGCTTAATAGCCAATTGATTTACGCTATTCAAGCCCTAGCCCGAAGGGTGATCTCGTTCATTTTTAACCCAGAATCCAAACGGGGTAGGGCGCGCAACGTTTCGCTGGGCTGGAGGTCCCATTTTTTTTCCAGTTTTTCGTTCCTTTTTGAGCCGTGATTTTTTCTTGTACATAGCCAAAATCATAAAGCCAAACGTAAAATAATGTTCAATGAATCATCCAATTAAATTGTTGCTGAGCTTAGCGGTTCTGCTGGCCTGCGCGGTGTCTGCATTTGGGCAGGGGCAAACCGTTACAGGGGTGGTGACCTCGGCAGAAGACCACACCCCCATTATCCAGGCTGTGGTGATGGAGAGGGGCACGATGAATGGGACGGTAACCGATGCTGATGGGCACTACACCATCACGGTGGCTGGGCCACAGTCGATTCTCGTGTTCACCTTCACGGGCATGGAGACCCAGGAGGTGGTGGTGGGGGCGCACACCGAGATCCCCATAGAGATGCGCCCTGGGCTAGAGGAGATCGACCAGGTGATGGTGGTGGCCTTTGGTAAGGCGAAGAAGAGCGCGTTCACCGGTTCGGCCACCAGCGTTTCGAGCAAGGAGCTGGAGCGGAAGCAGGTATCCAGCGTGGTGAATGCCCTGCAGGGCAAGCTCCCTGGCGTGGTGGTGTTCGCGGAGGCCAACCAGCCGGGCAAGACCAGCACCATGCGTATCCGTGGCACGGGGTCATTCTCCGCCTCGAGCAAGCCGCTCTACGTGGTAGACGGCGTGCCGTACGATGGTGACATCTCGGCCATCAACCCGCAGGATGTGGAGACCACCACCGTGCTCAAGGATGCCGCCTCGGCCTCGCTCTATGGCGCTCGTGGGGCAAACGGGGTGGTGCTCATAACCACCAAGAGCGGGCAGACCCGAAACGATGTGATGAATATCAACCTCTCGGCGAAGTATGGCTACAATTTCCGGGGAGTGCGAGACTACGATCGCCTCGGCCCTCGGGAGTACATCGCCAAGGCCTTTGAGGCCTACGCCAACAGCGAGCCGACCAAATCGCTCGCCGACCTCACCAGCGAATTCGTAAAGCCTAGCAGCGAGTTCAGCCCGGGCTACTTCCCCTTCAGCCTCCCCAATGGGCGTACTGACTACTTCATAGACAATGGCGATGGCACCTACAGCCTGAACCCGCTAGCTACTAACGGCCGTAAGATTACCGATCCCATCACTGGCCAGGAGTACTGGCTACAGCCCGACAACTGGACGAAGGAGGTGATTCGCCCCGACTCTCGCCAAGAGTACTCGCTATCGCTCAGCGGCCATGGGGCCAGTAGCAGCTACTTCTTCTCGGGGGGGTATCTGCGAGACAAGGGCTATATTTCCTCCACGAATTTTGAGCGCTACAGCTCCCGGCTGAAGGGTGACTACCAGGCTAAGAGCTGGTTCCACATCGGGGCGAACGCCGCCTACACCTACTCGGTGGCCAACGAGGTGGCCGATAGCGATGACCCGCGCAACCCCCAGAATCCATTTGCCTACCTAGAGCGCCTTGGGTCGGTGTACCCCCTCTACGTGCGCGATGGTAGCGGGCGCATACTCAAGGATCGGTTCGGCTTCACCCGCTATGATTTCGGCTCTGGCCAGTACCCGGGGTTCAATAGGCCGGGCTCGGCATTCTACGGAGGGAATCCGCTGGCTGCAGCGCAGCTTGACCTGAACCAGCGCAGGGTGCATGCCATCTCGCTCAGAGAGTATGTAGACTTCATCATTCCCTACGGATTCAAGGTGACCCTGAGCATGGGACACGACTTTGAGAATGGGGATCGGGTGATACGCAAGAATGCGCTCTACGGCTCTAGCGCGCCCTACGGGGGGGAGATTAGCCAAACCTCGGCCCGGAAAATGTCTTACAACCTCCAGCAGCTCCTCACCTGGGAGCACTCCTACGCCGATGTGCATAATGTGGACGTGCTCCTGGGGCATGAGTTCTACAGCTGGCGCAACGCCATCCTCGCGGGGAGTCGGCGCAATATGTACAGCCTCTGGAATAGGGAACTCAACGGTGCCATAGGGCAGCCCGATGCCAGCTCCTACACCCTCAACTACCGCACCGAGGGGTATCTGGGCCGGGCGCAGTATAACTATGATGAACGCTACTTCATCTCGGCCTCCTACCGACGTGACGCCTCATCGCGCTTCGCCAAGCAGCACCGCTGGGGGAATTTCTGGAGCGTGGGCGCCTCTTGGCTCATCTCCAGCGAGCGTTTCATGCAGAGCGCCAAGAGCGTTGTCGATATGCTTAAACTCAAGGCTAGCTACGGGGTACAGGGCAATGATAACATCTGGCCAAACGACCCCGTGGGCAATTTCTACTACCAAGACATCTACCAGCTGCGCAACCTCTATGATAAGTACGCCCTCTTCCTCAAGCACGTCGGGCGCAAGACCCTAACCTGGGAAACGAGCCGTAACCTCAATACGGGGGTTGAATTTGAGCTGCTAGGGCGTAGGCTCACCGGGCAGGTGGAGTTTTTCGCCCGCACAGTAACCGACATGCTCATCCGTCGTACCCCAATGCCCTCATCGGGGATTACCGAGTTCTATGACAATGTGGGCGCCATGCGCAACCTTGGGATCGACTTTGAGCTGCGGGGTGTACCCTACCAGAGCGAGCGCCTAACGTGGAGCCTCTGGCTCAATGGCTCCCACGTCCGCTCTAAGATCCTCAAGCTCCCGCCAGAGTTCGCGGATGGCTACATGGAGGGCACCGTATTCCGCAAGGTGGGCGAGACGTTCTACGCTTCGTACTACGTGCGCCAGATGGGGGTAGACGAGAATGGACAGGAACTCTACGGCCTCTGGGATGCCCAGAAGGGCGAGCTTACCACCACTACCAACTACTACGAGGCCTACGCTGGCGATAGGCGGGGCAAGCGCTACATCAGAGATGCTTCGCCCAAGCTCACCGGGGGATTCGGCACGGAGCTGGAGGCCTACGGGTTCGACTTTTCCGCGCAGTTCGGCTACCAGCTCGGCGGGGTTACCATCGATGAAACCTACACCAGCCTCATGCACGATGGTAGCAGCCTATCAAGGGGATACGCCTGGCATAAGGATATTCTCAAATCGTGGACTCCGCAACGTCGTGATACCAAAATCCCCCGCGTGAACCTGCTGAACGCCGGGCGAAACGAAACGGATCAGGATCTCATCTCCCAGGCCTACCTCTCGGTAGACAATCTCACCCTCGGGTATACACTCCCGAAGTCGGCTATCGACTGGCTGCATGTGGCCTCTGCCCGCGTCTACGTGGTGTGCGACAATGTATGGATCTTCTCTGCCAGAAAGGGATTCGATCCCCGCTTTGGTGGCACTGGCGGGTACAAGGCTATGCGAACCCTGAGTGGCGGGGTGAACCTAACGTTCTAGCCTGCACGGTAGTCTCTGCCTAGAATTGCATTTAAATGATGATTTTGATCATGAGAATCTTACGATATTTTTCCCTGGTGGTGCTGCTGCTTGCGCTCTCGTTGGGCGCTTGCCAAAAGCAGCTGGATATAGAACCGCAAGATGGTCTGCTCAATAGCGAGCAGATAGCCAGAAGTGCAGAGGCGGGCAGCGACCGTGCCAACGCGCTAGTGAACGGGCTCTACTACCGTCTGAAGGAGGTGGGAGAATCCACCCATTGGTATGACGATTTCGGCTATATGAGCCTTGCGCTCTCCCTAGAATCCATGGGCGACTACTGGGTGGGTATGGATGAGGCCATCAACCTGTACGCCGCCAGCGCCAAGTACCAGGATCAAGGCCCGCAGTCGGGTGTATCGAGCCGGGCGTGGATCTACTGCTACCGCTACATCAAGCAGGCGAATCTAGTCCTTGGCACGGTAGATGGGGGTGGTGAGCTCGGGGGCTATGCGCATGGGCAGGCTAGGGCTATGCGCGCTTGGGCGTATACGCAGCTTATTCAGCTCTTCCAGCACACCTACAAGGGGCATGAGCAGGAGCTGGGCGTGCCCCTGCATCTAGAAACTACAGACCCCCTTGTGAGGTCGATTCCACGTGCCACCGTGCAACAGGTGTATGATCTGATATTGAGCGATTTGAATTTTGCCGTGGAGAAGCTAGAGGGCTTCCACCGCTCGGGCAAAGGGATGATTGATGCCGCGGTAGCCTACGGGCTGCGCTGTAGGGTGCACATGCTCATGGAGCGTTGGGCAGAGGCCGCCGCCGATGCGCAGAAGGCCATAGATCTTAGCGGGGCAATCCCCTACAGCTTAGCCGATTGCTCAATACCCAACTTCGATGATATAGAGGCCGCATCCAACACCATATGGGGTATCTCGGTAAGCGCACTCGACGAGGTGGTGACGGGATTTGAGGGAGGGAGCAACTTCACTTCCCAGGTCTGCTCTATGGTGCTAGGCGGGAAATCTGCGGCCATGGAATCGGGCTACCGTCGAATAGATAGCGTGGTGTATGAACGTATCCCAGCAACCGACGTGCGAAAAGGCTGGTGGATAACCTATGACGAAGGCCATCCGATAGTAAAGCCCAACCCGAATACCGGAAAGCAGGATACCATAGGCTTTGAACCGAAATCACCCCTGGTACTGGCCTATCCGCGCGATGTGGTTGAAACCCTTGCGGGGCAACTCCCCAAGCTCTCGGTGCTGAAATTCGCCCCCTACGCCAAGAACCCCATGTCTCCTATAGGTGCGGGCGATTTCCCCCTCATGCGCGTAGAGGAGATGTACCTTAACAAGATAGAGGCCGAGGGGCGTGGCGGGAATCTCGCCGGGGCTGTGGCAGACCTCAAGAGCTTTGTAACCACCTATCGCGATCCTAGCTATGCGCCTACCATCGGCAGCGAGCAAGAGCTCGTAGATGAACTCTACTTCCAGCGGGGTATTGAATTCTACGGCGAAGGGCTTCACTTCTACGATATGGTTCGCTACCGCAAGGGGCTGGAGCGCGGGAGTGTCGTAGGAGGAAAGGTGAAGAATCACGGCTATCCGGCCTCCATGTGCTTCAACCTTCCTGCTGGAGCGCAGAATTTCGTGGTTTGTATACCCTTTGACGAGGAGCAGGGCAATCCTGCCATACAAGGGCATACCAACCCAGTACCTGACCTACCTGTACCGCTCCAGGCAGAGTAGCCCGCACCCTAGCCACTACGCGGCAACGCGTGGCTAGCCTGTGCGTAAAACAAAGCCGGGCATCGCGGATTTCGCGATGCCCGGCTTTGTTTGCTACACTGGGGAGAGTGGCAAGTAGAGCGAACTCTTTCTGCCCTCGGTAGGCAATCTCTACCGTTACTATTTTTAGCTGCACCCGCTTTAGCCGCCGTTTGCCTGTGGAAGGCTACCTATATTCAGTTCTGGGTGAGCATCTCAGGAACGTTAGGGCTGCTAGGCTAAGGGCTCGTTTTGGGGGTCTAAGGATTGCGTAGCTTGCCTGAGGGGATTATTGGGAAAAGCTTGGGAAGTAGATACTTGCTTGCAGCTGCATAGTTTCGCTAGAAGGCTATTCGTCTACTTCCACCTCTTCCTCTTCGTTCGTGCCGCTGGCTACGGGCGATATGGAGGCTATGGTATCACCCTTGCCGAGAGCTATGCAGTGTACCCCCTTGGTGTTACGGCTTGCCACGTGGGTTTGCGCAACGGGGAATCGGATGATCACCCCATTTCGCGAGATGATCATAAGATCTTCATCTTCACTTACCAGGCTTATCCCCACCACTTCGCCGGCCTTCGCCACATTGAGGGTCTTCACCCCCTTGCTGCCTCGGTTGGTCTTACGGTACTCGTCGATGGGTGAGCGCTTGCAGAATCCGCTGTCTGATACCACCAGGAGGGTACGCTCTTCGCCGGGTTGCACGGCCACCATGCCTACTACCTGGTCATTCCCCTCCAGTCGCATCCCGATGACCCCTGTGGAGTTACGCCCCAAGGCGCGTAGGGCATCCTCATTGAATCGGACAGCCTGTCCGTGCCTGCTGGCAAGCATAAGCTCTCCCTGCCCGTCGGTTAGCACGGCCTCTAGTAGCTGGTCTTGCTCCCTGATATTCACGGCTATGATGCCCGTGGAGCGAGGGCGGGAGTACTCGGAGAGCAGGGTCTTTTTCACCACGCCGCAGCGGGTGCACATTACCACGTAGTGGCTGGAGGTGTAGTCGGGATCGTCGAGCTGGCGCACGTTGATTATTGCCCGTACCTTATCGTCGGGCGAGATGCTTATGAGATTCTGCAGGGTGCGTCCCTTGGAATCCCTTGCGCCCTCTGGCACCTCGTAGCCCTTGAGCCAGTAGCACCGCCCGCTCTCGGTGAAGAATAGCAGGGTGTGGTGCATGGTGGTGTTGAAGAGGTGTTCGATGAAATCCTCATCCCTTGTGGCAGAGCCCTTCGCGCCCTTTCCGCCGCGTTTCTGCGCACGGTATTCCGCAAGGTTTGTCCGCTTAATGTAGCCGAGGTGCGATATGGTGATTACCACATCATCGTCGGGGTAGAAATCCTCTGGGGTGAACTCCTCTGCATTCGGCACTATCTCGGTGCGTCGCCCGTCATCGTACTTTTCTTTTACCTCTACGAGTTCGTCTTTGATCACCCCGTACTGCATGCTTTCGTCTACCAGTAGGCGCTGCAGGTAGTCTATCAGCTTGGCCAGCTCATCGTACTCCGCCTGGATCTTGTCACGTTCTAGGTGGGTGAGGGCGCGTAGCCGTAGGTCTACCAGCGCTTGCGCCTGTATCTCGGTAAGCCCGATCTGCTCCATGAGGCGGCTCACGGCCTGCGGGGCATTCTCGGAGCCTCGGATGATGCGGATCACCTCATCGATGTGGTCTAGCCCGATGAGTAGCCCTTCAAGGATGTGGATTCGGTCTTGCGCCTTCTTGAGTTCGAACCGTGAGCGCCGGAGGATCACCTCGTGGCGGTGGGCTACGAAGTGTACTATCAGATCCTTAAGGTTCAAGAGCTTAGGGCGACCATCTACCAGGGCGATGTTGTTCACCGGGAAGGAGGTCTGCAGCTGGGTATGGTGGTAGAGGTGATTGAGCACCACGTTGGCCACTGCATCCTTCTTGAGGATGATGACGATGCGCATCCCCTTACGGTTGCTCTCGTCATTGATGTAGCTAATCCCCTCTAGCTTCTTCTCGTTCACCATCTCGGCTATGCGCCGGATCATCTCCTCCTTATTCACCTGGTAGGGGATCTCGGTGATTACGATGCAGCTACGCCCCGAGGCTGTTTCCTCAATCTCGGCTCTAGAGCGCACCACCACCCGTCCTCTGCCGGTGAGCAGTGCGTCTCGCACGCCATCGGTGCCGTAGATCATTGCGCCCGTGGGGAAGTCTGGCCCCTTCACGTACTGGAGGAGATCCTCTACGGGGATGTCGCGGTTGTCTATGTAGGCGCAGGTGGCATCTACGATCTCTGCTAGGTTATGCGGTGCCATGTTGGTGGCCATGCCCACTGCAATGCCCGACGAGCCGTTCACCAGCAGGAGCGGTATTCTTGTGGGCAGCACGGTGGGTTCCTGTAGGCTCTCGTCGAAGTTCGGGGTGAAGTCTACGGTGTCCTTGTCCAGATCCTTGAGCACGTCGTCGGCAATCCGTGCCAACTTGGCCTCGGTGTACCGCATGGCGGCTGGGCTGTCGCCGTCTACCGACCCGAAGTTGCCCTGCCCGGTTACCAGCGGGTAGCGTAGAGACCAGGGCTGTGCCATGCGCACCATGGCATCGTACACAGAGCTGTCGCCGTGTGGGTGGTATTTCCCCAGCACTTCGCCGACGATACGGGCCGATTTCTTGGTTTGGGCGGTATGCGGTAGCCCTAGGCCCTGCATGCCGAATAGCACGCGCCGATGCACGGGTTTCAACCCATCGCGCACATCGGGTAGGGCGCGTGACACAATGACCGACATCGCGTAGTCGATGTAGGCCGATTTCATCTGGTCCTCAATGTCGACCCGCTGTATCCTCTCTAGCGAGGTGCTATTTTCTTCCATACATTCTAGCTATACGCGCCTAGTGGAGCTTGGCGAACAGGCCAAAGCGCAAACCGCCGCAAAGGTAGTGAAAATTATGGATTAAACCGAAAACAAGCCGCTAGGATTCTCCGAATAGGTCTAAAAATCGGTGGCCGTTGTAGTGGATCAGGTGGTCGGGTGTTTCGGCAATCCAAACTTCAGTTTCCCAAGCGATGTCGGCAGCCCAACGGCGGAAGCTCGCCCGATTGGCAAACGCCGTGAAGAATACGGGCTGCGCATGGCATTGCGCGAGCCGCTTGCGCAGTTTACTCACCCGTAGCGAATTCATAGGCTCTGTACTATGCACAGCTTCGATGAGATAGAGGAGGTTTTTTCTTTGTGAATATGCTATAACATCAGGTAGTTCCTCGTGTTCTAGCGTAAATACACCAAGTTCCTTTAGGCGTCTGGTGGCGGTAAATAGGTGCCGGTTGGAAGCATCGCCCAAGTAGAGTAGCTCTGCGCCAAAGCCAAAGATCGGGAGAAAATCTTCAACAATGGCTTTTTGTAGGAGATTGTGCTTGCCAGGTTCCAGTTCTAGATGCTCGCCGCTAGGGGTCGTTACGGGGAGTTTCGCTAGAGTTCTTGATACTTGCAGGGACTTTAGCCGTGCGGTCACTGAATCCTTGAACTTGTGCAATTCGTCCGTCCAATTGGCACTCTGATAGCATGTGAGAAGCTTGGCGAAATGTTCACTGAGCGCATAGCCTCGCGAGGGGTTGTTCGTCGACTGCGCAATGGTCGACGAGGAACTCTCAACCACGCCAATTGATAGAAGTAGTGGGAGCTCCTTCCTTCGTACATCGTCATACGTTCCTGGCGATCTATGTTCTTGAAAGTGTAAATTCTCATACGAAATAATATCGCGCGTCTTTAGGTAGCGACCTCTATTAGGTTGACAAGCCTGAAGAGTGGAGTGGATATCGCCAAGGGCGAGGCAGGCCTCGGCTATTAGCTCTTTGCGCCGATCTGTTAGAGAAGCCATTGGTACGCCCACAGCATCTAGTACGTCGAGCATAGCAAAGATGGCCTGCTTCACAGTGGTGGTCTTTTCTCCTGTAGCCATGATCTCCATGCTAAAACAGATGTTCTTCCAATCCATTCCATTCCCTTCCCCCCTCTACCCCGAGGTTTTCCCGCGCAAGCGCACGCCGAGCCGCTAGGGCCAAGTGGTAGGCCAGCATCGGGGGGACGGCATTCCCTATCATGGTGAACTGCTGGGTTTCGTTGCCCAGGAATTCAAACCAATCGGGGAAACTCTGTAGCCTTGCGGCCTCGCGCACGGTGATGCGCCGCCGCCTGCCATCGGGCAGACGGATCCGCTGCATGTCGCTGGTGGCTCCCGCGAGGTTGCGGCACGTTATGGTGCGCGCCGGGCGGTCGGGGTAGAGGTCGCGGGGGTTGATACACTGCGAGGCCTGCTCGTAGCGCGCTATGTAGGCATCTTGCTCGGGGGTCAGGAATCGGCTGTTCACATCGCAGCGCCCCATTGTGTCGCCGATTGCCTCGGCCACTGTGCACCGTTTCGGCAGGGGTGGAGGGTAGCAGAATCCTCCTTGGTGTCCTACCACCACCACGCGTTCCCGGTTCTGCGGCACCCCATAGTCCACGGCATTCAGACAGCGGACCGCGATGGTGTAGCCGAGCTTGCGTAGCGCCGAGAGTATCAATTCAAGATAGTCGCGATGCGAGCGCAGCAGGTTGGGTACATTCTCGAAGAGGAAGAGGCGTGGCTGTAGGGACGCTACCGCCTCTATGAAGATCGGGAATCCATCGCGCGCATCCTCTATCCCCTGCTGCTTGCCCCGCACGCTGAAGGGCTGGCATGGTGGCCCGCCGATTACAATGTCTGCGCTTGCGGGGTAGTGCGCTCCTCGTTCCAGCTTGCGGCAGTGGCAGATCCCCTGCAGATTGCGGGTATAGGTGGCGGCAGCTGCCGTCACCATCTCGTAGCCCGTGGTGGCGATGCCAGCAGCCTCGAAGCCTAGCGACAGGCCGCCGCATCCCGCGAACAGGTCGATGGCCTGCAGCCCCGTGGGTTCGCCTGGGCGGAGGAGGCGGTTCACGGTGTCAGCGTAGTTGGATTGGGCAATCATAGAAATGCGTAGGTAGAGAAATTCACAACAAAGAGGCACTTTGCCCGAGAGGGAGAATGCCCGTTTCGCAAGGCATCTCATTAATAATCAGAAGGTGTAAATTGATGAAAAGATTATTCAAACGGCAGGAAATGTTTAGCGAGCAGCGCGATTTCTGCTACCATTTTTTCTGGGCTGCGAGGAGAGGTAGTGAGAAACAGCATTTTCCCTCTCAGTTGCGCCATAGTGATGTTGTAAAGAGGCGGGCTTGTGCTTGCGCATAGTTGGTCATCACCATGTGTATCGCCCCGGCTTGGAAACGATTTCGAATGTTCACCGCGTAGCTCTTGGCGTACTCTTCGGCGATATGCCCACGGTAGAGGCGTTCGGTCAGCGGGGTTTTCCCTATGATTAGCATCGCCCGGCAGGGGAGGTTGCGGAAATCCTCCGCGAGGCGAATCTGCTCGCTTTCGCCGAATCCATCGCGGTACTCTGTATTGCCGTAGTCGGTGAACTGGCAGCCATAGGGAGGGTCAAGGAATACGAAATCTTCGGTTTCCAGGAGGTCGAACACCTGCCGGTAGTCACCCTGTAGCACTTCGGCTCGCTGTAGGAGTTGGCTATGCGCCAGGGTTACCCCATCGCTCCGGAAATGCCGATAGCGTCCGTGGGGAACGTTGTATTCGCCGCGGGCGTTGTGCCGGATCATGCCCGAGTAGGCGGTCTTGTTGATGAAGTAGTAGAGGAGGGCGGGGGAGTACTCTGCGGGGGTAAGCCCATTGTACATATCGCGCAGGCGGTAGTAGAGGCTCTCGTTCGCATTGGGTATGCGCGCTTTCGGATTGGCCAGCTTGGCGTTGATGTCATTCACTATGGCCTGGCCGGGTTCGAGGTGGAAGAACAGCGCGGCTCTACCCACGAAGGGTTCTACGTAGCGCCCTCTGTAGGCTGGCAGATTTCGGAGAATTTTGGGGAGTTCCCTAGCCTTTCCTCCACGGTATTTCACTATGGGTCGCATACGTCACAAGAGATGCTAGCGCTGGCCTGCCCGCATATAATACCGCGAAGGTAGCGTTTTTTATGGGGGTAAGCAAAGGGGCAGCATTCCCCTCTCCCTCCCTACCACCCCACCATACACCCCACGTATAGCACCCGCCCCATGTAATGATTGTAGCCCTGTATGCCGCTGTAATCAGCCTTGTAGATCGGCGAGCGCTGATTGGCCCGACCAAGGATATTGCTCAGGCTCACGTAGGTGATAAGTCTCACCGGGCCTAAGCGAAAGAGCCGGCTCCACTGTAGATTGCAGGAGAGGTAGTAGCCCAGCTGCCCGCTGTTCAGCTCGCCATACACGGGCTGGTAAGCACCGCCAGCCGAGGGATGCCCTGCAATACCGCCCACTATGGGGGTGTAGTGAAGCCCTGGGTGGTAATTCCCCGAGAGGGAGAAGAAGCCCAGCAGCCCGCTACTGTAGCTTATAGTTCCTTTCACCAAGCCGTCCATTTGGTTGTGGGCATCGTACCACCGCCCATTCAGCCTGATTTTAGCGTAGAGGAAGGTGTAAGAGAACGAGAATGAGACCCTCGGGGTGATAACCCATTGGAAGTACTCTTCAAGCCCGAATATCCTCCTACGTGTATCAAACAGCGCGAGTCCTTGCCCCGTGCCCCCAATCTCCCTGAGCCCCGCCTGCGTGAATTCCTGCTTGTAGTACGCCGCCAACTGTAGCTGGGTGATAGCGGTGCCCCATGTGTATTCGAGGGTATACTGTAGAGAGCGTATGGGGCTGAATGCCTGCGTATAGAACTGTGGAATACTGTGCCCCGTGTAGTAACCCGCCGAGGCCAATAGGGAGTGCTGCCCGGTGAACAGATACCTAGCGCTCCCCTGGCAGCTGTAGCCTGCCTCTTGCCCGAATAGCGGTAACCGCCCCCGTACACCAGCGCCCAATCGTATCTTCTCGCCCACCTTCACACTCCCGTAGGCGTAGAGTTCAAGGGGGCGATTGAGCAAGGTTTGCGAAAAGCTAACGCTCGGCGCATCGGGCTGCTGGGCGTAGTAGAACAGGGGGTACTGGTTAGTGAAATGCACCCTACTCCACTCGAATGCCGCTCCGCTCTGGACAACTACCGCTGCGGAGGGGTAGTAGGTAAAATCGAGGTTTGCGTAGCCCCAGGCATTACGCTGGGCCGCTACCAGCACCCCATGGGCATACTGGGTGCGCGAGAGGTCTGAGCCAAGGTTGAGGCTCACGTACCCATTGCCCACGCGCTGCTTGAGGTTGAGTATATTGAAGTTCCGCATACGAGAGGCGGTAGCATCACCCCAATAGCCTAGGCTGTAGGCCCTTGCCCTATAGCGTTCGTCTATTCCGTAAGCATAGAGGTTCGCCGTGGTATTCTGGGCTATTTGCCAGTGCGCATTAACCCCCACATCGCCGCCGGCGAAGCCCTTTAGCCGCTCGGGATGATTGAGCCAAACGAGCCCCGCGCCATTCTGGTAATTGCCGTATAGCTGCACAAAGCTCTTCTCGCCGAGGGGTTCACCGTGCATCAGCCCAAGATTCATGAGCGCAAGGCTCACCGTGGAGTAGCGATGATCTAGCTGGCTGGGCGTCTCTATGTCTACCAGCCCCGCGGTGGCATTGCCATACACCACAGGCGGACAGCTAGCGTACACACGCTGCCGAGCCACCAGCTCAGTGTTCAGCAGGCTGAACATCCCGGTACCATCTATCTGGCCAGAGCGCATGGGGTTGTTGATCGGCACACCATTCACCAGCACGCGGGTCATGTCTGCGCTGCTACCACGGAGCTCTGGGTTGGCGCTCTCCTCGGTGTTGGTAGATGCAGGGAGGCTGGCAACCATCTTCAGGGCATCACCCGCAGCATCGGGCATGCTGTAGATCTCCATTCGGCTAACCTCTCTGATGCTGAATTCACGGCTGGCCGAGGGGTTCGCACGCACCACCACCTCGCGTAGCTGTTGCTCGTTGCTCTGCATTCTTATGGCAATCGGCTTGTCCACATCTACCTCCCTAAGCGCCAGACGAACGGTTTGGAGCCCCATGTACAGCACCACAAGCGTGTCGGTAGCCACAGCCTCCCGCGGCACCCGTAGCTGAAAGCGTCCATCGTCTCCCGATATTGCGCCCTTCCTCGGGTGTTGCTGCAGGTAGATCGTAGCTCCTGCCAACGGTTTCTGCGCCCCATCAGCCACGGTACCCTGTAGGGTAACCTCCTGCGCCACCACGCCAAGCGGGCTGGCTAGCGCAAGTACCACTCCGCATAAAAGAGCCCCTAGGGATAATCTCAACATGGATATTTCAGGGTTAGGGACGTTGAGTTGCCACACGGGAGATGCCATAGCCAGCACCCCACCATAGCGGCATCGTTCGACGATCTGCTATTCCATCCCGCAGTACTCGTTGCGGGGAATCGCCACAAAAGAACCCTATTCTGGCCACCAGCCTTACACCCTCATCAAGCGGAGCGGGATGCCCCACGGTACTTACAGTTCCATGTGGAAGAAGACTCGCGCTGCAAAGCACCACGGGGCATGCTCCGTAGCTACTCCATCACGGGTGGCACTGCGGCCATTCAGTCCTCCTACTTACCCTCCAGAGCCTTGCGGGCCTGCTCTAGGTATTGCGACTGTGGATAGTCACGCTCAGCCACCCCGAGCCATTGCTTAGCCTCTGCCCATTTCTCCTGCTTTGCGTAGAGGTCAATGAGCATCCCTATTGCCTGCTCACGCCCCCAGGTGGGCATCGTTCCGCCCTCTACAGCAGGCTGCGTACTATTGGCCGCCTTCAGCAGGTAGCCCTCAGCCTTCTTGCCACCGCCGAACTGCGCAGGGGTGTAGTAGTCTGACTGTCCGAGAACGAACCACGCCCGGGCATTCGTGGGGTCTAGCTCCAACGCCTTGTGGGCACTTTCACCCACCTTCTGCAAGAGTGCGCCAGCCTCTGCGCCATTCTTGAACATCAGCCCGAAGCTCTGGCAGGCTGCCAGCAGCGCCCAGTCCTCTGCACTCTTGTCGCCTAGCGACTCTATACTCCCAATTGCCTGGTTGATCGCCTTCTCGCTTGCGCTACGGTCGCCCGTCTTGAGGTAGTAGACGCTACGGTAGTACTGGATGAAATTGCGCCAGTAGGCCGCCAGACGGTTGGCCTTCAGGGCATCAGCAGAGAGCACCCCATCGAGGCTATCGAGCGAAGAAAGATTCTGCATGGCGAACGAGCGTCCAAGAGCTGCCCCTATCTTGCCTTCGATACCCATGAGAGGTGTGGAACTCTGGGAAAACGCGCTGAACGATAGGCAGATTGCCAATATGAAAGTGAATAGGTATCTCATGATGCTTGCTGTGTTAGTTTGATACAACAAATATAGTGAAAATCTACAAGATACGAATTTTTACGCAAAGGCACCGGAGCATTTCCCTTCGTTTAGGCAAAAAATCCCCTTTTTGGAGTGATAATCAGACCCTATTCACGCTCTGTGCAACGCCAAACATGCTACCCTGCTCCTCCTTCCAGATGCCATTCAAGACCTCTGCAAAAATCACATGAACGACGCGGCACGCCGCGTCGCTACCGTCTTCGAGAAATGGATGTGATTGATTAAAACCTATTTATTTGCGAGAAGAGGAAAAAGATTAAACCCATACGGGACTTTTGCAGAGGTCTCCATTCAACCGTTCTTGCAAAAAAAGCCCCTCATGCTTTTTACGCATAAGGGGATCATGAATACCCACGCCCACCAGCCGAAAATGGCACTACATTCCTTTGCCCTGCGCGCTCCGTTTGGGCTATTTCCTCTTCCCTTTAAAGTACCCCAACCCCCTAGCCAGCCCCTCCTGCTCCTCCCGCCGCATGTAGGCCTCCATGAAATCCCAGTTGGGGTTCCCATCCTCCCCTACAGGCAGCATAAGGCGGAATCCACGTAGCCTATCGCTGCTTATTGAGTAGCCATGCCCATACTTGGCCCGCTGCGCCGAGATGCAGCGCACTGCGAATAGCAACGCCCCTCTACCTACACGCTCCCGCGGCAGCAGCACCGTAACATGGCTGTCCACCGCAGCTGCAAACGGTTGGTAGAATGCCAGACCTGCCCCACCGTCCCCGTCATTGTTGAGCGTGATGCAGTGCCGAGGGAATAGGCCCTTAGACCCCTCTTCCACGAAATCCTTCACACCGTTGTTCCACTTCTTGGCGGAGATCAAGGGGGTGAAACCGGGGGCGAGCGCCGCCATGTGGTTCTGGTTGCCCCGCCTTGCCTCAAAGAGGTCGAGCAGCCGATAGGCTCGCCAAGGCCTGCTGGGAAGCCCTACAGGCTCGGCACTTCCGCCTGCTAGTTGCCGCTCTAGCCGCGGGAGGGTTTGGACGAGTAGGCGAGCCTCTTCTTGCCGCATGTAGGCCGACATGAAATGCCAATTGGGCATCCCGTCATCTAGGGTTGGCAGGAGGATGACCTGCTCGCTAAGCCGGGCAGAATTTATCGTATACGCGTAGGAATATTTCGACTTATGCTGCTCTAGACTCGTAGCAATGAACAGCAATGAGTACTCTGAAACACGCTCCTTGGGCTTCAGTATATTGACCTTGGTACCCGTGAAAAATGGATAGGTGTGGACAAAGGGTTTAGCCGTTTCATTGCCTATTGTAATCACTGGGCAATCCTGGCATAATTTATCGGCATCGTCAGAGGCGAATCCATCTACCCCATTAGTTGTCTCCTTTCGGGTAACATACGCATAGCTTCCCGTCCGATCTATTTTATTCCCATCAACACTTTTGCCGATCCTGATATCGAAGAGATGCTTGACCTGGAACTTCCTCCACTCCACTACCTCCAGTTCAGGCAGTCATGGATCCCCCTCGGGCTTGCCGTCCGCGCTCTCGGCATTGTCGAATAGGTAGCCCCGCCCGTGGGTGAGCATGGTGAACTGGAACGAGAGATAATCTGCCATTGTCTGCGTGAATGCCTCCGCGCTCGGGATGCTATCGTCAAAGTAGTAGAACGCATGCAACCACTCGTCCTTCGCCTCAATTGTGGTCTTCACACAGAACCGGCTTTCGTACTCCGTTACCCTATTGTGCCACACGTCAAGCAGGAGCTGTAGCCGATCTCGGGCAGCACTTGTTTCCAAGAGCCCTACGTGCTTGGCCACTCTATAGCCATCGTCTTCAAAGTTGATGAACTTGCACTCCTGGTGCTCAAAATCATGCGGGATACCTGCCGTGAATACCGCAATGCAGGGGCTGGTTCCCACACCGTAGAATGTGTTCTTGTTAAGCGTAATCACCCCCTCTAGCGTATGGTGCTTGAGGATGCTCTCCTTCACGGCCTGCTCCTCGCGGGTCTTGCCCGTTAGAGCTGACTGCGGGATGATCACCACCACCCGCCCCCCTTTGGTTATCGAATTGAGCAGGTGCTCGGTGAAGTTGATCTCGTAGAGGTTTGGCGTCTGCTTTGTTCCCTGCGAATACGGAGGATTCATCATCCCCACATTGCAGCCCTTGAGCTGGAGCTGCTCTGGACGGCACTTGAGGAAATCCTCATTGTCTAGGTTGCTCTTCCCATCGCCACGGAGAATCATGTTGGTTGTTGCAATGGTGAACATATAGCTCTGCGATTCTATCCCATGCAGGTTATTCTGCCTGATTGCTCTACGCTCACCCTCAGTGTTGGCCTGCTGGAGCATGCGGTGCATTGCAGCAATCAGGAAACCTCCCGTGCCACAGCAGGGGTCGAGCACCCTATCGGTCGGCTTAATATCTACCAGCTGGCAGAAGAGCTCTGTGATATGCCGCGGGGTAAGCACTATGCCCAACGACTGCCCATCGCCCCCGGAGTATGACATGAACTCCCCGTAGAACCGCCCTAGGTAGTCCTCGGCAGAGTGCCCGTAGCGCAGGCTCTGGTATATGCTCTTGTAGAGGAACTCGGTGTAGTGGCGCAGCGGGGTCTTACCCAGCGCGGGGTGCACCTCATTGATCACCTTCGTATCGCGGATCACAGAGAACTGGTTGAGCACCAGGTCCAGCTTCGTCTGGGGCGATACCCTCGCGCGCCGCAGGTTGGCATCTATCGCATCGTAGAGCTTCTGCCCATCCGTCTTGCCTACCTGGTCGCCGCTCAGCATCTCTATGCTGAAGGTCTTGGTCTCTATCTCCTGCAGCGCAAGGAGGATACCCGAGACTATCAACGGCTTATCCTTATCCTGAATGCTCCCATAGCTGCGCAGATCCTCATGCAGAGCCTGCGCCTCTCGTAGTATCTGGGCTGTCTCCTTCTCCACCGGGGTCTCCACCCCCAGCACCTCGTGGGTGTAGTAGGCATCGATGTTTGCCTCGGCGAACGAGATGAGGGTGCTGAGCTCAGCGAGTTCCTTGTACTCACCCCGTTCGTTCACGAATAGCGGCGTTATTCGGTGTCGTTTCTCAGAGCCAGAGATGCCCAACGCAAAGATCTTCCGGTAGCCCGTATGTTTGGCTAGGTGCAATGCGTAGAACAGCGCGCCGTTCACCGCGTAGTCCTGTACTGCGGGTATAGCCTGGTCTATGAGCCCACGGTCGTCACGCTCGAGATGCCTGTCGAGGTCGGCCTTATCCTCTATCACAATGAGGTACTCCCCCTTCACCGTGCCGCAGAACTCTGGGTAACCCGCCCGTCCAGTGCCAGCCTTCGAGGCCGTTTGCAGCGCAGCCTCTATCTCCTTAGTACCGCCTCCCTGAGCTGTAAGCGCAATGCCCGCCTCCCCGAGCATCGACTTCACCCAGAAGTCCGTATCGATCTCTCGCCGTGCCATAATCGTTCCTCACATTCAAGCTATTCCTACAGGTGGCAAAGGTAGGGAAAATACGGTTAGAATGCTCGTTCAACTAAACGTTACTCCTACCTCTTTCGCAATGGCTACTACCGCCCTGCAAATGCGAAAATTTCAGCCTTCTCTAAGAGGCCCCGTATCAGGCAATCATTCCTTTAGTTTTCACAACATAAAAAAAGAGGGCTGCGATAGTCACAAGACCACCGCAGCCTTCTTAAGTGCAACCTAACCTGCTTACCGGCCCTTAAGCGCCCGTATCGTGCGGGTGCCGCTCGTACCCTCTAGGCGCACGATGTATAGCCCAGCAGGCCAACTGTTCGCTCCTAGGGCTATGGTCGAACTCCCAGAGTTATACCCAGCTGCCACGGTAACACCGAGGGCGTTTACTACGGTATAGCGAACCACCTGCTGGGTATTCGTCAGGGTTAGCAACTCTACGAACGGATTCTGCGCAATACCGACCTCCAGCAGCGATTCTACCGGATTGGGAATATCTTGCGCGGCTATGAATTGTGCAGAAATGAACACGTTGCCAGCAACCCTGTAGGTTATGGGATTAGTTGCGCTGATGATGTCCCCATTGATGGTAATGGACTTGAGCTTAAAGCCGTTGGAGGGGGTTGCAATGATGGTAAGCTCTGCCCCATCATCTACCAGAGCACCATCGGACAGCGTTACATCATTGAGCTTCACCTCAAGATTCCCCTCTGTTGGATTCGGTGTAGTTATATGAACAGTAGATTTTACTACAGACTCGGCGTCAAACTCAGCTGATACCGTAACGTCCTCGTTCACCGTATACTCCTGCGGGCTGGTGGTGAAGGTCTCAGAGCCTACCTTGATCTGCTTGAGGCGATACCCAGCCTTCGNGGTGGCGGTGATCACNATCACCGCGCCGTTATCCACCTTGTCGTGGGTGGCATCCACCGCNCTGTTGTCGGCCTTGCGNACCACANTGAGCGTGCCCTCANTNGCANTCGGCNCNGTCACCGTCACNGTGTGCTGGGCGGGGGTGGGGTCGGCCTCGAACTCAGCCGACACCGTNACNTCNGCNCTNACNGTGAANTCCTGCGGGCTGGTGGTGTACTCCTGACCGCCCACTGCGATCTTCTTGAGCTTGTAGCCAGGTGCAGCAGTTGCAATAATGGTTATGGTCGTCCCATCATCTACCTGCTCTCCAGTGTGGATCTCTGTAGCACCATTCTTTACTGTAATAGTACCATTCGAGGGTGCTGTGATGGTGATCGTACGCCGAGGGTGGATTACCGCAAATACTGCCTCTATCGTAAGGTCTTCCTCCACTGTTACGGTCGCGGGGTTGTCGGTAATGGTGGTAGTTCCTACTTTGAAGTGCTTGAAACTGTATCCCGCTAACGCGGTGGCCGATAGAGTGATCTTCTCGCCGTGCTCTACCTTATCGTTAGTATGCAACTCTACAGAAGTGGTAGCATTCTTCACGGTGAGGGTCCCCTCCGCTGCTGGTGGGGTATTGATGGTGATAGTATACTTGATGGGTTCAAATTCCGCCTCTATAGCCACATTCCCTTCCACTGTATAGAGGCTTGGGGCTTGGGTGTACTCATCTTCACCAATCGTAATCTTGCGGATCTGGTAGCCTTGGGCTGGTGTAGCCGTTATGGTGAGTGCATCCCCCTCATTCACGGTATTCTCTCCAGCGGCTAGCGGAGTGCTACCGTTGGTCACTGCGAGTGTGCCATGGGTGGGAGTACCCACTGTTACTTTGCATTTGGGGAGTGTACCATTCGGGCCGAATATCCCCACAATATGCACATTTCCAGCTACTCTGTGCTGCTGTAGACGCTGAATGTACACCCCATTCACCGTGAAGGATTGCAGGGTATTCGATCCTGTTATTCTCCCCTCTATCCACAGCACATCGCCCTCATTAATAGTGGCTCCAGAAGGCAAATTATCTTGCCCAGTGGTCATATTGCGCACGTACACCGTCCCGCCCGTAGCCTCGTAGGTGAGGGTGTAGGTACGAGGTGCATCAAACGCCTCTAGCTCTACAGCAATGTCGGAGTCGGCGCTTATTGCTACCGTAGCGCCGTTCGCTATGGCTACTCCGCCCACCTTGAGGCTCTTGATTACGTGCTCGCTATCGGTATTCACAGTTACCACAATCCGTGCGCCTTTGTCTAGGGTAGCGGGCAGGGTAAGGGTAGCCCCCTGGGCATCGGTTACGGTGACGGTAGCCCCTGCGGGAGGTACGCCCGTAAGGTTCACCTTGCCCCCATCTGCTGGGATCCAGGCTGCATAGAGCCTAGTGTCGTAGTATAGGGGCTCGGCGAACAGGTAGGCATGCGTGCGCTGGGCATCGGTGTACCAACCATCGAATATAAAGCCCTCTTTAGTAGGGGCTGTAACCCCCTGCGGCACCATCCCTTGGGCTATGGTCTGGGTAGCTGGCTCGGGCGCTCCACCGTCAGCATTGAAGCGAACCGCAAGCGTACTTGTGAATGCCGACTTCACAGCCGATGCCTCAATGTCAACATTCTCCCCTAGCACGAAGCGGGTTCCCAATGCAATAGGCCTCCCGTTGAGGAGCAGTCTATTCACGATGTAGCCAGCGCTTGGGGTAGCTGTAAGCTCCACTTCGCCGCCGTCGTACCAGTTGCCAGTGGTGAGCTGCGTACCATCGCTTACACGGGTGAGGCCGACGGTACAGTCAGTGGCTTTGGTGAATTGCACAAGGTACTTCGCCGCCTTCCACTTGGCGTAGAGGGTAGTGTTGGCCGTTACCCCACTCTCCCAACCTGTAAATGGCGTATTGCCTGTGGCATCGGTACACCACCCTTCAAAGCCCGCACCCTCCTTGGTAGGGGCAGCTGGCTTGGCGAATTTGACGCCGCTCTCCACGGTAATGTCTGACACTGGACTCCCACCCTGACTATCGAAATGGACGGTGAACGTCTGTGCCGAGGGATTCTGATTCCACTTGGCGTGGAGTAGGAAGTTGTGGAGAATATTGTCGAGCCCGCTAGGGGTTTTAGTCAATTTGGCATCCTCATACCAGCCCGCAAGGGTATAGCCTGGGCGGGTGGTTTTATACCGAGCGTCCGTTAGCTCAATATTGGTTCCTTTTTTCACCACCCGGGTGGGGACGGGGCTGCCGCCGTGCGTATTGAACTGGATGGTAAATCCCTGCGAACCCAGCCCATTGTCATCCTCCACGGTCCAGCCGATCCTCTCGAGCTGAGCCACGGCTAGCTTGGCAGCCCTCGTATGCGTGCGTCCTGGCGCGCTGATGTACACATTGGGGGAGAGTTCGCCCATTGCGGCCAGTTTGCCCCAAGCGATTAGCATCTTATCCCAGTGCTCGGTAGAGAATGCAGAGTTCGTTAGTATACCCCCCGCACGCAGAAGACTTTTTGGCCTCCATTGGCTAAGATCACAATTGAAGGATGTTGCCTCGCTGAACATAACCTGCATATCCTCCATTGAGGAAACATCCCAGCCCGAGATATCGCTGTTGAACTGTTTGCACTGCCAGAACATTCCCGAGGCATTCTTCACCTTGGAAACGTTCCACGCGCTCAGATCCCCAGTGAATTTCTCATTCTGCTTGAACATCTGCCGGGTACTGGTGGCATTGCCCATATTCCAGGTATCGACATCCGCATTGAGATCCACGCAGGAGAGGAAGAGGTCTGTGAAGTTTTTCACGCCGCTCACGTTCCAATCCTTCAGATGCCACACCGCGGGATTCCCCTGGCTGAGCTGTACGCATCCGTCAAAGAGAGCACTGAGATCCTCTGTCGCCAGCGTGGGGACTTTCACCGCATCGGGAAAGTCAGGGTCGTTATCGAGCGGGAGCTGCGTCAGGATTCTTGCCCCGCGAAATCCCGTCTTGAGCTTACTCCAAGCGGCATCGCCCCAGGAAACTATGCGCTGCAGACGCCCCTTGTCGCCAGCAGGATTATCATTGATGTCCAAGCGGAAGCCCTCTAGCCCAGCCCCCGTCACCCGGACGTAGAATTCGCCCTGCTTCCCGAAGTCTATGTAGAGCGGATTCTCCGCGGTCATATCCTGCGGGGCGGCGTTGACCTTAGTCCAGCTGCCATCGGCGAGCTTGCTAGCCTCGCAGAACTCCACCGTCAGCTGCATCCCGATCACGGGGAAGTAGAGGTGCGTGTTGTCGGTACGGTTGGGATTGCGCGTCCCGTTCACGAACACTTCGTCACCAATAGGTGCGGTGTTCCACTTTGTGATGAAGGGCTTGTTGCCCTGCGCCCAGAGACTCGCCAGTGGGCTTAGTATAAGCAGGAAGAGTAGGATTCGTGCCGCTTTCATGCTGCCATCTGTTATATGAATCGTGCGCAAAGATAGTGGCTAATCTGGAGATTGGTATGTGTAAATGACGAGGTGCGTAGAAAAGATGGTGAATGGAGAGGAATGGAGGGCCACAGAGCGATAAATACCGCAAGCATTCCCTCCAGGGCAGCGTCTAACTCGGCCGGCAATGGGGCGACTCCAAGAACCGCAAGGTTGCAGTCCTACAACTCAGTTACTCCAGCTAGCGCCGAGCTAATATCTACGCATTTTGTAAGCTCTAAGCGATTGTTTCGAAAGTGGAGATACTGTCGAAAATCTTCGTTCATAAGCACCTTATCTATGAACGTATTGCGTGTAATCGATTTCACATATCTCAACCCATCGTCTGTAAGGTCCTGGCTGGCTTTTACCTCTCCTGTATCTGTGATAAAGAGAAGGTTCGCGTCAAATAGCTTATGGTGGTTCTGGCATAACCAGAGACCATTACTCCCATTGGTCGCCGCCATAAACTTTGCTTTCGGCTGGAGATTGGAACTTTTAATACTAGACACGCTCCAAATGTGTGCCCCTTGTATAATCTCTGGAACACAACAATCGCACAGCGCGCATTTTTTATCGCCGAGCCGCTTCAAAAGGTTGTAAATGTAAGCCGAAGCGCGCAAATCTTCATTTTGCAGTTCGCCTTGATGGTTGGCATCAAAAAAGAGGTTGGTATTATGCACCCGAATATTCAGAGCTTCCAACGTTTTCAGGGAGGACTTTGGGAGTGTTTGAAGATTTTGTTCACAAATATTGTAAAGATCTACTGGATTAGGGGATATGCATGATGTTGCGTAAGCCAGAAGAGTAGACTCGTACTTAACTTGCTCCATATACCTTTGCATAAACTTGGACTCCACGCGCGCTCCGTGTGACAAACGAAGAATTATTGCCTGTCTTGGATTGGCGTAGAATACGCTTGGCTTCGATGAGCTCATCAACGTTGTGAAATGGAAGAATCCCCTGCCCGAAATGCTCTTCCACATTCAGGAAGCGGATCCCCGCCGTCACCATTAGCCTATACATGAAGATATGCTACTCGGTAAAGGCATTGCCTTTATGCTCTAAAAAGTAGTAGCAAAGCTCCTTATCTTGGGTGGCATCTGCGCAAAAGATATTGAGTGCGGTCGGGACGCTCTGAATGCTGGAGTTCCGCCCCATGAGACTGCTTTCCGACAGCGTGACGTAGGTCTTCCTCCCGCAAAAGCTGACCGTAACCAAACGCCCCATATTGTACGAATGCGATATTTCTCGGATTTTAAAGTCGCTTTGCCCCGTAATGCGCCTGCAGATATCGGCAAGCACCGATTGCGTGAGTTCTCGCCCAATACCATTCTTTATCTTCTGGCTATCAGGACAGTATTCGATGATAGGCTTCATTCCTTAATAGTTGATGATAAGCACCTCGCGTCGCCTACCGTAGCGTCCTTGCGGCTGGGGGATGTTAATAAGCCTATAGCCTCGTTCTTCCTGCCATTTCAGTATTTCGCGATTGCTATCATCTCCGATTTCCACTAAGTACGAAAGCATAAAACGACCTCCTCTATCATGCAGCCTATCAATTACACTGCACAGCTTTTGCTCCTGCTGTTTATCCCAACCTCCAAAACCGCGTTTCCCATCATTATAGACCCCGAGGGTATTGTAGTATGGGGGATCGAAGTAGAAGAAAATGTCATGGTCCGCTAAAGACCCCAGCTCTTCGTAGCTGCCAACCCGAAAAGTAATCTGCTTCCTCTTGATAGCCCTAGAAAACGATATGAATTTCTCCATGAGCCTAGCATTGAAGTACCGCGAACCTGCCGGATTATTGAATTCATGCCGTCCATTAAACCGGATCTGTTGCTGAAACCCATACAGGATTATGGTGTAGAGCATTATGGGGTCCCGATCCTTTGCTGGAACAGCGTTATAGTCTGCGCGTAACTTCCTATAGGCCTCCGAATTGCTAGGCGCCAAGCCATACTTCTTTATGAATCTATTTATCTTGCACAGGTACTCATAGGTGTCGATCTCGTGAAATGAATGGATCAGGCCTTCGACAAAAACATTGATATCGTTATAAATCACTTCCTTTTCCATATTCACACCCACATTGAATCCCCCAGCAAATGCATCTGCAAAAGTCTGTACCCCTTTCGGAAGATTGTCGCGGATTACACTTACCATCTTCGACTTGCTGCCTGTATAGTTTAAAGGAGATTCAAAAACAATATCGCACGCCTTCTTTTTTTCGACATAAAACAGATACTCCACGTGCCCACAACTACCCTGGCATTTCTTATTATTATATTTCTTATAATCAATCACATTACACTCATAAGTATCCTCACGCCCATAACGTTTGAGCAGTGCCTCAATGAAATCTTTCGACATGAACCCATCATTGTTGTAACTCAATACAATACGACAGGCCTTGGTTTCAGCGAGTACTTTATCAAGCAGAATGTGGCACTTGTACAGACGAGACCAATCTGAACGCAAGGGGGCCACGGGGCGAAAGCCTGTAATCGGGCTAACCGATGGCCGATCATTCCGAATCAGGGTCTCCAGCAAATGGTACTGAGTACCATACTGATTTTGCGTATAGGGCGGATCAAGGTATAGTACATCACAATCTACATGGGCTACGACATCCTCTACTTTTGAGTTGTAGACCGTGATATTTAAGGGCGTTTGTTGCACAAAAAGCCCCTCTGTCGCCAACGGTTTTATCAGGATGGGCTTTAGGGCTCTGGGATCCCATGTCTTGAGGTAGGCCCCATACACCCCTGCTGTATTGGAAACCAGAGAGACCGACTCGAGTAGGCAGCCAAGCAGATATGTGTACAAATCTGCATCTATACGGCCATTAGCATACCATTCCTCTATTGTTCTACGGAAAAAATCGATTCGCCCTGCATTCTCCTCTGTGAAATACATCCGCTCAGATCCGCCAGGAGAATATGTATTGAAGAAGAAACCATGGTCGAAACTTGCCGTGCTATTCAGCTCTCCTATTAACTGTAAAGCCGAGGTGCTGATGTTCATGCGCTCGGCTAGAACCCTCGCTTTTGTATAGACAGTGCAGCAATGGAGAATATCGTTTGCAACCAGGTTAAAATGATTTTTCAGGGAGTGGGATACCGCCCCCATCCCGCAAAAGGCATCAAAAAAAGTGAGTCTCCTCTCCAGCAGCCCCTTGCTACCCAACAGGTCTAAGATAGAGGCTACCATACGATCTTTACTCCCAATATACCGCATCTACAATTTTTTCTTTAGAATAGCTACCAATGCCTTCCTACGCCCGCTCTATTTTCAGGCTCAAATGTAGCCAAAATATGATTCCCCTCCCACTTTATGGGAACTCTAAAAAAAACAGACGATACGGCAAGCTGCACCCATACCGCAAAAAGCGCGACGCGGCACTATATTCCCGCGACGCGGCACGCCACGTCGCTACTAACGCGCTAAACGCATTCTCTAGAAATACGTTTCCCCCGCGAATCTGCACTGCCCCACGAAAATCTCTTTTGCCGAGTAGAGGCTGCCCTGCTCGTAGAATAGTACCATTGCCTTTTTGTAGCCGAGCGCCTCCGCATTACGGTACGAGAGCGGACAGCAACCACCAGCCATAAGAAGGGCATTGGCCACTATGCGCGCCGTTCGCTTGTTGCCATCGGCAAAGGGCTGTATGTACGACAGCAGCACCAGGGCGTAGAGTGCCTTCGCAAAGGGGGATTCCGTCTGGTTGATGAGGTGGCAGGCCGCAGCAAGAGCCTCTCTTATCTGGAATTCATTTTCGAGCGGTAAGTAGCTAGTACCCACAATCCCCACCCGATGGTGCCGCACACCGCAGTCCACATCAAGCCCTTCAACTAGCAAACGGTGGACATCCTCAATCCCTCGCGGCGTAAGCGGATTGAGGTAATCAGGCTGCGCAATGAGGAATTCCATTGCCCGCTTGTGGTTCAAAAGCATTACCGCCTCGTCTCGGCTATGACCTGGAGCCTCTTCACGCCGCTTTAGCAACCGCTCAGTCTCTAGCAACGTATAGGTATTCCCCTCTATCTGGCTCGACTTCCAGCTAAGGTCTATGGCCAACCGCTCCATCTCCACGGCGTTCTCCGTCGCGCTCCTGCTGGCTAGCCTCTTCTGGTATAGAATCCTCAGATTCTCCAGCTCCTCCACCTCCCGCGGAGTAAACGGCGAACCAATTTCCCCGAGCACCCCCACGAGCTCAAAGTTAAACCCTTTAGCCCCGCCCCGAGCATCATCCTCCCGAGAAAAATAGCTGTCGAGGTCGTAGGGTAACAGTAGCGCGCTCCTCGGGGTAAGCGAGTAGCGCACAGCCTTCCCACGCCCACACGCCACCGCATCGCCCCGCCCTATTGCCTCGGCCAACCAACGCTTTAGCGTAGAGGCACTCACCCGCTCGGGCAAGATCTCTGCAAGCTCTGACCGCCGTGCGTTGGGATGCGACCTCAAGCCATGGAGGAGCTGTAGATAACCGTCCATCCTCTTCCCTGTTTACGGCCCAAAGGTAGTGAAAATACGGTTCACCCTGGGCCGAAACGGGAAGGCAAATGGGCCGAATCCCCCAAAAGGTTGCCCCGTATCGCTCGCGACGCGGCATCATAATACCCGCGACGCGGCATTACAATACTCGCGACGCGGCACGCCACGTCGCTACTAACGCCCAGCACCCACCGTGAGGATACTGTTATTATCCGCAACGCGGCACGCCGCGTCGCTACTAACGCCCGGCACCCACCGCTAGGATACTGTTATTATCCGCAATGTGGCTCGCCGCATGGTTAGGGCGGGCACTCGCGGGTGGGCGGGCAACTCGCGGCCCGCCCCTACAGCACCGCTCCTACCAAGATCGCAAGAGCAAATCTCGCCAATGGCTAGCAATGTGATTCTTTGCTGCAAGACCCGCATAAACGATGCGGCACGCCACGTCGCTACCAACGCCAAGGTGCCCCGATCATCTCAGAAGGCGTACACCACCTGCAGGTAGAGATCCCCATTCTTCCGTGCCGGCCTGAAGGGCGAGTCGACACCGGCGAATATCGCATGCGCCCCCACCTTCACCTCCAAGCCATCTATCGGCAGCCAAGCCACCTCGGGTAGCCAGAATATGGTGCTGCTCGCTTTAAGCCGGTTGAAATCCTTCACCTGCACCGTGCCATTGAGCAGGGCCACCCTCCAGCGCTCGGCGGGCGACTTCCACTCAAGCACCCACGCCAGCCAGTCGGTAAGGTTATCGCTACCGGCCTCGTGGGCAAATCCGTGGGCGTACTGCACATTCATGTACAGGTTTACGGGGAAGGTGTAGTCCAAACCGAAAGTGTATTTTGCATACGGGCTCGCGCTAAGCACTGTGGTATCTGGCAGGGTGGGCGTTAGAGTGCCGAGCGGACTGTGCACCGTAGCCGTAGGGCGTACCACCACTTCTGAGGGGATGAATAGCGCCCCCTCGCCCCAGATCCCCACATTGCCCAGCGCCCCAGCAAAATCGGCACTCACCACCTGCCGAATCGGGTAGCTCAGGGTGGCTATCACCTTCGCATCCATCTGCACACCTGGGTTCAATGGTGTTGGCAAGGCGCCCAGCGTGCCCTCTAGCTCCAGCTGGCTAAGCACGGGGATAGGGCTGTGCTGCCGAACCCAACCTGCCGACAGCGTGTAATTCCCCACATTTCTCTGCAAACGCACCCCGTAGGTAGCATCCCCTAAATGCCTGCCAGGGCGTACCGTATGCCACTCGAGGCTCAAGGGCTGCAGCGCAACATCTACCGAGAACCCTCCAGCCATGGCGAATCGCCTGCGCGTAGGCATCTGCGGGAGAAAGGCTGCATTCCAGCTGGCATCGGGTAGCTGCGATGGCTCAAACCACGGGGTAACCACCCCCTCTAGGGTGAATCCCCACACGTACCACCTGGCCAGCAGGCTATTGGTAGGGGTGTGCCGCCCGAAATCCCAGAAATCCTCAAACTCCTGCGGATTCAGATTGTCCGAGGGGTTCAGCCTATCGGCGCTCCCCCAGGCTATCCGCTGCCTACCGATACGGATATCGATACTGCTATGCAGCAGCCCGTTAAGGTCTAGGTAGGCCTCCCGTAGCTGTAGCCGATTGGCGGGCGTTTCAAAGGGCATGGCGGTGCGCAGCTCCCGCACCCACACCTCGCTGCGAAATTTCACCTTCTCGCCCGCCTCATAGCTCGGCTTCAGGGCTAGGCGGTACTCCTGCCACTGGAATTTCCCACTCCGCAGATTCACCCTATCATTCAGGTGCAGGCGGCCATTTACTGATAGCCCCTCCTGCCCGTAGGCCACTGGGGCAAACCACACGAACGACAGTACCCCCAATATGGCTATTCGTGCATTTCTCATGATTAGATCTCCCTTTCTGATTTCCCTGCGCCGGTAGCGATACGGCGTGCAACGGCGAGCGTGTAAAACCCATTCAAACGATGCGGCACGCCACATGCTACGGTCTTCTATATGATTTGATTAGGGTTCAAGGCCCTCCACCGCACCGTAGACCCTCTACCGCGCCAAGTTCCGCTCCGTGAATACCTCATCCTTCAGCCCCTTGTTCACCTCCACGCCCTGCAGCACAGTGCGGGTAGTCGAGCCGCTTTGCAGGTCGGCCATTTCCGAGTCCTTAGGCATCAGCACACCGCTATACTTCCCTATCTCCTTCACCGTGAGGCGTTTCACCGCTACTCCCTTCTTATTGAAGAACTCCACCCTCACCGGGTAGTAGCTATCGGCCTTTATGGTGATCTCCAGCTGCCCATAGTCGCTTTTCGTGCCCTTTTTGGGCTTTAGCGTCAGCACGTACTCGCTGGCATTCTTGCTCTTGAGGGTGGCGTCCCACTGTGCGGTGTAGCGTTTGGCCTCCAGATCCTCATAGCTGTAGTCAGTGCCCGCGAACTTGGTGTTCTTCACATGGCTGGCTATACGACGCACCTTGCCGAATGCGGGCAGGTAGAGGAACTGGTTGTCGCCGGGCAGCGAGAGGAAGGCGATCCCCTTCTGGTCAGCCGGCGTAAGGAACCGGACCAACCGCTTGTCGTTCCCCTTCTGGTAAAGCTCCAGCGTGCGTTCCCGCTTGGCGCCCCCCTTGTCTGTTATGGTCATGGTGCTGGTAACCTTGGCATCGTTGGCGGCATTCAGCACGCTATCGGCCTTGCCCAGTATCTGGTCTGCACTCTGCGCATTCACATTGAGCGATAGCACGGTAACCCCGAATACCGCTAGCACTGAAATTATCCGATTCATAATTTTTCTCCTCCTTGAATGTTGAAAGCTGTTAATATCACTCTAGGTTCAATTATCGCAGAATTGGGCAAGCGCCCCCTCTGGAATCTACGAAGTGTTCTACGGTTCCTGTTTTCACCATCCCCCTATCTCTTCGGGTGCAGCCGAATCCTAAACCGCAGGATCTCAGCCGGCAACAGCACAGTGGCGGCAAGCCCTGCAATGAGCATGGTAGCGGCCATAACCACGCCGAACTCCACCAGCGGGATAATCACCGCGAACACCAGCACCAGGAATCCAATGGCGACCGCGAGGATATTGAACAGGATCCCCCGCCCCGAGGAGAGCAGGGTGTCTACCACCGCCTGCCGCGGATAGCTCCCAGCAGCCAGCGCCCGACGATAGCCCGTGACGAAGTGGATAGCGTAATCAACCCCCACCCCAACAGCCACTCCAGCTATGAGCACCGTGGCCAGATTGAGCGTAAACCCGAGGTAGCCCATAAGCCCGAATATACACACGATGGTACAGAGCAACGGGATAAAACCCACCAGCGCCCCCTTGAACGACTGTAGCAGGAGCGCCATGCAGATGTAGACCAACGCGCAGGCCAGCACGAGGCTCAAGACCAGATTCCACATCAGGTTATGGGCAAAATTTGAGTAGATGAACGGGCTCCCAGTGGCCTCAAACCGCACGGTGGCACTGCTATGGGCCTTGGCATACTGGTCTACCGCTCGGCTTATCTGGTGGTAGGTCTTCGTGTTCGCATTCTGCATGGTGGCCAAGATCTGCCCCTGCATCCGGTCTGGCGTGCAGAGCTGCTCCATCATCGGCTCTCCCTCCAGCAAAAACCACAGGTTCTGCACCTTCTCCTGCGTGTTGGGAATCCTGTTCCCCTCGCCCATCGCCTCGTTGAGTTCCCTCATCAGCATCACCACAGACTTCGGGTTGCTCACTCCGGGAAGCCCGTCGAGGTACTCCTCAAACTCCTCCATCGCCCGCAGTGTTGTCGGGTCCGTAAGATCGCCCTCCACCTTAACCTGTATAGGCAGCGTGCCTCCAAACTCCCTGTTCATGAACTCGGCCGACACCCGCAACGGATGGCGCGGGCCAAAGTAGTAGAGCACATCTATGTTGCTCTTGATAAGGAAAATCCCCGCTCCCAGGAGCACCAGCACCGCCAGCGAAATCCAAACCACGCGCCCGGCATGCCGCACCGAGAGCCCAGAGAGCCACAGGAGGAAACGGGAAACGCGGCCAAGGGGAGCCGTGCTCTGCGTAGTAGAGGGATTATGGTCCGCGACATGGCTGTTACTATCCGCGACGCGGTTTTTATTGTCTGCGATGCGGTTTTTATTATCCGCGACGCGGCACGCCACGTCGCTACTAACGACCGACGCACCGACCGTCGGTTGGGTGGGGTTCTCGCTACATATGGCCCTGGGGGGCTTGAGGGCCGGTAAGAACGATTCGATGGCCGGGATAACCGTGAGCGAAATCAGCAGGCAGAAGGCCGTCCCCAACGCCATAAAAGCCCCAAAATCCCGAATGATGCTGAGGTAGGTACCCGGGATGAACGAGAGGAAACCCACGATGGTGGTGATTCCGGCAAGCATAACCGGCACGCCCACCGTGGCCAAACCGCGCGCTACCGTACCGCGATGCCCAGCAAAGTTTTGCCCCTCGCCACCAGGAGTACCCCCGGCAGTTTCGGCCATGCGGAGGAAATTCAGCACGTGGATGGTGTAAGCCGAGCCAACGGCGAAAAGCACCACCGGGATAGAGCCAGACACGGGTGAGAGCGCCACCCCGCACAGCGCCATAGCCCCAAGCGTCCATACGCTGGCCACAGCCACCCCGAGCAGCGGGAGCAGCACTCCCCGCACGGTGCGCAGCGTGAAGGCCAGCACCACCCCTATCACCAGGCATACTATAGGCACTAGCCGGGTAAGGTCTGTCCGCACCGCCTCGGTAAGGTAGAGCTGCTGCATCGGCATTCCCCCGTAGTAGAACCGATAGCCCGGGTAATGCCGTCCCAACTCCGCGAGCAGCGCACGCGTGGCGCTGGTTATGGGGTCTTCATCCACCCCTGTGCCGATAAAGAGCATGATAGCCGTGCTACGCCCACCATCGGCCAGCAGCTGCCCACGGTACATAGCCTTGGCCAGCGTGTAGCGCCCTAGTGAATCGAGCCTTGCCTCAAGCGCAGGGCTAACCCTTAGCCCCGTAGAATCCCGACCCGCTGCGCTGGCCTCCGCAAGCTCGGCCAACGTATCATCGTCTACCAGCCGCCCGATCTCTGCCCCCTCGTCAGTGTGCCGAATGTCGAGCACATTGGTGAGGCTGGTCACCTTCTCCACCCCCTCCATCGCCGCGAGCGAATCGGTAATCCGCTGTACCAGCCCAAGCCCCTCCACCGTCATGATGCTCTCCCCAGGCGCCTGAATCCCAATGCCTACGATATTCCCCGTGGCGTAGAGGCTATCGAGCTCTTGGAATAGCCGCACCTGCTCATCATCCTTTGGCAGGTACGACATGAAATCGGCATTGATGCGCAAGCGGGTAATGCAGAACCCGAGCAGCGCTGTAATAGCTGCCGCCACTACCAGAGTAGCCACGCGGTAGCGAACGATGAACTGGGCAAAACGTTGCATATCGGCTAACTAAATTGGAAGGTTTCTACTACGATGCGCAGGCGGCAGAACAGGGCGAGCACTCGCACCGCTCGGCAAAGGGTGAGCGCCCGAATTGCTCAGCATTGGGCGAGCACTCGCGTTGCTCGGCGTCGCCCCTACCAAGGTCATCATGGCAAACCGCAGCGGTTAGATGGAAATGGAATTTGTTTGTTGGGCGAGCACTCGCGTTGCTCGGTGTCGCCCCTACCAAGATCATCATAACAAATCTCGTCGGTTGGATGGAAATGTGATTTTGCAAAGATCCCATTATCTATTGTCGCAATAGGGGTACATCATCATCCCTCTCACACCAGCGTCCTGTAGAGGCGTTCGTACACATCGCGGAGCACCGCTATGGAGAGCCCCGTGTACACCGCAGCCTTGAGCCCAAGCCCCACGGGCACTGCCATGAGCAGGGTGAGCGTCAGCTCCTGGTCAGTATTCCCCCGGATCTCGCCCCTGTCCACCGCCAGGGTCAAGGCTCTCCGCCAACGTTCCCGCTCGGTGGCCAGCCCAGCCACCAGCTTATCGTGGAAATCGCGGTAGTACTCACCCACCTGGAATAGTAGCCGAAAGAAACGGAAATCGTCGCCCTTCTGCTCGGTGATCAGCCGTAGCCGTGCTATGTAGGCATCGCGCCACTCCAGCGAAGCATCCATCGCGTCGCGGAGCGGTGTTGCGCTCTCGGGGTCTAGCGCCTCGGGCAAGGTCTGGATAGCCGGGAGTAGGTACCGGTCCATAGCCTCCCCAAAGATATCCTCCTTGCTCCGGAAGTAGTGGTAGATAGCCCCTTTTGATAATCCCACAGCCTCCTGAATGTCCCGAATCGAAATCCCCTCATACCCCCGCTGCAGGAAGAGGCAGAAGGCCCGCTCCACTATGAAATCCCGCGTATCATTCATGGCCGATTCTATACTTTTACGTACGGCACAAAGCCTATAGATATGACGCGGCACGCCACGCCGCTACTAAACCTACAGCATTTCTGCATCCTTCCAGCATAGCGCTTTTGCTCTGCCGAAGCGATTCGCCCTGAATAGAGGGAGGATCGCAACGCTTTTCGCCTCCTATTTATCCCGAAAACCGAAAAACATACCGACCGGTCTGTACGGCAAAGGTAGATCATCTTTCCCAATCCGCCAAATCGGCCCGATGCCCGCAAATGCGCATTCCCCGCCAAATCCTGTACAGCACAGGGTAAATGAGGGATCAACTTCGTACCTGCGCCGTACCAGGGTCGTACCTGCGCCGCTGCACCCTCGGATTTTACCGCGAAATCCGAGGGTGCAGCGGCGCAGGTACGACGATGGTACGGCCCAGGTACGGCGCAGACCCCTCCGTTCCCCAGATGCTGGTGGGTTGCGTTGGGTGGTGGTCTGGAATCGCATCCTTTCGCCGCCGTTGCGAAGATTTTTCCCGCAGATTGCAACGGGTTCAAAAGAATTCATTAACTTGCAAGCGTTTTTTTTATGGATAAAATAGTAAATATATTTAGTTTTTGCAAGAGAGCTGCATGGAATTCCCATTTTCCTACCAGTCATGGGAAAACCGAAAGTATTGGAGTTGGCCGGGACGCAACGCATTGAACTCAAAAAGGGATTGCATCTAGACGAGAAGTATTGGGTCAGCATTCGCTGCCGTGCGGTGCTTCTTAGGGTCGATAGGCTTTTCGCCACGCTGACAAGGATGAGCTTTGTCTCCGTGAATGCATGGGGGCGATGGTGCAGGGGAGAGGGTATGGCGGGGCTGTATATCCATCCCAACTGTGGTAGAAGGCCAATTATTGGCTGTAAGGGCGCGCCGGGCAAAGGAGTAAAAAGAACCTCTTCAATATCTTCCTCCTGTTCTCTTTCTTGCATCTGAACATCGCAGAAATGCTCTGGAAAATCCTGAAAAGGAAGTGGAAGACCTCAGGATTATTCGTGTAAAGACATGCTTTTCTACGCAACCAATGGGGCGTTGAAACCTCTGCAAAAGTCTTGCATTTTCCCGCTAAAATAGTTGCCCATGTCGCGGGAAATCCGTACCTTTACGGTATGAAACAGCAGACGAACAGCACCCTAGGATTCGCCGACCTGGTGGCCGGCGCAAAGTGAAGGCGGAATTCTTCAACCAGATCAACCGGGTGATCGACTGGGCGCCGGTGAAACGCCTCATCGAGACGGTCTACACCAAGGGGCGCGGGCCGCTGTGATTGGACTGCGCCCCTACAGTCGGGCGTAGCGAGGATGCCATTGCGATCCAAATGTCGTCCCATCGCCGCCTTCACCATGCCCATACCTTCCGCCCCGCTTACCGCCTCCCATGAGCCGCGTGGATTCTACAACGACGCGGCGCGCCGCGTCGCTACGGTCTTCGAGAGATTGAATTGCGTGATTAAACCTCTCTACCCGTAAGGAATGCCTCCTATAAACGATTGATCCCCTCCAGGTCTTTCGCCGCGGTTTCCCTTTTGGAATACGGTGGTTTAAACCCTATTCTCCCGTTTCTCGGAGGACGTAGCGACGCAGCGCGCCGCGTCGTGATCCTCCCATTCGCCCTTCCCGTTGATGCCCATGTGGGCGCAAATGATGGTCGGTGGCGAGGCATCGCAACGGTATCCTCGCCAATGCCGACTGTAGGGGCGGGGTCTTCGCAACGCGAAGATTCCCCCGCCCGCCGCCCCACCACCATGCGCATCCCATGCATTCCCATATGCCTCCCACACATGGAGACCCCACGGTCTTTGTAGCGACGCGGCGTGCCGCGTCGTCACAAACTCGTGCCGCGCCGTACTAAGATATCCGCTGCGCGATCAGAACCCGCCGGCGATTAGCCTCCCTAGCGCGACCTCGGGTTGAATACCGCCACCAGCAGTATCAGCACCACCGCCCCCGTGGCTACCCATACCTCGTAGCGGAAGGTCGGGATCGCAGGCATTACCAGCAAGAAAAGTCCCGCCAGGCCCACTGGGAATCCCAGCCACCTATGGCGTAAGCGCAGCCCTGTAAGCAGCCCATACACGCCCACCAGCACGAAGAGCATCATATGGATCTGCGCGGTGTAGGGCTTAAGCGCTCCCACCCAATTCAGGCTGATGCAGATTTTCGCCAGTAGAGCTAGCGCTATGAGCACCAGCAGCAGGGTATCTATAAAACGGCCAATGGGGCTACGGAAAAAACTCTTGCGTGCACTCATAATCTTCACTGTGTAAAAAGCGCGCTGGCCTAGAGAGCCAACGCAACTGCGGTTAATCATACTTCTGCTCCCACTTCCTACGCACTGTGGCTCTCACCCTGTAGAAATTCTATAGAACGAACCCGTAGGCAGAAGAGGCAATGCGTCTACTCCTACTTGAAGGCCTGGTACTTCTTGGAGAGAGGATTGATGAAAAGGATCGGCACCTCTGATTTCACCACCCTATCGGCAAAGTAATTCTTCATATTGTTGGCCATCAGGATCAGCAGATCGGCCTCAATGGCAGAGACGAAGCTGAAGACCTCCTGGTTGAACTCTGCCCTCTTGTTGGCAGTCTTAATCCCGTAGACCACATTCTTCGAGTCGAGGATTTTCTTGGTGAAGTAGAGATTGTTGGCCATTCCCCTCCTCTTGCTCTCATCCTTGAGTGGAGGCTTGATTAGGTTCACGTTGCAATGGTAGTAGGTGGAGAGGTAGGCCACCCAGCGGAGGGTTTCCTTGTAGCTACCCACATACTCCATCGGCACCACCAGCTCGGTATAGTACAGATGCTTAGGAGGTTTATTGACAATGATGAAGGGTGTCGTATCCACCTTGGACGACTTCATCTTCCGGAGAATCGGGAGAAGGTCGAGCCGAGTGGTACGGGAGAGCTGGTAGTACTGGCTGGTTACAAAGAGGTTCACGCTAAGCGTGAGTACCAACTCGTTGAGCGAGCGCACGAGACTCCTGTAATCCAGCACCATGCTGGTGATAGTAACCTCCTGGAACTCCCTTCCAGCCGCTGCCGTTTTCGTTTTAAGGTTCTGGATGATAGCCGCACGCTTCTCTGCGAACTCCATATTCAGACGCTGGGCCTCCCGCTCCAGTTGCTGGCGCTGCTCCGCAAGCTGCTGCTCAAACTCTGACCTTTTGGCCCGTGTAAGCAGCATGCCAGGGCGCTTCACCAACTGGAGGATCATCACATTGTCGCCCACGGCCTGCGCAAGCTGAAAGGCATGCTCTAGAGCATATTCGCACCCCTGGCTTGAATCCCAGGGTACTATAATTGTCTTTTTCTTCAATGGGTTAGCCATAGTTCCCCGCTTGCTAATTGAATCTCAATCCTAGCACCTTTCTCCAGCGCGAATATAGCAATTATTTTTGGTGTAATTCGCATTACGCCCGTTAAAAAACACATTGACTGCCCTCCATTACACTCCTGCACCCCTTGGATTTCCTTGCTATAGCTAAAAATACACTTCGCCTTCTGGGCCAGAAATTAAAAAGTTCAACCCGGGAGATTCTTAGCACTCCCCCCCAGCGCCTCGCTACGCCATGCCTTTAGCTTACTGAGCTGCTCCAGCTTGTTCGCCTCTCGCATCTGCCGGGCGGTGGCGGTGTAGTACTGGTGGCTCTCCATGAACTTGATCTGCATATTCACCCAATCGGCCAGCTCGCCCACCAGTCCACGTTCCTTGAGTTCTTGGTAGAGCTTGGCAGCCACCGGGATATAATCCACACGACCAAGGTAATCCAGGTCTGCATCGCACATGATCTCCTCCAGCAGATCGTGCGGGTGCACCGGCATCCTAGTGGCCAGTATTAGGCGCGCCACCTCATCTATCTGTTTTTTTGAGTATTGGAATCCGGGCAACACCTCATACACCATTTTCACGCCCATCTCCTCGTGGGTCTGGTAGTCCACTATATGCCCGGCATCGTGGAACAGGGCCGCGGTGCGTAGCAGCAGCAGATCCTCGGTGCTTACGCCCTCCTGCACTCCGAGTAGCTCCACCTGGGTATACACATCCAAAGTGTGCTTTACTCCGTGGTAGTAGAGATTCTTGGGGAGCTTTTCCTCAAGGAGCGAGATGGCGTAATCCTCCACATCGCCCAGGCGCACCACCTGGAGTTTTAGCCAGAAATCGGCGTTGGGGAGCTTTTTCTCTCCGTTCTCAGATAGCTCGGGGCGAATACCCTCCACGAAGTACATCGAGACATTACCCCTGTTCTTTATCGGCATCTGCCCTCGGGGTGTACAGTCGAAGAACTCCTTGACGAAAAAGTACGTGCTTTCTGAGATGTTGATACGCCCCGGCGCACTGCTCGACTCCATGCGGCTCGCCACATTCACCGCGCTTCCCCAGATATCGTAGGAGAGCTTGTCTCTACCTATTACCCCCGAGATCACCTGCCCCGTATTCACCCCAATGCGCAGCCCCCACTGCACATCGTCGCGATGGAGTTCCTCATTGAGGCGGCGCATATGCTCAAGCATGTCGGTAGCAGCTAGCACCACCTCCACGGGATTCGTCCTGTTACGCCGCGGCAGTCCGCCCGCGCACATGTAGGCATCGCCTATAGTCTTGATCTTCTCTATATGGTACCGTTGCGCCACGCTGTCGAGGTAGAAAAAGAAGCGGTCCAGGGCATCTATCAGCTGCTCGGGATTCGTGCGATCTGTAATCATCGTAAATCCCTCAATATCTGCAAAAAGCACGGTAACCATGCTGTACCGCTCCGTCTGCACCCGCCCCATCTTTTGCAGCTCTTGGGCCGCATGCATCGGCAGCATCCGTGCGAGGATGTTCTCTACCCTCTCCTTCTCCCGCACCAGCTCTGTGGATCGCTGGCTAAGCAGCACCTCATACTTGGCCCTGTCCTGCGCGCTGTAGTAGAGCAGCACGCCCCGAACCACGAGAAATCCCAGCGTCAGCAGCACGCATGTACTCGCAGCAATGAGGAAAGGACAGATAGAAAGCCCCATAATTGCAAAATCCTTTAACCGACGCGGCGCCGTTAGTATCGCGACGCGGCACGCCACGCCGCTACAAACGCCTGAGATCCCACCAGGGCGGCAACTCTCGTCCCGCCCCTACAGCATCGCCCCTACCAAGAACACAACAGCAAATCTCGACAATTGGTAGAAATGGGATTCCCTGCTGTAAACCTCTGCAAAAACCGTTCACCACGCCACCGGGCCCGAGCCCAAAAGCTCCGCTCCCCTATACCACGCGGCAAACTGCCCTGGGGTTACGCCTCGCTGGGGATTCTCAAACTCCAGGTACACCCCCTCTTCTCTGGTATGCAGAGTGGCCGGCTGTAGGGGCTGCCTGTACCTCAACCGGGCCTCTACCCGCATGGAAAAACCCTCAGAGGGGGCATTGCCCGCCCATATCCAGTGAACTTCCGACCTTTCTATAAAAACCACTTGCCTATTCAGGTAGGGGTGGTCATGCCCCTGCCCCACGTAGAGCGTATTGGTCTGCACATCCACACCCAGCACGAAAAGCGGCAGCGCTTTCCCCCCGATATTGAGCCCTTTCCGCTGCCCCACGGTATAGAAGTGCGCTCCCTGATGCCTACCGATTTCCACACCCAAGGCCGGGGTTAGCGCATAGGGTTTAGCACGTGCCGGCAGGTCAGAATCCCCTTGGGCTGTTTTCCCGCCTTCCCCACCTCTTTCCACTGGGCAATCTCGGGCAATCTCTACCACTGCCCCCTCCTTACGCTCCAGCTTCTGCGCTAGGAACTCCGGGAGATCCACCTCGCCCACAAAGCAGATACCGTAGCTGTCCTTCCTTGCGGCAGAGGCTAACCCCAACTCACTGGCCAGCCTGCGCACCTCGCCCTTCAGCATGCCGCCCACGGGGAATAGGGCATGCTCCAGCTGCTGTTGGTCTACCTGGCAGAGAAAATAGCTCTGATCCTTGCTAGCATCCACCCCCGCGAGCAGGCTGTGGTACTGGGTGCCGTGCGGGTCTACCGATTCGCCCTTCCTGCAGTAATGCCCCGTGGCCACGTACTCTGCCCCCCTTGCCTGTGCCACCTCCCAGAACGCCTTGAACTTCACCTCTCGGTTGCACAGCACATCGGGGTTGGGCGTTCGCCCCTTTCCGTATTCGGCAAAGAGGTAATCCACCACATCACGCCGGTACTGCTCTGAGAGATCCACCACCTCAAAGGGAATTGCGAGCCTACGGGCAACCAGCATGGCAAAATCCACATCCTCGTCAAAGGGGCAATTGCTCTTGGCCAAGCCCGTAGTCTCCGTCCAATTGCGCATGTAGATTCCCACCACATCGTAGCCTTGCTGCTTGAGCATGTAGGCCGCAATGCTCGAATCTACCCCGCCAGACAATCCCACCACTACCCTTGGCATAGCACCACCCGCCATCTTGGGAATCTTCGTATTAAGTTTGCGCACCTCCGCACGGTGAAGGCCGCCAAAAGCCCCATCGAACCACTGCGCGCTGCGTAGCCTACTGCGCCCTGGCTAAAGGGGGGCTATCCGACCTTCTTCCCCCTGGGGTCGGCTGGTGAGATCTCCCTCAAGAGCCTACGCATCTGCGCACTGTCTTGCAGGAGGTGTAGCCCCTGGTGCAGCACGCTATCCCGCGCAAGCGCCTTGGCAGCACGCCCATCGGCGTAGTAGTAGCGCGACGCGATCTCCTCCTCCAGCAGCGTGGTGATTAGCGGTAGATTCTTGTCAAAATACTCGCTAAAACTCCGCTCTATCGCCCTATCAGCACTATCCAGGTAGCCCTGCAGCAGCTCGTATTGATCTTCACCCTTGGCCATATCGCGCAGCTGCTTGGTAAGGCGGAGCATGGAGCTCTTGGCGGGGTAACCCTTCTGGATCAAAAACTGTCTGAAATCTGCAATATCCCCTGGGGAGGCCTTGAACTCCGCCACCGGAGGAATGCTCGGATGCTTGCTCCTGTAGAGGGTGGCGTACTCAAAGAACCCGAGCTGCGCATAGAGGTTTGCCACAAACAGCGACTGATTTCCACCGTCGGCCTCAAGGTCTGGCCATACACCGCCCCCATCGTACACGTAGCGACCGTGCCGGGTCTGGTAGCGCGTGATGAGCGAATCGGGTATTTCGCCCACAGCACCATTCTTATCGCGATGCGCGTAGTCCAACGCCTGTATGCAACGTCCGCTGGGGGTGTAGTACTTGGCGGTAGTAAGCTTGAGTATTCCACCGTAGGGCAGCGCGCGGGTAGTCTGCACCAGCCCCTTGCCAAAAGTCCGTTCACCCACTATAGCCGCCCGATCCATATCTTGCAGAGAGCCCGCTACAACCTCGCTTGAGGAGGCACTCTCCCTATCCACCAGCACCACCAGGGGCAACGAGGCAAAGCGACCCTCGCCGCGGCTAAGAGCCACCTCATCCTTACCTACCCGCCCCTTCACCATCACCACGGTATCGCCGCTCGGGATAAAGAACCCCACCAGCTGTATGGCCTCCTCCAGCAATCCTCCTCCATTCCCACGGAGATCCAGCACTACACCCGTAAGAGGTCCCTTTTTCTCCAAATTCACCAGAGCCTCCTCCACGGCCAATGCGCAACCGTGCGTAAAGGTGGTGAGCGACACGTAACCGACACCATCGGCAAAGCGATGCGAGAAGCCCACGGCCGGGAGGTGAACCCGATCTCGCTTGAACTTGATGGTGAGCGTATCGGCCCGGTAGGGGCGTCGAACCCGGAGCGCAATGGTAGAACCCGCCACACCCTTAAGGCGGTTGCTAACCTCGGTTATCGTTAGCCCGCGGGTGGTCTGCCCATCAATGCTCACCAGCGTATCGCCAACAAAGAGCCCGGCCTTGGCTGCTGGCGCCCCCTCGTAGAGCTCAGCCACACGGGCATACTTATCGGCCTGCTGCACCAGCGCGCCTATACCTCCGTAGTCGCCCGTGGTTAGGGTTTGGAACTGCTCCCTGCCCTCCTCGGGTATATAGGCAGCGTAGGGATCAAGCTGCCGCAATATACCCCAAACGGCATTGTTAGTAAGCTTCTCCGGGTCTGGCTCATCCACATTCAGCAGCACCGCATCGCGAAATACCGTGAATATGGTCTCCATGCCCTCGGTTAGCTGGAATTTCGTGTAGCCCGTGTAGAGCCCGAATAGCAAACCCGCCGCCACCATCACCAGGGCCAGCCTACGCCACCAAATACGTTTCACCATAGAAGATCTTTCGTCAGAATCAATTTTGACTTTATGCGACGCGGCACGGTACACTTTATCGCGACGCGAAGCCTTTTAATTGCGACGCAGCGCATCCTTAATCGCAACGCGATGCCTCTTATCGCAACGCAGGACCTCTTATCGCGACGCGGCACGCCACGTCGCTACTAAAAACCTGTTCATCTTTCCTCTCCTCTCCCCCTCAAAAAACGCCCCTTCGCGGTGGCTATTGCCCAGGTTCCTACGCCTGCTCTAGCAATTTCTTGAGATCCACTGGTTCCTCATTCCCCTGGGCAAGCCAATCGAGCACCTTGTCTCTACGGGTGAGATCACCTACCATTTTGCCGGGCACCACCCATTGGTCAAACTCCTCGGCAGTCAGGAATCCCGATTCAATGGCCGAATCCCGCAGGGTTATCCCCTTCGCGTGGGCGTTCTTGGCAATCTTGGCGGCCTTCTCATAGCCTATATGGGTGTTGAGGGCCGTAACCAGCATGAGCGAATTGCCCACCAATCGTTCTACCACCGGCCCATTGGGCTCTATACCATCTACGCAGTGCTTGGTTATCGATACGCAGGCCTCGCCCAACAGGCGGGCAGACTGTAGGAAGTTGGCGATTATCACCGGCTTGAAGACATTCAGCTCAAACTGCCCCAGCATACCGCCCGTGGATATGGCCGCATCGTTGCCTATCACCTGGGCGCACACCATGGTGAGAGCCTCTATCTGGGTGGGATTCACCTTGCCTGGCATAATGCTAGAACCCGGTTCGTTGGCCGGGATCGTAATCTCGCCTATCCCGCTGCGCGGCCCAGATGCCATAAGGCGGAGGTCGCTCGCAATCTTCATGAGCGACACCGCCAGCTGCTTAAGCGCGCCATGCGACTGCACCACCGCATCGTGCGCCGCAAGCGACTCGAACTTATTCCCTGCCGAAACGAATTTGTACCCCGTTTCCCGAGCTATCACCTCGGCTACCCGCTCAGCGTAACCCTTTGGGGTATTGATACCTGTACCCACTGCAGTGCCCCCAAGCGCCAGCTCGTAGAGGTGCGGGAGGGTGGAATTCAACGCCTTCAACCCATGCAGCAGCTGCGACACGTAACCGCTGAACTCCTGCCCAAGGGTGAGGGGGGTGGCATCCATCATGTGGGTTCGCCCTATCTTCACCACATCCCACATGGCCACCGATCGTCTGGCAAGAGCCCTGGCAAGCATGGCCACCCCAGGCATGGTAACCTCCCAAAGCACCTTTACCGCGGCTATGTGCATGGCGGTGGGGAAGGTGTCATTGCTCGACTGTGACTTGTTCACATCGTCGTTCGGGTGTATGAACTGGGGATCAGCCCCTATTCTCAATCCCTTAAGCTGCTGGGCGCGGTTGGCAAGCACCTCATTCATGTTCATATTGCTCTGGGTGCCGCTGCCAGTTTGCCATATCACCAGCGGGAACTCGGCCTGGTGTTTGCCAGCCAACACCTCATCGCAGGCCTGCACTATAAGGTCGGCCTTCTCCTTGGGTAGCACCCCCAGCTCGCAGTTGGTAATGGCTGCGGATTTCTTGAGAACTGCAAAGGCCATGATGATCTCATGGGGCATGCTGGCCGCCGGCCCGATCTTGAAATTCTCAAACGAACGCTGCGTCTGCGCACCCCAGAGCCTATCGGCGGATACCCGCACCTCGCCCATTGTATCGTGTTCTGTCCTGTAATCCATAGCCTCATCTATTTAAAGCAGCACCTCGCGAAGGTAGCAAAGAATTTTGGAATTGCGAGGCGATAAACTACACTTGCCGCACCTGGGGCCAGAAGCAGCCCGTTCTCTATGCTGGGGAAAGCTTGAAAAAACGTAATGCGAAGGTTCTAACTGCGATGCGGCATTAATAACCGCAACGCGGCGTTAATAACCGCGACGCGGCACGCCACATCGCTACAAAGGCCAGGCACCACGCCGTTAGGGCGGGCACCCGAAGGTGGGCGGGCAACTCGCGGCCCGCCCCTACGGCACCGCCCCTACCCAGAACGCAATAGCCAATCTCGTCAATTGATGGAAAGGGGATTATCTGTAGCTCCCTCATAAGCGACGCGGCACGCCGCATCGCTACGCTCTTCGAGAAATGGAATTGCGTGATTAAAACCTGTTTACCCAGAAGAAAAAGAACTCTTTAAAAGATTGATCCCATACGGGCCATTTGCCGCGGTCTCCCTTTTGGAGAGGTTTAAAACCTATTCTCCCGTTTCTCGAAGGACGTAGCGACGCGGCGCGCCGCATCGCTACAAATGCCGTGGTGATCCACGGGTGGCATGGTATGCGCATGGTGGTGGCAATGGATGGGATTTGGAACGCGAAACGACACGCAATGCCGACTGTAGGGGCGGGGTCTTCGCAACGCGAAGATTCCCCCGCCCACCGTATTTCCGCAAATGCCAGGCCTCCTATCGATTCCCCTCCCAATCCCGCGATGACCCGCCTGTCCGTAAGGGTCTTTTCCCCTTTTGGAATACGGCGGTTTAAATCCTATTCTCCCGTTCTTCGAAGGACGTAGCGGCGCGGCATTAATAACCGCGACACGGCACGCCACGTCGCTACAAACTCCAAGCGCCGCATTGTTAGGGCGAGCACTCGCTACGCTCGGCATCGCCCCTACCAAGAACATCATAGCAAATCTCGTCATCGCCCCCCCCTGGGCCGTACCTGCGCCGTACCAACTCAACACCAGGGCCGCTTCATCCTCGGATTTCGTAACGAAATCCGAGGATGCACTAGAGGAGGTACGGTGCAGGTACGGCGCAGGTACGGAGAAAACCCCCTTCATACCCCGCTATGGGGGATGCAGAAATGCGAAATTTTTCTCTTCCATCCCTGGCAAAGTCGTAGGTGGTCAGGCACAAAAGCTCCCTCCCCCTCGGGAATAGCCGGCAGATAAGCACGGCGTTTTTTTGCCAAGTCGCCAGAATTGGCTATCTTTGTGGCAAGTAGGGTGTGTGTGGAGTTGAATGACGAAAATGCTTTCACTATGCGGACACTACGCGAACTGCGCGGAATGGTAGAGGAGGGGCTGGCCAAGCTCGCATATCCGGAAAAGCCCTGGGGGCTATATGAGCCTATAGTCTACACCCTGCAGAGTGGCGGCAAGCGCATTCGCCCCGTGCTGGTGCTGGCTACCTACGACTGGCTAACCGGGGGGGCGCAGCCGCTCGACCCTATACTCCCCGCCGCGCTGGCCGTGGAGGTCTACCATAATTTCACCCTGCTGCATGACGACATTATGGACCACTCAGACCTACGGCGCGGCAAGCCTACGGTAGTGGCTAAGTGGGGGGTGAACGGCGCCATCCTCTCGGGCGATGCCATGATGATCCTCGCCTACCAGATTCTCTGCGGCATGAAATCTGAACAGTTTCCCGGCATCTTGGATCGCTTCGGGTGGCTCGCCATGTCGGTATGCCAAGGGCAGCAGCTCGACATGGAGTATGAGGGGCGAAATGACATAACGCTCCCCACCTACCTGGAGATGGTGGAGGGGAAAACCGCGGCGCTACTGCAGGGTGCTGTTCGTATAGGTGCTTACGCTGCCAAGGCCAACCCCGAAGTGGAGGCGGGATTAGACCAATTTGCACACGATTTCGGCATAGCCTTCCAGCTGCAAGACGACCTGCTCGACGTCTACGGGAATACCGAGACCTTTGGGAAGCGCGTGGGCGATGATATCGCGGTGGGCAAGAACACCTACCTCTCTGTGCTGGCCTTTGAGCATGCCGCCCCGCCCCAGCGCGAGGTTCTGGAGCATCTTCGGGATAAGGCGGCCTACCTAGACACCGAGGCGAAGGTGGAGCAGACGGTGGCCATATACGATGCCGCTGGCGTAGAACCCTTGGCAGAGAAGGGCATAGAGCAATACCTGAACGCTGCCGGTGCGCACCTAGCCACGGTAGAAAAGCGCATTGGGGCCCCCGCCCAGGCTTTACGCGAGCTGCTCGCCAGCCAAATTGGGAGGACTTTCTAGCATTTTCTAACACCGAGCCAACGGAATTCATTGGGATCTACTCCCTCTCTGCGAAGGTGCCTCTCTGCCCGAAAGTTTGAATTCTCCTTCTCGCGAAATAACTCTAAAAACCAACCACAATGAAAATAGTAGTACCCTGCGACTTCACGGAGGTTGCGGAATTCGCCCTGCGCTATGCCGCACGAATTGCCGAAGTGCAGGATCCAGCAGCTGAAATACACCTGCTCCATGTGGTGGAGAAGGGGCTGCTGGGCCAGGCTGACAGGGTGGAAAAACTGAAAGGCCAACTCGCGCAATACACAGAGCAGGCCAAGGGGATCGGTCAGCAGCTACGGGTAACGGGTGAACTCCAGGAGGGGGCCATTACGCACACCATCCAGGAATACGCTGAGGATGCCCGAGCCGACCTCGTGGTAATGGGGACGCACAGCATTATCGGGCTGGAGAGGCTCTTTGGAAGTAAGGCGATCAAGGTGGTAACGCGTAGCAATGTCCCCTTCCTCACAGTGCAGAAACCTCCCGAGGATGCACCTCTTTTCCAGCATCTTGTACTCCCTATGGGCGCACGGCCTGAGGAGATGACCAAGCTGCAGTGGGTGGTAAGCAGAACTGCCGGATTCCACACCCACGTACATGTACTCGCCGAGTACTACCCAGACAAAGGGCTCACCAACAAGCTGAGCAGTAACCTTGCCTTTATGAAGCGTCTTTTCGATGGGCAGGGGATAGCCTACACCGTGGAGCAGGCATCCAAGAGCGGGAGCTTCAAGGTGCAGCTGCAGGAGTACGCCCAAAAGGTGGGAGCCGACCTCTTCATGATAGTAATCTACCAGTCGACCACGGGCATCATGCCGGTGCTGAACACTATGGATCAGGAGATGATTGCGAATTCGCTCAATATCCCAGTGCTCTGCCTGAATCCCGCTATGGTGGTAAGCTAGGAGAACGTAAAATAGGGGCGGGTGAGAGGTTTGTACTTAACCTCTCACCCGCCCCTATTTTACGTCGCATCCCCAGCCTCTCTGATTTCGCGGTCCGGAATTGCGCGCTCCGGTGGCTTCCTGAACCTGCCTACCGGAGGCCTCTGTAGCTAGGACACCCAGCTACTGGGCAGGGTGCCTAGTCATCGCTCCAGGTTACTGCGGGTGCTTTTTTCTTTTTCCCCTTTTTGCCCTTTGGGGCGGTCTTCGGGCGTTCTGTTTGAGCGGGCTTGGCGGGTTCGGTGTGGGTGCTGTCCTCGTCCCAATGCACGTCAAATCTGGGGGTTTGCCCCGTTCTCTTGGCAGAGTCTCCAAAATCTTCATTCAGCAGCATCTGCAGCTCATTCTTCTCGGCCCGTACCCTATCGGCAATTCTAGCCTGCAGGGCCACGCGGTCATACACCACCCTGCTGTTGGCTGAATCGCCCTCAAGGATCAGGTAGAGCGTGACCCAGTTGCTATTGGCGGGCTCCGTGTACACCTGATCTTCCACCTCGCGGCGTCTCGATTTCAGCCGGTTGAAGAGGAGGTCAGAAAGCCCAAGTGCCACCTTGTACTGGTATGAGGAATTGAGGCTGTGCTGCCCGCTTAGGGTGAGGTCTATGGCGGTGCTGCGAATCCGCATCTCAGGGATGTAGAAGGTCCCGTTCTGGAGCTGCAGCCCATTGTTGGTGAGCGTGGAGAACTGGATGTCTCGTAGCTCTTGGAGGGAGATGAAAGTGGCAAGCCTATCGAAGGCCTCTACATCGCGCAGGGCCCCATTGCGCACCGTCAGATTGGCGCGCGCGGAGATCTCGTTGGGCACGAATCGCCACCTGACCAGCGGGGCGGTGAGCGAAACGTTTCCTGAGAGATACCCGCTAATATTCTGATGGGTTACCCGCTTCTGCCCAAAGCTATTAAACGCCTCAAATAGCCCTCCGAGCTCTACGCCCTCAGGGTAAAAATCGGCGCTCAACAGCTGCTGCGGCGAGGTGGAGTATTTCAGCCTTGCGGTACCATGCGCGCGCCCTCCGAGCAGCGTGGCATCGCCCACTTGGATTTTGGCCTCCGTGGGCAAAACGTTGAAATCGCCCTCTAGATGCTCTATGGTTAGCCCGCGGTATTTACAGTCGTTCAGCCTGATACTCCCTGTTGCTCCCTGGCATATTGCCCACACATCGAATCGTTTCTTCTGGGTGAGGCTCGTATCCAGCGCACGTTCCGCTTTAGCGCCCACCCCCACCATAGCTATGGCGCGTACCAATTCCCTAATCTGCGCACCGCTCACATTGGCATCTATCGTCCACTGCGCCTTACTCTTACGGGCGAGCGATGACATGAAACGTTTCGCATTCACCCCTATGGCCACTCTAGCCCCATTCACCTGCCCCGTGATGGCGCCCTTCACCAGGTCGTCTTCTATGATGGTTAGCGCCCCCGTGAGGCCTCGGAGCGAGAGGGAATCGGTAGGCTGCAGATCCATGTTATCAAAGGTGGCGTCCATGTGCAGGCGGGGGTTCTCCATCTGCTGCGGGCCCAGGGAGTCGAGCCGGCTCAGGGAGGTTACCAGCTCTGCGTTGGCATGTAGATCCTTGTAACCCAGTAGGTAGGGCGTGAGTGCCTGGGGTAGGAACTCCGAGTCGTGCAGGGAGGCCTGTAGCTTGGCGTAGATGCTGGGATGGTTCAGATTAGAGAGCTTGAGGGTAATGCTGGCATGCGAGCGTCCGTGCTGCAGCTCGCACTCTGCTAGCTGCAGCGTGGTGGTGGTGGGCGATGCCGCTTTACCGTTGTTGAATTCCCCTCGAAAACGCACCAGTCTATACTTCTTCCCCTCGTAGTTCAGCGTGAGATCTTTGCCGCTAATGGCCATCAGGATCAGGATCTTTTTCCCTGTCCCCATAGTACCCTTGAGCTCTAGGGAGGCATTGAGGCGGCCATCAACCGCCAGGGTGGGTGGCAGCTGTATGTGGAACTGGGAGGCAAAGGCCAGCGCGGCCCGTAGATCTATGCTCTCTCCCTGGGCGCTGATGTCGGTATCGCCAGTGGCGTAGTTCACGCTCCCCATCAGGGAAAAACGATTCCTATCGATAGCCAGCTTTGACTCGAGAATGGCAATGAGATCCCCCTGCTGTGCAATCTGCGCCTTGAGGCTAAACCTTTGTCGCTGCGCGTAGAGAAAGCTCCCCTGCTTAAGGTAATCCACAAGCCCCTCGGCGCGTAACGATAGATTGCTTGCCCCCTTGGCAAACCGCCCTTTCGCCACGAGGCTCTCCACCGTCCCCCGGGCGTAGAGCTGCTTGGTGTCGTCTTTGAAATCGACAAGCATCTGCTGCAGGCGTACATTGTGCAGCTGGAGCGAGGCTTCCTTTGCGGGTTGCTCTTCCGGCTGCCTATCGGAGAGGAGGTTGTAATTGGTCTGCCCTTGGGCATTCTTCCGCAGGTTCAGTACGCCCCGCACCACTTTGAACTGCTCTATCCTATATTCTCCCAAGAGCAGATCGATAGGGTTGAGGACCAGGAACACAGACTGGGCCACCAGCAGGGTATCGGTGCCTCGCTCTCCCGATGGCCAGGCACCCGGGATATAGACATCGCGCAGGTGTATGCTGGCCTGCGGGAAATTCGCAAAGAAGGTGAATTCGACCCCTTGCGGAGATACCGGGACCCTCAGACGCATGTTGATGGCCTCTAGCCCACGACGGATTACGAGTTCTCCTATTCGCCGCTCTAGCGCAATGGCTGCAATAATCAACGCCACGAAGATAATGGCGAGGATTGCCGCGATCCGAATGGTCCAACGTACAAATCTTCTAGCCAACACCGACCTCATAAAAATGTACCCTCCTCAACTCCATGCCGCGAATTTACAAGTAATTCTCGTAGAAAACGGCATTATGTGGGCAAATTCACCTACCTTTGCTTTGAATATTCACTACGCGTACACGGCAAGATACCCCCATGCTATGATTGGAGACCCAGCAATCTACCGCCTTCTCGAGGAACTCGTCATCCCGTTCGAGTACCATGAGCATGCCCCTGCCCCCACGATAGAGGAGGCCATGCGGTACTGGAAGGATATTGAGGGGGCCCACTGTAAGAATCTCTTCATGCGCAACCATAAGGGGAATCAGCACTACATGCTGGTGGCAGAGGGGGCTGTGGATATTGATATCTCGCGTTTGGAAAAGAGCCTTCATCAGGGAAAGCTCTCCTTTGCCTCGCCCCAGCGCATGCTGAAGTACCTAGGGGTGGAGCCCGGGGCGGTGTCTCCGCTGGCACTGGTACGCGATGCTGACCACCATGTGATTCTCTACCTAGATGCCCCGCTGCGCTCAGCCCCATCGCTATGCTTTCACCCTGGCGACTGCAGGGCTTCGCTCGTTATACCCAACCTCGGCTTCCTGCGCTACATGGAACACCTGGGCAACCGGGTAATATTCGCCGATTTGGCACGCACCGCTCCTTGCGGTTGAGCGCCCGTAACCCTGCGCATTCCATCCTGCCCAACAAGACCCGATTTTAGATATTCATCCGCTCCCAATAAAATGGTGCACGCTAGCCACTCACAGCATGAAGAGCATATACTCTATAGGCGAGGTAGAGCAACTGGTGAAACAGGGACACAGCCTGGTGCTTGCTGGCGATGAGGAGTACCTCAGACTCCTATCGCCCGGGAATTGGATAGGGGCTGTGGCCAACCGGTACCTAGGAACAGGGGCTGATGAGATTGAGCCCGGGATGCTTTTCGCTTTCGACCTGTCAGAGCATCTTCTAACCTCTAGGGTGTGCGTATACCAATCGTTCAACCTCGACGGGCTTCAGCGCGATTGCTACGGGCACGGTTTTAGCGTGGTGCTAATGCCAGCCTTCAGCGAGGTACACCGTTTTTACGGCATCTATTCTGCCACCTTGGGCTATCGGTACCTAAACCCTGTGATTGGGTGGGTGGCGGGCGCTAACCTGGGAACGGCAGACATGCTGGAACCGCTTGTGATAGATGGGCTCACCGGGCGTATCTACCCCGATAGGGCGGTGGTGCTCCACTGCCTGCTGAAATCGGACGTTGATGCGAAAATGCAGGTGATCAACCTCTTTGAACCTGGCGATGGCGACTCCATGGTATTCCCCGAGGCCTCTTTTATTGCCCGGAGCTGCTATGTGAATGGGAAGCTGGCCAACCTTGTGGATTATTGGCATGAGGTTAATCCCAATCCGCAGCTCCCCCTGGTAGCCTCCATTGGGGGCGCGCTTGTGAATGTGATGCCCCTGCAACCGGTGGGGCAGAACTCCATCACCATGTGCTCTGCTCTCATCCCTGGGGTGGAGTACCGCTTTGCCAAGCCACCCGAGCAGATGGCTGCCCAGCTGCACAGGAAGGTGAATGGGCTTGCGGAGAGCACCATCCTGCTCACATGCTGCGAACTCCTACGCCCCTACCTGAATTCGGCAACATTGCAACGTCCCGATCTACAGGCCATCTACGCCCCTGGAGAAATTGCCTACTCCCTCCAGAATTTCACCATGGTGGGGCTATCCCTGCACCAGAGGTAAAAAGGAAATCCACCCACTCTGATTCTGATGCCAGAATCAGAGTGGGTGGATTTCCTTTTCGATGGGATTTTTTGTACCTGGTGGCGGTGTTGAGTAGCACACCGTATAGGCCCCGGAGGAGAACTCCTAAGCCTAGGCACGGTGGGCCCCCTAGCTGTTCACCAATTCCCCCTTTCTCTATTTTATCGCTCAGCCCGACGGGATGGTATAGGTAGCCCTGTAGAGACTACCGCTTTACTAGCCGTATACTCCTAGAGTGTCCACCGTGCTCCAGCCAGAGGATGTAGAGCCCCACGGGTACATTTTCGGTATCTATGGCTGGATTCTCGGGGCGTAATACGCCAGTTTCCACGAGCAGCCCAGTACTTGAAAGTAGGCGATAGCGAATGCAATCTGCTACCCCAGAAATCTGGATTTTCCCTGCAAACGGATTCGGCACTACCTGGAGGGTTACGAGCTCTGGCACCACAGCATCGGGTGTAGGCTCAAGTGGGCGCTTGCTAAAGGTAACTGCAATGTTCACATCGCCCTGCACCATCCACAGCCCATCGGGCTGCTTGCTAGCACCCGTCACTGCCAGCCCGTTATCTGCCAGTAGGTAGCCGTTATTGGGCCGGGGAACTATCTTCAGCAGGGTCTTACTGGGGAGCTTGTCGCCACTCCGCACCGTATCGCCATTTTCACGGAGAACAGTGCAGATTCCGCCTTCACCCACTGCTATAGTAAGGGTGAACTCCGTGGAGGGTTGAGGCTTTTCATCCTCGGAAAAGGTGGCCCGCACGGTTACTGCACTAGCAACCTTGTACTTAGAACCCTCGGGAGCAGCACCTTCTACCGTTAGCCCTGCGAGCTTATGGTGAGCCTCGGGATTGGCTGTGATAGTGAGTAGCTCGCCGATTTTCACCCGACCGCCGCTCGGTACGGTACGCCCACTCTCAGTGGTTACCGTGCATGTGCCTGCTCCCGTTACCTCTACGGCTAGCCCAGCCTCTTGCCGGGTGAAGGTTGCCGAAAAGAGCACCTCGTCATCCACCACACGCCATAGGTCGTCTACCCGCTCAGCCCCGGTTACCTTCAGGCTATCTGGGCGCAGCTCGTAGTATTCCTCAGGCAGAGCCTCTACCCTGAGCCGAGTGCCATATCGCAGGGTGCTATCAGATATCTCGTAGTGGCTATTCTCGCAGGTTACCGAGAGCTTTCCGTGCTCGCAGTGAGCCACTGTGATTTGGCAGAGGCGTTGATGGAAGGTTACTTCTATCCTCACCTCATCGCCCGCCAGACGGTAGAAGTCGTTGTTGGCCACCATGCCCGTTTGGTGGAAATCGTCGTGGTCATTGTAGGTATAGCCTTCGTCGGGGGCGACCTTTATCTTCACCTTAGTGCCTTTATCCCAGTCGGTTTGATTCTCAACTCTTTGCCCATCCTCGGTGGTTATAGTGCAGGTTCCCCTTCCATTAATCGTAATGAACACACGGCTTTTACCGCTCTCCTTGGGCTTGTCTTTAGAGAATTTCACCGTTATCCTCACATCGGCAGTTACCCGCCAATACTCCCCATCGTGCTCAGCGCCAGTAACCTTTACGCTATCCTGGTTTACCCAGTAGCCCGCCTGGGGCTTTAGCTCCAGCTTCAGCAGAGTGCTTTGCTTCACTTTGCCGCCGTTGGTCAACTCCTGGCCGTCGCTGGTGGTTACCCTAATGCTACCCAACCCCTCAGCTACCTCCCAGCTTACGGTGAACTCTGGGGTGGTAGAGGTAAAGGTTGCGCTTACGGTTACATCGCCCTGCACCACCCAGAACCCTTCTGCTTTCTTTGCCCCATCCACCCTCAGTTCGCCGAGTTTATAGCCCTTTTCGGGGAGGGGGTTCACCTTCAGCTTTTGGTCTTTCGTGATTTTTGCCCCATTTGCAAGCGGAGTGCCATCCTCAGAATTTACCGTTAGGGTGCCGTGTTCGCTAGGGGCTATGGTAAGGGTGAATTCCGAGGGTTGTGGCTTATCCTTTTCCCTAAAGGTTACTGATATCGTTACATCGCCTCGCACTACGTAGTGGGTATCATCGTGCTCGGCGCCCGCCACCATTACAGAATCTAGCTCCCAATTCTCGTCTGGCGTGGTTTCTACCCTAAAGCGTGTGCCAGCCTCCACTTGCGAGGGGAGTTCGCTATCGTCGTCGAGTAGCGCACGGTAGGCACCATGCTCCGTTGGCTTTCGGGTTACACTGTAAAGCACGGGTAGTATAGAGCGTGCACATTCAGGGCTACCATCGGGTATAGCCTCCTCGTTTCCGCTTATCTTTATGCTGGCACAGGTAGCCGCAAGAGTGCTACCGCTGGGGGCCGAGCTCTTCACGTCGTAGGCAAGCCAGAAATAGTTATTACCCTCAGACAGGAGCGCAGGGCTATCTAGCGCAATGGCGAACCCGTCGCTATCCACCTCCACCTCGCCAATTCTCGTATCTGCATTGAAGCTGGTGCCAGCTCCCGTGGTGTAGAGGGCAGCCTTGCGTATCTGGGCGAATGTCCCCGAGGTGGTGAAGTTAATAGCGCTCAATTTCAGGGGGGCTACATGGTACTGGGTGCGAATGTTGATCCCGAGCATAGGTACGGCGTTTGCCCCAGCGCGTACGGGTTCTGTGGAAACTGGCGAGACCGTGGTGCCGAGGTAGGCCATAGGACGCTCAACCTCGCGAACTGTAGCCTCCCAGCCAGCCCGCTTATTGGCCAGAGCCCCTTTGAGCGTGGTGGAGCGAAATGCTACCGAAATAGCTCCCGATTCGCCCTTGGCGGCAAACTTTCGCGGCTTTGTGAAACGATGGTCTAGCTGGTCGCCACTGGTAGATTCCCCGTCGTATACCCAGAGTTCATCGTAGACAGCAGCCTTGTCATCGTAGAGGTCTATTTGGGTGAAATCCACCTCTACAATTCTGCCGGGAGTAGTGGGCTTGAAGGTTATTAGCCAGCGGTAGCCCCCATTCTGGCGCGGGCCATCTTTCCCCCCATCATCGTAGAAGTTGGTGGTGTTTTCCGTTACCATGTATACGCCATGCCCTGCGATGATGTTTAGCGACCCCGGGGCGGCTTGCCCTGCTCTGGGCACGCTCCTCACTGTGGCCTCCCAGCCAGCCTTATTGCCAGCACCCAAGTACGAAGTCGGGGAGAAGAATACGGTCAGAGCCCCCGTTGAGCCATCGGCCACCACCGTGTAGGGTTTATCCTTTTCATAGCGGCTCATGGCCACAGAGCTCTTGTCAATAGTATCAGCGTTATACACCTCTAGCAGGTCGTAGGTGGCGGCATAGTCATCGTAGAGGTCTACCCTGGTGAAGTCGATCTGCACCACCATCTCTGGCGATGAGGGGTAGAAGGTTACCCAGTATTTCGCAGTGCCGAAGAACGGGCCGAGGCTGCGGTTTCCCTCCTTGCCCCCGTCGTCATAGAAATACACGGGGGTTTCGGTTACCCTGTAGTGCTGATGCTCCCCCCTTTTCATCCGCACCTCGCTCGGGGCTATTGGATACGAATCGCCTCCTGTTCCCTGTGCCCACCCTTGCAGTGCACCTAGCAGCAGTGTGGCGAAAAGTGAAAGTCTAATTCCCAATTGCATGGTTTGTGGATTTAGATTATTGGGGAGCGGAATTTGCAACACAACCCCCTGTAACGTGATGTTTTTATACCGAATAGCCCCATCGCTTCCTTTCCACCCTCACCCCGAGTAGCTCCACGGCATGCAGCGCAAGTTCACAGGCCATATCGTCTAGCGATGCTGGGTGGTTGTACAGGGTGAATACAGGGGGCATCACCACTCCGCCAGCCTCTGTTACAGCCTGCATTGCCCGTAGGTGAATGAGGCTCAGGGGGGTCTCCCGAACCATTAGCACTAGGGGGCGGCGCTCTTTCAGGGTAACGTCGGCAGCACGTAGCAGCAGCGTGTCGGCAGTGCCAGTCGCAATACGCCCGAGTGTGCCTACGGAGCAGGGGGCTACCAGCATGCCTATGGTAGGACACGAACCCGAGGCAATGGGAGAGGCGAGCGTGCTGTTCGGGTGCAGGGTAACCCGTGGGTGATTGGGTATCAACCTATCGCCCATCTCATGCTGCCACACCTCCACTGCATTCTGGCTTAGCACTAGGTCTATCGGGTAGTTGGTTTGCTCCAAAAGGGCCTGCACCACCCACCAGGCCAGTAGCTGTCCGCTAGCTCCCGTAACACCTACAATCACAGAGGGTAACCTATCCATTAGCATCCCATTTCAGCCTGCGAAAGTAGGAAAAATTGCATACACTGGTGGTTTTCTAGCAAAATATTCAGAAATTTGCAGAGCTGCAAATGGCGAATGGCATCGTCTCTAAGCAGCATAATGTACACCTAAGAACGTTGAAATAACACGGTTACCCCGAGGGGGTTAGCAACAGGTCGATGTGCTGTGTGGCGCATTGCACTTTTGCAGCACCTCCCCTCAGAAAAAAGATCACAAGGCCACAATACCCAATAATCAATCCATTCCATGTCTCTTGCAATCTCCCATCTTTCCAAACGCTTTGGCCGTCAGTGGGCTGTGCATGACCTCAATCTAGAGGTGCCAAATGGTGTGATACTAGGGCTTCTAGGGCCTAATGGAGCAGGGAAAACCACCACAATGCGCATGCTCACGGGCTACCTCCCCCCAACCGAAGGCGAGGCTTGGGTGGCAGGCCAACGTGTGGATGCTGATTCAGTCGCCTGGAAGTCTAACCTGGGCTACCTTAGCGAACGGAATCCCCTGCCCGATGACCTCTATGTGCGCGAGTACTTAGCCTATACGGGCCGCCTCTATCGGCTTAAAGAGAATCGCCGGTGCGTAGATAGGGCACTTTCACTCACGGGCTTATCCCACATGGCATCCCGTAAGATTGCGGTGCTTTCCAAAGGGTATCGCCAGCGGGTCGGATTGGCTGCCGCCCTCATTCACAGCCCAAAAGTACTCATACTCGACGAGCCGACCAATGGCCTCGACCCCAATCAGATAGCCGAGATCCGTGAAGTCATTCGCACCGTTGGGAGTGAGACCACGGTGCTGCTCTCCACCCATATAATGCAGGAGGTAGAGGCTCTGTGCGATAGCGTGGCAATAATCCACAGCGGCGCGCTGGTAGCCCAGGGTACCACGGCAGAGGTATTGGCATCTGGCAGCGAGGAGGCTGTAGTGGTCGGGTTTGCAACCCCTGTGGATAAATCTCGCATTGAGGCACTTGTCCCTGGCTGTAGGGTGCTGGCGCAACCTAGCGGCGAGTGGCTCTTGCAGGGCTACGGCGGAACGCCCGATAGCCGTGCTCTGCTAGTGCGAATATGCTCTGAACGGCAGCTTCCACTTAGCTCCATCTATGCCCGCCACTCACGGCTCGAGGAGGTATTCCACGCGCTAACAGCAGGGAACGGACAACCTGTCCAGAAGAATTCTTAGCAGAGATAAGGCGAGACAATCGGAACACGGTACACCCCTAATCACAACTCGCCCCCTCTATACGGCAAACCTTAATAGCAACGTAAGACTCCCGAATCGCAACACAGCCCCCTCACCGCAATACGGCAATTTATTATAATCAACCCCTTGACGGATAGCTTTTCGTGCTGGCTCATGAGGTCCTTGCTGCAGTTGCTCGCATAATCTTCAATTTGCTCCCGATCAGCGAATCCAGAGATGAATGCGTAGAAAGTTACGAGCAGTATGAGCGATAGGGAGTACGCTGCTCTCCCCTGTACGCGCTGGTTCTCTACCATGGAGATCGCATTTCAAATTTTTGTAGTCATAATATTTTTGGTGGCAAAGTCAATAAAATAGCGATTACGTGCCGATTGATTAAGCAGAAATTTGACGCGTTTGCCCTGGAAGAAATTTGATGCGTTCACCCTGCCTGTTAGGCCTCGTACAAGCCTATTTCTTGAAGCTTTTGACCTTATTATTCCTTGGAGGTTTCGTACCCCATTACGCCCTGGATAACAATTAAAAAAAGGGGGGAGGTTTACCCCCCCCTAAAGAGATCTAATCTAATAGAAGCAGCTTGCGCCTACTTCAGAAGATTGGCAAACATTTCGCTCTGAGCCAACTTGCGGAACTCAACGTCCTTTTTCGCACGTTCCTTGAGATCTGACCGCATGCTAATAGCCTCACGCAGGTTATCAACGGCCATCTTCTCGTCCTCGTTGCGAGCTCCTATGATAGCAAGACCGTAGTAGGCCAGAGGTTCATCCTTCTTCACATCGTTGAAGGTGTTCTGAGCCGCCGTCAGGTTATCGGTGAGCAGAAGAGCAAGCCCCTGGTTGAAGCTATTTGACCCTTTAAGGTATTCAACAGCAGCCTTATAATCGCCCTTGAGAATCGCAACAAAGCCCAAGTTCTGACGAACCTGCTCTCCAGCATCGGTAGCCTTCACGTAGAGCTTTTCGGCATCATCGTACCGTCCTTCACGCACGGCTACAACCCCCTGGTTATTGAGGATGGCCGAATTGTTTGGCTCAATGGCCGCAGCCTTATCCAGAGCAGACTTAGCACCTGACAGATCGTTCTTGTTCAGAAGGATGCAGGCTAGATTGTTGTAAGCGCGATAGGACTGGTCATTAGCCGCAGTAATCGCCCTGTAGAGTTCAGCCTTCTTGTCAGCATCATCATATAGGGTAACGGCATATAGAGCCTCATTTTCTGGCAACTCGCCGATCTTACCTGCATCTACAAGAGCCTTGGTCTCTTCATCGGTACGCCCCTGAACCTGTACATTGGCCACCATCTGAGCACGACGTAGCTTGGGTAGGATATCCTCGGCCAGCACCTGGAATACCTTGCCCATGTTGTGCATCTCGCGGTTACGTACATCGGGATCGGAGTACATTGAGAGAACGCGGAGGATCAGCTCCTTATCCTCAATGTTCGAGTTTTCAACAAGCTTCTTGAAACCATCCCAGTCCGTAGCCTGCTCCTGGATCTTAACCACATCGGTACGGATCTTATTCTTACGGAGGTTGTTCATCAGCCAATCCTGGGTAACCTTACCACGCCCTTTAGAAAGGTTATCATTCAGAGCCACTGGACCATCTGGCGACGCATAGGCATTGATATCCAAGCTCGTCAGCACTTGCTTCTGATCGTTGGAGAGCTGCTTGATCTGGTCAAGGAGTTCCTTAACGTCATCCTTGGTTAGTTCGCCTGGGCGCAGCGTAGCCTGCTGAATGGCAAAATTGATCTGCGCATCCTTCAGCTCCTGCCGATCACGTACGTAGTTGTGTGCAAGTGGGGTGGGTATCCCCTTGTCCCCTTCTAGCAGCGCAAGGTTCTGGGTTTCGTTGATGCCGATGCCGACCTTCATTCCAGCAGGCAACGTACTTGTCTTCCCCTTATAGTGGAGAACAAAGCGCAGCTCTACAGTCGACCGCATCATCTGGGGTTCATACTTGAACTTGAAGTCAACTTTGCAGCGACCACCGTTCGCATTCGATATTACGTCGTTATTCTCGGTAACATCTTCCCCCTGATAGGTCTTCGAAGGCAGCTTCAACTCGCCACCGTCATATACGATAACAGGGACTAGTTCGAGCATCGCCTTCTTGTGGAAGTACTTTGGAGGGAACGTACCAGTGATTGAACCCTGCACGCTGTCTCCAACCAACACCAACGGATTTGGGTTGAGATCGGCCTTGATTTCCGAGGCCTTCTCAAGCATCTTCTCTGGGCTATTGCAGCCGACCATCATTAGGGCTGCTACAGCTGCCAGTGCTAGTAAAACCACTCTTAATTGTTTCATCTTGCTCTAAGGTTTGTTTAGACGTTTGGGCGTAAGTGTTTACAGAGTGCAAAGGTAGTACGAATTCTTAGAAAAACCGCATCTTTCCGAAAAAAAAGCCTTTTTTGCCCTTGCGAATTTGCCTCCAAAAGCTTTATTCAGGCATAGAAAGAATAACGTATATTCCTAGTATACAGGAACTACCCCCATGTTGTAAAATGCGAACGAATAAATATCGGCAAGCTCGGATATAATGAGCGAAGTTGGCTTACCTGCCCCATGCCCTGCCCGAGTCTCCACCCTAATGAGTTTGGGCGCACCATGCGGCTGTAGCGCCTGAAGTGTGGCGATGTACTTAAAGGAGTGCGCAGGCACCACACGATCGTCATGATCAGCCGTGGTAACTAGGATTGCAGGATAATTAGAGCCTGGCTTTATGTTGTGTATTGGTGAATAGGCGTAAAGGTTGTGGAACTGCTGCTCATCATCGCTCGTTCCATAATCGCCTGCCCAAGCCCATCCTATCGTGAAATGCTGGTAGCGAAGCATGTCCATAACCCCCACCTCGGGGAATGCCACGCCAAAGAGTTCAGGCTTCTGGTTTACTACGGCACCTATAAGCAATCCCCCATTGGAGCCTCCTTGTATCGCTAGGTAATGTGGACTAGTATACTTCTCTGCCTCCAAATACTCCGCCGCAGCAATAAAATCATCAAACACATTCTGCTTATTCAGCTTAGTACCTGCTAGATGCCAACGTTCACCATACTCCCCTCCCCCACGTATGCAGGCTACCGCATATACTCCTCCCTGCTCCAGCCAGGCTAGCCTAGAAGAGCTAAAGTAGGGTGTAAGGCTGATGTTAAATCCACCATAACCGTAGAGTAGAGTCGGGTTCTTCCCATTGAGTTGAAGATCCTTTCGGCAAACGATAAACATGGGGATCTCTGTGCCATCATGGCTCTTATAGAAGACCCTATCCACTTTATACTTGTCGAAATCAAAGTCAACTTTCGGTCGGAATATCTCCTTCATCTCCCCCGTAGAAACCTGATACTGGTAGACAACCGAAGGCACTGTATAGGATGTATAGGAGAAGAATGCGAGATCATCCTCCATACGCCCCGACACATAGCCTGCACTTCCGAGTACTCCCAGATCGATATCTCTAACCAGTTCGCCCTGTAGGCTGTACACGCTCATCCGGCTCGCTACATCCACCATGTAGGTTGCCACTAGATGGCCTCCGGCAAGTGTAGCTCCACTTAGCACATCTTTCTGCTCAGGCAATACATCCTCCCAGCTCCCAATATCACTTCTATCCATGTTAATACGGATAAGCTTATACTTGGGAGCTTTATAGTTGGTATACACATACAGATCGTCCCCCACGTTACCTATCACTGAGTAATCATAGTCAAACCCAGTGGTTACATGGGTAAAGTCGGCCTTCTCCACCTTCAGATTTTTCACCCACATAGAGATGCCGTCAGTCCCCTCTGTTTCTGAAACTATGAGGTACTTCTCATCGTCAGTTACTAGGGCTGAGAAATTACGAAGCGGTTCTTCCTTATTCTCAAACACTAACCTGTCGCTACTCTGCGGCTGTCCTAGGGTATGGTAATAAACCTTGTGGAACTCATTCTTCACGCTTAGCTCTTTCCCTTCTACAGGGGCGGTGTAGCAGCTGTAGTAAAATCCATTTCCCTGCCAAGCGATTGAGGTGAATTTTGCCCACTTAATCTCGTCGGCGAGCTTCTGCCCAGTTGCCAAATCCATAACATAAATTGTCCGCCAATCCGAACCGCCATCCGCTACTAAGTAGGCTATGTACTTAGAATCGTGTGAAACCGAAGTACCAGCCAATGCCACTGTGCCATCTGCGGAAAACGTATTAGGATCTAGGAGTACCCTCGCCTCGCCATTCAGAGAATCTTTAATGTAAAGTACGCTCTGGTTAGAGAGTCCCGACTTCTTGGAGAACAGATAGTACTTTCCTGTAAACCACGGAGTAGACTCTACATCATAATTCATCAGAGCCTCTAGCCGATTACGGACGCTCTGCCGGAAGGGGATTCGATCAAGATACTTTTGAGTAACAGCGTTCTCCTTTTGCACCCACTCCCGAACTTCTGCCGCCGTATCATTTTCTAGCCAACGATACGGATCCAGAACCTGAGTCCCGAAGTAATCATCAGCCACCTCGTCTTTCCTCGTCTCAGGGTACTTCAAACTGCTATCGCACGAGGTAAGCACTGCTGAGAACAAAACACCGAAAGCCATCGCAAATAGAATCCTGTTCATGCCTACGAATTATTATCACCCGAGTACTAAAATTCACCCTTGTTCTTTACCGAGGATCGTACCCTCCCACGAATATTGCCTGGGCTGGTGTACCCTTAAAAACAATGTAGAGGAATGGACGATCTACCTTAAACTCCACCTCTGGCCGGAGCGCCATCCTCACCATCGTTACCGCAGTGGCTGCCGCAGCCTCCGTTCCCTCCTCCTGCACATCCATCAGCACGCTATGTAGCACATCGCCTATGCACAGATCGGTAGGTTTATCAGACATTGCGCTAAAATCAGCCCTCCCGTCGAAAAGCGAACTGAGCCCTAGTCTTTGCATGGCATCCCTTAAGCTCAGTTTGCTCGTAAACTTGAACCTGGGCAGAGACACATTCACATCCAACCAATCCATATCTCGATAAAGTGCCTCTATACCCTTCGCTGAAATTTCCGTTAACGGAGTACCCACCGAATCAGGCATCACTATCATCATTCCGTACTCAGGATGCGCATAGGGTATCACCAGAGCCTGCAGTCCATCGCGTCGGATTACTCCTCCGTCCACCTTGCCGTGCATCATGGGAATTTTCACATCCCCCGAAACGCTATGGAAATCCTCTTCGAGCGTTCTGTCTTTCTCAAACGGCTTTGCCCACGCGCTCTTAAAGTAAACAGCATTCGTTAGCACCAGCTCAGTCCCTGGAACAAGGACACCCGGCGTAACCAATTCGGTAATGAGCCCTTCCGTTTTATCCTTCACCCAACCATTAATTCTATCCGAAGAGAGCTGCGCATCCGTAGCCAAGGGGAGAGACTCCACTGTTGCCCGAAACCGCTCTTGTACCGCATTCGCATAGCTCTTCGAAATGGGGAATTTAGTATCCACCCATGCCGCATTTGCAACCCTCAGCTGGAGCTTGGCCTTGTTCAACTCTTGGGTGTAGGCATCATCCTCGTTGCTACTATTCCCATTCTTGGAAGCATCGCTATCTTGACCATCTAGAGCCGAGGAATCGGCCACCAGCTTAAGGAGCTTCAGACTCTCCCCACCTGCCCCAGCTGCAACCAACCCCAATGCCTGCCTAATGCTAAGCGGCGATAGGCAGAAGTTGCCCGTTTCCCTCCCGCTTGCGTGCTGCAAACGCAATCCGAAATCTAGCGCCGAAAGCGTATCTGAGAGCATCAACGTGTCACTTTGCGTACCACTTGCAGATACACCACCTGCCCCTTGGCAAGCATTGAATATGCACATGCCTGCAAGCACTATACCTAGGCTGAACCACAATCTAGAAACTCTTCGCATTTTCTGATAAAATTAATGCCTCAATTCTCTAATACCACCTCTAGCTCCGTTGCGATTTCACTAGCTATCTGTCGGTTAAACACCCCTACTCTACCAGAGACATGACACCGACTCCCATTCCCCTTTTGCCATCCCTAAAGCTAAAGAAAAGGTGGTAAGCCCCCGTCTTGGTGCAAATCCAATCTATCGTGGGAGAATCGACCCCAGTAGCCGCATTGTAGGTTTGAGCCATCAGGCGATTTGCATCAAAGATCTCGAGCTTCATTTGCCCCTCAAAATCCTTCGAGCTGGCTATCGCAAAACGGTATTTATTCCCTTTTTTCAGGATAATGGGGTAGCGCTGAATTTGAGGCGGATCGGAAGCCTCCAGCCTTACCTTGAAATCGCGGAGATAGGTAGCATCTGAGCCAGCCAACGCTCCGCATATATCGAGCAACTCATCCTCTGTTTGCGCATTGGCCAACCGTGGTGTTAAAGCCAGCGTGAATAGGGCCGCAAGCAGTACTACAATGCGAATCCTCATGATTCTAAAATGCTAATTATTGGAAATTAAAACCGACCGTAGTGCCTCTATCTCAGCAAATATAGACTCTACCACTTCAGGTGATGCCTCTACTATCTGCCTATCTTTCTGTTCAAACGTCAGTACGCCGTCCACCACCTTGGATACGGGGTCTCCCTGCACATAGGTTATCTTCACCTTATCGTACAGTCCCTTGAGCTTCTCCAGTCTATCGGCCAACGACTGGATATTGGCATCCTTCTCATAGAGCCGAAGCATGGGGATCAACGTAGCCAGCACCACCTTCTGGTCGGTTATCGTTTCCTCTATCTGCTTATTCTTTGTGAGTCGTGCTACTTGGGTGGAGATGTACATCCCCTCTATCCAGACCCCAGAAATGATTACCACACTGAGCGACCCCCGATTAGTACTCCGCAGGTAGGCATCGATCTTGTTGTAGCTCTCCTGGGATATGTAGATCAGCGAATCGAGATTCTCGTTATTGGTCGCCAGCCGCTTTAGCGTCGAAAAATCGAAAAACTGCCCTACCTGGATACCGTCAGCCAACGATTTTACCGCTGAGATATAGCTCAGCACCGACGAGGTCTTCTCATACATATTCAGGTAGCCGAGATCCGTGCCATACAGCCCCAAGCCCACTGCCTTGCTGAAGCTTGTATTGAAGTGGTCTGCGGCATCCGTCGGAACCAGGTAATCCTTATTGAACGGCACTTTGAGGCGCTTGATCAGAGCGGCGGTCTCCACTGGCGACGAAATATTCTCCACCATACTCTCTATCACCTGCTGCGACACCGCAACCTGACGATCTGTTAGGAGTGAATCTGGAATATCCAAATCTCCGCTCGCATCACCCGTCCGAGAGCACTGGCAACTGCTGCCAAAGAGGAGCGCTACACCCAGAAGAATGCAGAGTAACTGTCTGTATCTTAATAACATAGATTCTCCTTTCTATGATTTCGCCTCCCGAAAGTTAGGCATTATTTCTTGATTCTCCGCCGCACCCAGCTAAATAGATTCCCCATCCGTCGTAAAAATTCCACATGTAGGGATACGTATAGCGCCAGGCTCATCACCCAGATCATTGCCAAATCGAACCAGAAAGTATCGAAAAAATGACCCAGCAGGTGCTTTCTGGGCGCTAAGAAGTGGGAGCGGATATCAAGCGCCGAGGTCGGCACGGGATCTCGGTACACTGGATCATACTGCTGCACCAGCTCATCTTTAAAAAGCAGGATCTTATTCTTTTCAAAGGCCTTTGTGGCGAGATCCGCTATGCTCTCATTGTGGTACGCATTCCGTTTTGCCTCGTAGAGCCGGGGTTGGGTAGCCACAAGGTGGTTCACTATGGCATCGCGTTGCTGATTCTTCGCCTGGAATATCTCGTTATAGTGTTCCTTAAGAGCCTCTAGGTAACCGACCGTCTCGTAGAGAGCCACCTCGTCTACACTGTCTGGCTGCAGATTCCGCAGGTACTCAAACGGGACTTCTGGGGCAAACACAGCCATCTCCTGCCCAATCCCTCGGTGCAGAACGGCCAACGCCTCCATCATTCGTTCCTGAACTTCAGCGCTATCCTGGCTATTCACATGGTCTATGCAATACTGCAGCCTTTTCTCCAGCTCTGGGATGTAGTACACCAGCTTGTAATTCGCGTTGCGCTCCCCTTTCTCTATTTGGTAGAAATGTTTCTGGAACTCGTTATCCTTGAACTGTAGCACCACCAGAGCCTCATAGCCCCACTTGGTAGGCATGAATTCTGCGATTAGTGGCACCCGATCAAAACTCCCCACAGAGCGGTTCAGCTTGTCAAAAGAGAACATCGCACCGCTCAGCACCATCATGGGGATCATCAGCAGCGGAATCACGATGTAGATTGTCACCGCGCTGTTGAATGTCTGCGAAATATTAAGCCCTATCAGATTGGCGCACACTGCCGTGGAGAACAGGATGAGCCAATACTGTAGATTCAACCCCAGCAAGCTCAGTATGCTATTGGCAATCAAGACAAACGATAATGTCTGTATGGCCGAAAGCACCAGCAATATGAAAACCTTGCTCAGCAGGTACGAGGTCCTACTAAGGTTGAGGAACTTCTCTCGTTTTAGTATTTTCCGATCCTTGAATATCTCCTCAGCACTCACCGTAAGCCCGATGAATAGTGCCACTATCAGCGACATGAAGATGTATATCGGGATATTCTCATTGTCGCGAAACACATACACATCCGAATTCGGGTCTGGAATATACCGAATCACATACGCCAGGATGAAAGCCAATATGGGCGTCTCCAGCAGATTTAGGATGATATACTGCCGGTTGCTGATCTTGGAGCGGAAGTCCCGCGCCGTATAGATGAGGAACTGCTTGAGGCGCGAGGGGATGGTCTGCGCCTTGGGCGGTGGCACGGTCTGTTCCTCTACCTTTTCCCGACGGACATTCTCCCGGTAGAGTTCCTCCCACCTTGGCGGCGATACCTTTCGCTGCGGCGTATACCGCCCGAACTCATCCACCACATGGCTCTCTATAATATTGAATATCAGCTCCGGGTTCACATTTCCACAAGTCGGGCATTCCCCCACATCGCTATTGATCTGCGAATCGGCCCGCTTGAAATACATTACAGCCTCTACCGGGTTACCCGCGTAGATCAGATACCCTCCCGTATCTAGGATGAGCATATCGTCGAACATCTTGTAGATCTCCGACGAGGGCTGGTGGATCACCACAAAGATCAGTTTCCCCTTCAGCGTCAACTCCCGCAGGAGATCCATCACATTCTCCGAATCGCGCGACGACAGCCCTGAGGTCGGCTCATCCACAAAGAGTATCGAGGGCTCACGTATTAGCTCTAGGGCTATGTTCAGTCGCTTGCGCTGCCCGCCCGAGATCATCTTATTGAGCGGTGAACCTACCTTCAAATCCTTACGTTCAAGCAGCCCCAGGCTCGCGAGCATCTTGTCTACCAGCTCGCAGAGCTCCGCCTCGCTCTTATGCCTAAAGCAGAATTTGGCACTATAGTAGAGATTTTGGAATACCGTTAGCTCCTCTATTAGGAGGTCATCCTGGGGAATTACGCCTATCGTACCCTCCAGGGCCTCCCTTTCCTTATGGAGGTCTATCCCATTGATCCTGACGCTCCCCGAACTCGGATTCGTCGTCCCGCTGAGCAGGTTTAGCAGCGTGGTTTTCCCTGCGCCGCTAGCCCCCATAATTCCCACCAGCCTACCATGCTCCTCGGCAAATGAGATGTTGTGTAGCCCCAGATCGCCATTCGGGAATCGGTACGACACCCCATCCACCACATAGGATATCGGTGTTAGGCTCAAGTCGGCCAAGTAGTGGGACACCACATCGGTGTAGTAGATCGGTTTCCCTTTGGGCAGCTTTATGCTACTGCCGCTGGCAAACAGGTAGATACTCCTATTCCGAATAGCCAAGCCGTTCAGGAAGAGATCCTCCTGCCCATCGTACCGTAAAAAGTAGAGATCTACCGATTGGATCTGGAGTATTATCAGTGGTTTATCCAGCGCTTCGGTGGCTATATGCTTACCATGCAGAGGCTGGTAGCTTCCAGAATCTATGGTCAGGATGCTGCTCCTATCCAGCGACTCCAGATCTGTAGCCACCACGAAACGTTCAATATCGGTAAACTCCTCGGCACTCAGCTTGAAGACCTCAGATACCGTATTGATTATCGCCATTCGTTGCTCGGTGAATTTCCTATCTGCATTCACCAACTCGAAGAGGCGGACCAGCACTACCACCTTTTGGCGCTGGGTTAGCGTTTTATTGATCTTCTTGCAGATACCCAGCACGCGTACAGAGTCCTTGACCGCCGTGAGTTTTTTGCCATTGGACTCTTCGCCCGCAGGCCCCACAAAGCTGTCAAACAGGGCAAGGTACTCCTGCACAGCCTCCTCATTCAGCTGCTGCTTCAGAAAACTCTCAACGAATTCGCGCTCGCTTGCCCCTAGACCACCATCCTGCTTGGCTATGATGGCAAACAGCTGCATGAGCGCCTTGAGAATCTCTTCACTCATTCTACGCTACGGTATTTACAAAATCTGCTCAAAATCAATCATACGGCCTACGTTACCTGCGCTCTGCCCCCGCCCCGTTCTAGGCCACCTCGTAGGACACCTGCTCGAAGGGAATATCCACTATATCAGCATACTCCTCACCGGCATCCCGCATATCCTCATCATCCTCGGGGTAGCACCACCGCACCAGCACCTCATGCCCATCAGAATGGATCTCCTCCAGCTTCATCAGCACATCTAGCAAGAGCTTAGAGCTCGCCGTGTTGAAATACACCAGCTTAAAGGTGAACACCGTCTTCGCATTCGGGCTGCCTGCATACTCATCCAACCAGGCGAGTATCGGTGCGTAAAAGGCCGTAACATCCTCTGGTAGAGAACGGCCAGAAATCTCAAACAGATCATTAGCGGCATCCAGCGTTACCGAGGGGGTATCATCTGTGCCCAAAATTTTGATAGTCTCCATGCTTACGCGTTGTTGATATGCTTAGACTTAAGTTCTTTTGCCAAGCCCTCCTTATCCTCAAAGGGGGCATCCCAGCGTGCCATTCCTTCTCCTCTTTCTTCACTGCTTGCGCTCTATGGTAGAGGTGAGCATGAAGAATTGGCGATCCGCATCCACCTGCCGGAATTTATACTCCAATTTGCGCCCCGTCTTGCGGGCTATATCTATGAATCCAAGACCAGCACCACCTTTCTGCGAGATACTGCCTCCCGTTATCTGGCGTTTATAGAGCTCTTTCAGCCCCTCCTTATCCAGCGAATTGATGAGTTCTAGCGTTTCCCTTAGCGCCTCTACTCTCTCATTCTCTATCAGATTTCCCGATATCACATGGTAGCTATCCTCACCTCTACACACCATGAATAGCCCGCGGCCAGAGTAGTGGTGATCCTCAGTCTGCGCAGCCTCGGCATAGCGGCTAATATTCTGTAGGCACTCTACCATCACGTGGAACACCTTCTTCTGCACAGCACCATCCTCATCAGATTTCGCCATATCCAGCTCTGCCAACGACGTGAAAGCCTTGGTGAGTTGATGCGTTATTTCCCCCTCGTACACCAGAGTCACCTCATGCGCACGCATCGAGGCATACATCTCGTATACATACTCCAAAAAACCGCTCAACTGTCGCTGTTCCATAGCTTTATCAAAAAAAAACAATTGACAAGCGTAGTTCTTTACAAAAATCCTAATACTCCCATCAATGCCCACCTTCTTCCACTTCACCCACACTAGCCTTCCCTTCCGAATTACGCACTGCAAAGATACAATCGCCGAATCGCACGCTATGGGGAATAGCCCAAAATACTGTGGGGCGCAAGCTAAAACTCTATCCCTATCAGCAGCACATCATCTATCTGCTTTGCTCCCCCCATATGCTTAGTGAACTCCTCAGAGAATAGCTGCCCCAACTTTGGCATGGAGAGCGCTCCGTTGGATGAGATAAGCTCCCGAATCCGCTGAGGGCTGAACTTATGCATTCCCGACTCTCCTCCCAGCTGGTCGGGCAGGCCATCGGAGAAGAAGAAGACCCTATCGCCCTCCACCAGCTCTATCACATGGTTGGTAAATGCGCCCTCAGGATGCCGAGGGTTGGGGATTCCCCCTATAGGCCGCCTATCGCCCTTGAACTCCGTTACCTCGCCCCCACGGCAAAGGTACAACGGACGGTGCGCGCCGGCAAATTCCAACCGCATCTCCCGGGGCGTTACCTTGCAGAGCGCGATATCCATCCCATCCTGGGCATCTGCCCCAGCCCTATCCTGGCGCAGCATTTTCCTCACCCCGGCATGCAGCAGATCTAGCATCCGGCCTGCGCTGTACGAGGAATCGTGGTCGGCCACATTATTCAGCGTAAAGTACCCTATGAATGAGAGCAATGCGCCAGGTACCCCATGCCCCGTGCAGTCCACAGCAGCTATGTAGAGTGAATCGCCCTTCTCAAAGAACCACGGGAAATCGCCACTCACCACATCGCGGGGGTGGTAGAACATGAACGACCGCGGGAAAAACTGCTGTATCAACTTTATATCTGGGAGTATCGACTTCTGTATTCGCTGCGCGTAATTGATGCTTTCGGTTATCTTACGGCTCTTATCCTGTATTTCGTTCTCTATCCGCTTATCCTCCGTAATATCGTGCCCCACGAGCAATACGGTCTCCAGCACCCCGCCATCATACTCGGGTATAGCCTGTAGGCGAAGTATAGCCTTCTCGCCTCCTACCTCCACGGTTACCTCCCGTTCCCACTTCTTCTCACGCCGCTCGTCTATCTCCCCCAGCGCTGCTACAAACGCCTCGCGCAGCACCGTGGGCATCTGCACCTCCCCGAGCTGTTGCCCCATGAGCGCAGCCGACGATACCCCTAAGTAGCGCCCCACCATCGGGTTGGCGTAGTAGAACTGCCCCTCGCGGCTCAGGCGAATGATCAGATCCAGCGAATTCTCGCTCAGGGCCTGCATCTTACTCCGCATCCGCTCCTCCTTCTCGGCCCGCAGACGCTCGGTAATATCCCGCATATTCAGGATGATTCCGCATATAGCATTGTCATCCAGCAGATTTCGCCCTACCACCTCCACCCACACCTTCTCGCCATCCCTTTTCAGGAATATATACTGTGCCGTGCGGGGCAAATGGGGTTCACGGATCAGCCCCTCGAACATCTGCTGGAGCAGGTCCACACCCTCCTGCGTAAGGCGTTCCCTATCCTTCCCGTCCATCATTTCCTGGGGCGTATAGCCCAGGATTTTCGTTACGCTCGGGCTTATGTAGGTAATCTGCTGCTGCTGGTTGTAGATCGCTATTACCTCGTTGGCATTCTCCAGCAGCGAGTGGAGGCGTTTGCGGGCGTTTTCGGCCTCAGCTATCTTGGCCTCCAGCTGCTCGTTGCTTTTCTCCAGCTCCTCGTGGGTCACCTGCATCTCCTCGGCGCTCTGCCGCAGCTGCTCCTCATTCTCCCGGAGTTCACGGGTCATCTGCTGAGACTCTTTCAGCAAGGTCTCCGTCTTGGCACTTATACGAAGGTTGAAGAGCGTACGGGCCACTATCTCCCCCACCTCCTCTAGGAAGCGCCGTTCTCGCGCAGAGAACGCAGGGCGAATAGAGGCGAACTCCACCACACCCTGTAGGCTTTCATTGGTCACTAGGGGCACTAGCAGCAGGCTCTGCGGCTTTTGGTCGCCCAGCAAACCGCTCGAGATGGTGGTATACCCCTCCGGGATCTCCGTACGGTAGATAGTACCCCGCTCATAGGCGCACTCGCCCACCAGCCCCTCGCCCAGCTTGTAGGAGAGCTGGTTGTACTTCTCACGGGCATAGGCGTACCCGGCCACCCCGCGCAGCATTTTCTCATCCGCATCGTAGAGGAAAAGGCTACCCTGCACAGCATCTATCAGCCCTACGAGCTTCTTAAGAACCTCATAGCCAAGAACCTGTAGGTTATTATGCAGCCGTAGCACATAGCCCACCTCGTCCTTGCACCGGGTTATCCAGCTCTCCTCGTTATCCCGTTTCGCGGTCTCCCAGAGATTATCCCGCATTCGCATGAGCGCTGCGCCCAGCGTGTCCACCTCCTGCGTCTGCCCGTAGTCCACATCGTAATGCCCTTCCCCCAGAGCTTTGGCAAACCGCGCATTACGGGCTATTAGCTGTCGCTGTTCCTCCAGCTGTGCAGCCATATTCTTACTCTGCACCCGCGCCTGCCGGCTCATAAGGAGGTAGATGCACACGGCGATGATGGGCAGTGCGTCTACAATCCAGAGAACGGGCTGCGTTCTATGCAGTCTCCATAGGCTCTCAGCAGAAAGAGAATAGCCGCCTACAGAGAGTTCCAGCACCCAAGCCACACTCACCACCAGTACACCGCATACCAGCAGCAGCAATGCGCGCAGCACATAGCCTCGGGTGAGGTAACTTCCTAGCCTATCCCAAAACACCCCCATTTACTCCGCCCTCCCCGTATTGGTTAGTCCACGTTCCTTCTCAGATAGCACGCCCAATAGCGACACTATAGCCTCCCTGTCGGCAAGTTCCAATGGCTTAAAGAAGGCCAACTCCACCACGCAGCGACCCGCAGCCCCCTGGTAGGGCACCATGAAGATGTATGAGGGGTGCGCACGTCCTAACCCCGAGGCGATTATCCGATACCCAGCGGGAATATCGGAGAGGTAGAGCGGTTGGTTCTCCTTCACCACCTGGCCTGTAAGCGTCTCGCCTTCCCTGAAGGGTTCAGGCATCCCTCCCTCGGCAAAGTAGGCATACGAGGCCTGCACGGCGAACACTCCACGCGCCTTCTCCTCGCCAAAGAGCAGCCCCTGCACCAGCTCCCACCGCTCGGCCACCACCCGGAAGTATGAGGTCCGTAGCTCCTCCTGGGTATCGCCCGTTATCCGTGCCGACAGATTCTGAACCTCGCCCCGAGAATCGTCAGTTACCGCATCCTTCCCTTTTGCAGCATTCAGCCTATCGAGATCCCTCTGCAGGTTTTCTGCATGTTCCTCTGCTTTCTCTAGCTGCTGCTTAAGCCTAGCGCACTCCACGCATACCCTCCTGTAGCGCCAGAGCTGGAGGCAAAAGATGCCGAGCACCAACAGCCCAGCGAGTAGTATGCCCCACGGGCTGCCACCCTGAGCGTCGTACCCTAGCAGGAGCTGTACTGCCAGCAGCAATACTAGAAGAGCCAGCAGCAATACCTGCACTTGCCCTTTATCTGTCCTGAAACCCATACCGGTCCCCTTAGGCTAACTCCAATAAAAATTTCGCGATACCTGCTACCCCCAGCACTTGGTCTACCTGCGTAAGTTGCAGAGCCGCCGCCGTCATGGTTTGCACTTCGCACTCCGCGGGATCCTGCACTATAGCCACCCCTCCCTGCTGCTTGAGGTACTGGAGCCCCAACGCCCCATCGCGGTTGGCCCCCGAAACCAGAATACCCACAGCTCGCTCCCGATACACCCGAGCCGCCGAGATGAATGTAAGATCTATCGAAGGGCGCGAGTGGTTCACCGTCTCTCCCGTTGAGAGCCCAAACCGATTGCCCAGCTCCACGTAGAGATGGTAATTCGATGGCGCGAGATACACCCGCCCCCCCTGTATTGGCTCCTTATCATACGGTTCACGTACCTCTAAATTCGACCTCCCCTGCAGCGATTCCATAAAGCCTGAACGCACATCCTTCAGCCGGTGCAAACACAGCACCACCGGCAGAGGATAGCCTTGCGGAAGCCTACCTAGCAAATAGGTAACCACCTTGAAACTCCCTGCCGAGCCGCCCAGCACCACCACGCCGCCCTTGCCCATCAATTCCGCAACCTCCTATATATTCCCTCTCTAGAATTTTGAGGGGTAAATGTACTGCCATTTTGGTAATTCTCCAAATTTTCACACACACCCAAGGCTAGCGCACCCCCGCCATGCAGAGCCTCAGCCAATACCCCTACATTACGTTCCCCGAGCGTATTGTTGAAAAAGATCAATTGGTTTCGGCAGAGTGCCAAGTGGACTCCACCGCCCGGCACTGGCGTGAACTCTACCCCCTGCGCCAGGTATTGCACACGCTTAAGGAACTCGGGCTTTAGCCTTAGCTGCGCCCCCGCATCGTCGAAGTAGCGGCCGAGCTCTCCTTGCGGATTGTAGCGACCAAAATTCTCACAATCCAACCCATAGCGGCGGCCAGGCAGCAATCCCTGCGCAGAGCGGTACCGCACCTGCTCGCTGATGTAGGAGGCGTAGATCTCCGCAAAAGGGAGTAGGCCCGCATCATCCAGCACCACGCATAGCGAATAGAGCTCCTCGCCAGAATCAAACGACGCAACCCAGACCCGCAGCGACTGCCCGAAAATCCCCACCAGCGAAGGCAGCACCCCATCACGCAATTCACTCCAGAAACTCGGGTCGCGGAAAAGCTCTGTGGTAGGCGGAAATATAGAAGCTAGCAGACCATCGTAGACCGGCCTCTCCCCTGCAAGTATTCGCTGGGCCAACTCCTGCCCATCACGTATGCCCTCGGCGGCCATGAACCGCCCCATGCGGAAGCCCGCAGAGGTAAGCGCAAGGTCAGAGAGCCGCTGCCCATACCGCTCCAGCACGGCAGATTCCACCGCCCGTACCTCCTTAATCCCCACAGCGTACCAAGCTGATTGCGCCACTAGAATCTACTTTTAAAAACTGGGGCTAACGCGCAGAATGGACATGCTCCCCATCGCCCAGAGCGTGAAAATTTGCCCTATTACCCTTCCTGTAGACATCTCTCCTGAGGCCTCTGTAAAACCCATCTATGACGACGCGGCACGCCGCATCGCTACGGTCATCAATAAATGCTAAGTAATTGATTAAACCTCTTTTAATGATAAAGACCTACATTTCCCCTACCTACTCTCCCCGCGCATTTCCGTAATCTCCAAGCCTATAAAGTAGACGCAGAGCAGTGTGCCATCCTCATTCCTATTCGGGTAGAGGATTCCCCGTACCGCCCTATCCCCAGCATTCTGGGCGTGAAGCGTGAACACACCCTCTATATGCCCACCATGCCGCACATCGTCCCACACCGTTTCCAGCCTTTTCGCCCCGTTGGCGCTATGCCAGTCGGTGTTCTCCACAAACTGGGTTCCCACGATGCCTTTATGCCCCATCTGTCGGTAGATCTCCTCTAGCTTGTGGTTCGCCGTGAGCCACACGCCCGCCTCGTTCAGCTCCCCGTACAGCATTCCCTCGCGCACAGCACTCCGCAGCACCTCTACCTCGTGGGTTCGCCGCTCCATCTCCTCCTGCGTAGCCTGTATCTCCTCTAGGTTTTGGCGCATCTCCTCCTCCTGCTCGCGCATCTGCACCTGCTGCGCTTGAGCCTGCTGAAGCAGATCGGCATTCCGCTGGTTGCTCTGGGCTGTAAGCAATGTGCTAGCTATACTGCTGGAGACCATTTTTACGAATTCGATCTCATGGGGCTGAAACCCACGCACCGAGGCTAACTCCAGCACGCCCAGCAGCTCCTCGTCGGTCTTAAGCGGCACCAGCAAAAGCTCCGTCGGGGGGGCTTGCCCTATGCCAGAGGTCAGGTCGCTGTAGCCCTCTGGTACATGGTTTAGGTGGATAGTATCGCGCTCCACGGCGCAAGTGCCCACCAAGCCTTCCCCAAAATGCACCTCCCGCGCTAGGAATTTCTTACGCCCGTAGGCAAAACTGGCCGTAAGCAGCAGCACCCTAGCACCATCACTCCCTGCGCCCACAGTGAATACCCCCCCCTGCGCAGCCTCTAGGTAGTTCACCAGATGCTGAATGAGCGCATCGGCCAGCTCGGTGATGCTCCCGCTTCGCTCCCGTAGTATCTGCCCAAACTCCGCCAGTCCCTGGTTAGTCCAGCCATGTATCGCATCCTTGGCCTTCCTATCGGCAGCTGCCGCCTCCTGTTCCACCAGGCTATTACGCAGCTCCACCAATGAGCGACCCAGTGAATCGTTTGGCCCCAGCGGGGTAAAGGGAACATCGAAAGCCGCGCGCCCTATGGATTTTGCGAATTCCGTAGTCCGTTCCAACCCGTGCGTGAGCCTATTGAGCGATACCAGAATCCTACGCATCTCTAGGAATCCGTGGGGTACTCGCCCGGGAGGATGCTCACCCCTTGCCAACCGGGCCAATCGCTCAGACACCCCCTCTAGCTGCCGGCGAATAGCGCGCCCCAGCACACCCCCCACCACCACGGCCAGCGAGAGCCAAACCACCAGCACTATCAACCACCAGGCGCGCAGGCTTACCAAGGCAGGCAGCGTGTTTGGAGGCGGGAATTCCACCGCGAGGTAGCAGCCCAGCCGAGGGGAGTAGCGGTAGGCCAATTCTCGTTTTTGCCCAGGCCCCTCCGAAAACTGTAGCTCTACCCACCCGGTACGCCCGGGGCTAAAGGCCATTTGCTCCATCACATCTGGGGGAATCCGCTCCCCTTCGCGGAGAAAATGGTACACTATACGCCCTGAGGGGTGCACCAGCATAGGGTAGACCCCACCGCTGCGAAATGGCACGCTGAACACCTGCCGTACCCGCTGATTCTCGGCACTATCTACCCCATCCAGATCGAGCCCCAGCAGCCCTAGCTCAGCCTCGAGCCGCTGGGCGAATACCTGCAGATCCTCCATCTCCTGCCCCCGAGTGCTGTGGAGCATCATCCGGTAGAGAGGGTAGATCCCAGCGCATAGCAGCACCAGCGCGCATGCAGCGCATACCAGCTGCACCCACCCCCGCACCCCTAAGCGTTGGGCTACATGCCTACAAGCTCTATACCAGCGCATCTATCTAGTAGCGATTAAAATAGCTGCCAATAACAACTCCTCACCCAGCACCGCGCCCCCGCCTGCACCTCCATCTCGCGGCAAAGCCCAAAAGGCCGCCCCCCCCCCCATTCCCATTCTACGCCCCTACGCAGGGTAGCCATGCCCTCCACCTTAGCACTCCTGCGAATCCTTACGCATATACACCTGTGCCATACGGCTATACCGCTCGGCCATAGGCCCTACTATCGACTCATGCAACCCAAGCACCAGCACGCCTCCAGGGTACAAATTTTGGTAAAACATTTCAAATATCCTATTCTGGAGCTGATTATTAAAGTAAATAACCACATTGCGGCAGAATATTATATCGAATTTCATAAAAAAAGGATTGGCGCAACGCACCAGATCGTTACGGCGAAAGCGGATCTTCTGGCGGAGAAAATCGTGCATGCGGATCTCGTCACGCTCCTTATCTATGGTGAAATACTTGGAGTAGGGGACCTCGGGTTTCTCCTCGTAGTTAAGCGGGTTGGTGTTGATCACCCTATCGAAATTGTCGAGGTAGCTCAGGTTGAACCGGTAGCGGTAGCAACCCAAAGCGGCCTGCCCTAGGATATCGCTATTGATATCGCTCGCGCAGATACGGGCGTGCTCCAGCAAGCCGAGCTCATTGAGCAGCATCATGTCAGAGTACACCTCCTGCCCCATGCTACACCCTGCATGCCAGACATTGATCTGTGAATGCGTGCGAAACGACGGATAGATGCTCCTGCGCAAGGTAATCCAAACCGGGGGATCGCGAAACAGCTCGCTGGTGTTCACCGTAATGCGATTCATCACCCGTTCTCCATAGCAGGGGTCTAGGGCGATGCGCCCCAAGAGCTGGCCGAGGGTTATGTGCTCATCGTCAAGGAGCTTGGCCAATCGACGGCGAAGCGACTTTTCGGAGTAGTCCGACAGGTCGAATGCGGTATGCTGGCGTAGCGCACCCACAAACTGGCACAACTGCTCTTCGTCTACCGTATTCTCCATGGCCATACTCGCATTGCGCCCTCCACCTAACGGAATGGCCTCTGCGCAACGCTCATCCCTCTCTATACGGCATCTTGCCTGGCTACAAACCACACGCCGCACACGTAACGCTAAGCCCTCCTCGTAGGCGGCACAAAGGTAGCAATTCTTCTTGGATAGCACCGCTAGAGAATCATGATCCTACGCAGGGCATATTTCGGGAGGGGGGAGGCGAGCATAAGATGCACAACGGGCGGGGAAATCTTCGCGCAAACCGCAAAGACCCCGCACCCTACAGTCGGGCGTTGCGGGGATGGCATTGCGTGTCGCGGCATCCTTAATCGAGACGCGGCACCGTTAGGGCGGGCACTCGCGAGTGGGCGGGCAACTTTCGGCCCGTCCCTACAGCATCGCCCCTACCGAGAACATAATAGCCAATCTCGACAATTGATAGAAACGTGATTTTTGGCGGCAAGCCACACCTATACGACGCTGCACGCCGCGTCGCTACGGTCTTCGAGAAATGGGAGAATAGGTTTTAAACCTCCGTATTCCAAAAGGCTCTCCCTGCCGAAGCCTGCGGGTGCCCTACCTACCCCATCCACCCCACCACCGCCACGCCCGCCAGGGCAATCACCAGACGGGCGACCTTGTAGCGACGCACTATCGTGATGGCCCTCTGCGCATCCACAACGCCTAGGGTTCCCCAGCCGCCCCAGAGCCACAGCCGCGGGTAGGCCTCCACCACCCGTTCCGCCGCCGTGGCCAGCAGGAACAGCCACGCCGTCCCAATACGAGTCCCCACGGGGACATCGCCCAGCTGCATGAGGTAGAGCATCGCCGCGAGCGCCGTGAAGATCAGCGTCTCCAGCAGGTAGTCTGGCCAGTCGTAGCGGTAGATGAAGTGGCGCGCCCGCTGGCGGTCCATACGCTCCAGGATCGCTACGATCCCCGCGCGGTCGCTGCGCTTCTCCATCCTCCGCAGGCGCGTGGCGCACACGAAGGTCGGTATGTAGTAGCCCGCCGCGAGCACCAGGACCATGAATACCACGGCCTCAGCCATGTGCTCGGTGAAGTACCCTACCCCCAGCAGCACCTCGTAGTAGGCGAATACCGGGAAAAGGCTGAAGAGCAGCAGCATGCTGTTCTCCAGGGTCACCGCCCGCGGGAGGTACAGGGGATAATTCGGCGAGAGAGGGCTACAGGGTATGCAGTTCAACCACTCGAAACGGTAGCGGAGGGCTTTAAGCGTAAGAAATACAATCCATACAAGTATTATGAAAAACCAGAGGTCCCCGTAATATTCCACAACCTTGTCTCCCCGCATGTACAGCTCGGCCCAAATGACTGTATGTGGAATTACGATCGCATATACCAGCGCATTGGCTATTCGCCCCCAGACCTGGTAGCCGTTCGCATCCATAGCAGTAATATTTGGGTTAGATGCCCAACTTACACGGTTTATACCTCCTGCAAAGGTAGGGAAAATTTGGCTAGAATGCCAGCCCGACCTCCTATCGCAAACCCCTCCCATCCATCGGGACCGCCCTTCCCATTGGAACACGGTGGTTTTAAATCGTATGCTCACATTCTCCGAAGGCCGTAACGACGTGGTGTGCCGCGTCGTTATTCCACAAAATACCGTTGCACACTTTTGCCGCGATGCGCCTTACCGCGGCGCGGTTCTTTAATCGCGGCACGCCACGTCGCTACAAACGCCCTCTGCGCCGACCATTGATAGGCAGAAGGCGGGGACGGGCGGGATAACGACGCGGCGCGCCGCGTCGCTACGGCCCTCGATAGATGCACGTGATGATTAAAAATCATTTTATTCACAAGGGGGAAAAATCCTCTACCGAAAATATCGCGCATTTCTATCCCTTCGTAGAGATCCCCTTCAGAGAAGGAGGCTTCTCTACACGCCTTCAAAAACGCCGATTCCATGCGGATCTCGGTAGGGGAGGTGCCGAGCGCAGCGAGTACCCTCCCTCCCAATTCGTAGGCGGCAAGCGTCCTCCCCCCCGTCCGTAGGGGCAGGCCGAAAGTTGCCTGCCCATGCCTCCTCTTCACGACCATCAACACCTGACCCCACGGTCTTTGTAGCGACGTGGCGTGCCGCGTCGCGCTTCAAAACGCCACGGCTCGGTTAGGGCGGGCACTCGCTATGCTCGGCACCGCCCCTACCAAGAACTCTATAGCAAACCTGGCATAATGGACAAAATTAATGGTTTTTTAGAGTCGCATATCTCTAATAGACAAAATTAATGGTCTCCACCTTCCCAAAGGGCCTGCGCCTTGGGGCTTACGCGCCCAAGGCGCAGGCCCTTTGGGAAGACTGATTTACAGCCCGAGGAGGCCGTCTATGAACTTCATCTTCCTCTTGAGGCTCAGCCCATTGTGATTCCTCAGCTTGGTCTTCAACCCGCCGAAAAGCCCCTCGAGCGCGTTGGTCGTGGTCGGTATGCCCAGCCCGGGGTTATCGCACCACGTAAATAGCCATT
>LIIK01000008.1 GCA_001421095.1 Candidatus [Bacteroides] periocalifornicus | reverse complement strand
AGCGACGCATGTCCCTGGTTGGTAGGACGTTGGTATGGAGCTGGTACGGCGAAGGTCGAAACACACTATTTGCAGGGTAACAGGGAGGGAAAATCGGCATGAAAATGGGAAACCCGATGCGCAAAAGGAAGCAAAAAAACTATGCCTTTTCCCCATTCAAGAAAAAAGCGGGAGAACCGCCAGCGCGATCCCCCCGCTCTAGGGTGGAGAACTCGTAGTCTACTACTGCTTCACCGCCCTTAGAACACGCACCCCAGCGCGGGTTCTAAGCTCAATGATGTAAAGCCCTGCTGGCCAACTGGAGGTATTCAATACCAGGTTTGCGCCCGTGGTTGCTGGCAACCTAGCCATGCGCTCTCCTCGGCTATTGAATACGGTACAGGCAACCACTGATTCGGTGTGAATGAGGCGCAGCCGGCTGGTAAAGGGATTGGAGGCTACCTCCACCTCCCCCAAAGCTCCCACTGGAGATGGGTCGTCTGGCTCTGGCTTTGGGTTATCCGGGCTTGCCTTCCACTGGGCGTAGAGGATGAGGTTATCATCTACAGCCGTTTTGAAGTCGTAGGCTCTCCCCTCGGCCTGCGTGGTACTCCAGTGGAGAAATGCGTACCCGCTGCGAGTAGGGGCAGGGGGAATCACAACCTGACTGTCCTTGGCTATATGGGTTACGCTCTCTGCCGAATTATTGGCGAATAGCCCACCATTCGCGCGAAAAGTCACCGTAACCCCCTCCAGTTCACCAGCATCGGATATTACCCATCCCTTCCCCTTAAGGATTTCCAGAGCCCCGTGAGCCACAGAGAGGTGGTGGCAACTGCTCGCGCTTAGGCGCACATTGGGGGCGAAGTCATCTACCAATTTAGCCCATGCCGTAAGCAGTTCTGTCCAGTGGGTGGCAGAAAGCCCACTGCCATCAAACATGGAGCTAGCCCTTAGCAGGTTCACGGGCCTCCAGGATGAGAAATCGGAGTCGAATGCCTCGCAATTATGGAACATCGCCCCCATCTGCTCCGCCGCATCCACATTCCAGCCAGAGAGGTCTGAGGTGAAGGCGCGGCAACCCTTGAACATCTGCGCAAAATTCGTAACGTGCGCCACATCCCAGCGAGACAGATCGGCTTTGAAGGCGGCGCAACCACTGAACAATCCCTGCATATCGGTAACTCTCGCCACGTTCCAGCCTGAGAGGTCGCTGCTGAAGGCTTGGCACCCCGCGAAGAGATCTCGCATACTAGTAACATTGGCCACCTTCCACTGCGACAGATCGGAGCTGAAGCGCGTACACCCATTGAACATAGCCCGCATGTCTGTAACGCGCGCCACATCCCAGCGTGACAGGTCAGCATTGAAGGCTGTACAACCGCTGAACATCTGGTGCATGCAAGTAACATTGCCCACATTCCAGTCCTGAAGGTCGCTATTGAACTGGCTGCAGTTGGAGAACATCGCCTCCATGCTGGTAACCCTCCCCACCTGCCAACGGGAGAGGTCTGCATTGAAGGCTGTACAGCTCGTAAACATGAAATCGGCCCGGGTAACATTTGCCACGTTCCAGCCAGAAAGATCACTCTTAAAATCCTTGCAGGCCTTGAACATAGATGAGGCATCGGTAACCTGCCCAACATCCCAATCTGAAAGGTCGTCAGTAAACTTACGGCAGTTGCTGAACATGGAGTGCGTATCGGTAACCTGGGCAACGTCCCAGCCCTTGAGAGTCCAGCTGGAGGCAGCATCAGCGCCCGATGCCAGCTGAAAACAGTTCTCAAACATACTGGCCAATACCCCCCTAAGGCCTTTAGGATTGGGGTTAGAAGCTGGGAAATCAGGATCATCCTTGAGGGGTAGCAGCCGAAGCGCAGAGCAGCCGAAGAAGGCAGCCCGCAGGCCATCCATAGCCCACTGCCCTCCGCCCCACGATACCACACGGGTAACCCGAGAGGCCTCACCGTAGATGTGATGCCCTTCGCTATCGACCGTGCCCATGCAAAATCCCCGTAGCCCCACCGTGTCTACACACACGAAATACTTACCCGGCTCGGTGAAATCGATACGGATGGCGCTTCCCCTAGCTACGGTGTGCAGGCCACCAGGCACCTCAACCCAGCTACTCGCCTCTGCGGCTCTGTACCATATACGCAACCCGCTCCCAATGAAAGGGAGGTGAATACTGTGGTCATCTACCAGCTGGGGATCTCCATCTACCTCTATGAGTGATGAGGCGTTGTTGGTATCCCAAAGCGTGATAAAGCCTGTACCATCAGCCCCAAAAGGCTGTGGAGACTGCGCCCAGAGGGCAATAGGCAGCGCAATGAATGCCGCCAGCAACAGAATGATTTGGAAATGTTTACGCATGACTGTATTGGTTTATTTGACAATGCTAAAACCGTGGAATCCCATTTTCTCTAGTTGTCTCGGCATGCTTTACCGCAATGCAGCAGGGCAAAGCGATGTAGGTAGCTGAATTACAACGTAGGGGGGATCATAATGCAAGGGAAAGGAAACTGCAACGGGGGCGTGGTGATTCGCAATGCAAGGAAGGAGGAACAGCAACGCGGGGAGTGAGGATTCGCAATGCAAGGGAGAGGAGAGCGCAACACACAGATGGTAGACTCGCGACGCGGGGATGGTAGATTCACAACGCGGGGATGGTAGGCTCGCGACGCGGCACGCCACGTCGCTACTAACTCGCACGGGATCAAAATCGTATAATTGCATGCAGCTCCACATTGCGCGCCCCCTATCAGCACCCATGGAATGGTAAAAAAGGGAGGGGAAATCACGAGGTGACTAGCGTCTCCTCCTGAAATCCCCTCCCCTGCTTGCTACACGGGAAGGTTTAGAGCTTCACCACTTTAACGTTCTCCCCTTGCCAGCCCCCTCTACCCGAAGCCAGTAGGTACCTGCGGGTAAATGGGCCAAGTTTAGCTCAAGGTTCTCTTCACCAGTGAGCTGCTTACGGTACACAGGCTGCCCTAGGGCATTGAGAAGTGTAAGGCGTTCGGCATGGCCAAGCCCCTCCAGCACTAGCCGATCTGTGAATGGGTTCGGACGCACCAACACCTCGCCAAGCAGCTCGGCAATGGGGGTAGCACTCTGCTTAAAGCTTGCCACAATAGCCGCGCTTCCCCGCAGCTTGAAGGTATACACCCCACCCGCTGCACGCTTGGTTACGTCCTCCCCATTCACCGAGAGGGTTGCTAGCCCATAGCCAGCCTGCGGTTTAGCCTGCACCGTTAGCGTAACTCCTTGCGGAGCTGTATCCCCATTGGCAAGCACCCTAGCCGCGGTACGCACCTCTAGGCTACCCTGGCTGCGTGTTGATATGCTTACGGGTACGAAATCACCTATGATGATAATAGTTTCTAGCGGTTCGCTGGCCACTACAAGCTGTTGGGTTACCAGCTCTTCGCCCTCCACTATCACGGTGCACGGGTATAGCCCGCTTGGCAGGTTAAGATTAACCCTCCCGTTGGCCGAGGTGGTGTACTCCTGGGCATTGAGCCGCAGCAGAGCCCCCTACACAGAAGCGCCGTCTTGCGTTATAACCCTAAGCGCCACTGGGTAGGTAGGACGCTGCATGGGTATCTGGATTGACTGGGCCGTTCCGCTCACTGCCACACGCACCACCGAGGGTTGGTAGCCCGGGAGCGTAGCCTCTACGAAGTAGTTCTCTAGGGGTAGTTCTAATTAGTAGCCAGCGCCCTTATCCACATAGCCGATATAGATATCGATTACGCACCCTGGCTCGTCGGGCAGCTTGGCCCAAGGCATCATGAGTACCTCAGGGCTCTCTCGATCCTCATGCCACATGGCCCGTAGGCTGTTGGCATCGCTGAGCAGATGGTAGGCCGCATTACCAATCAAACCCTTTGCGGCATCGTAAGCCTCTTGGTGACGCCCCATCTCCAGCAAGACCCTAGCCTTTAATGCTGCTACAGCATCGGGCGTTATGGCATCGCTACTTGGGCGCGACGGCACACCTGCGAGCATGCGCTCGGCCAAGCTAAGCTCCTGGATGATAAAACTGAACACCTCGCCCTGCGTAGCCCGAGGCTGCTTAGCCTGCGGATCAAACCGGGTGTAGAGCGGCACGCAGGGCATATCAGGATTATAGAGCCTACTCCAGCGCAACGCTAGCTCCCAGTAGCAGTAGGCCCTCAAGAAATGGGCATGCCCCTTCACCACCGCCACGGTATCGGCAAAGCTCGCACGGGTGGCTGGGGGCGTAAATTCTTCTATCCGCTCTAGGAAAAGGTTCAGATTCGCCAGATCGCGGTAGTAGCCTGCCCAGATACTCGCTAGGGTGTTATCTCCTGAGGTCATCGCCCAGCTGTAGGCATCGCCACCCCTATTCCCATAGCGCTTGCTGGCATTGAGCATATCGGCCTGTATATCCTGCAGCGTTGTAAACAGGTTTTATCCAATACTTCAACCCATTGAAAAGCTCCACCACCCGCTGACGATTGTAGTTGAAGACCAGGTAGGGGGTTATATGGTTGCCCTTCCCACCCTTCCATACCGCCACATCGAGCCGCAGGTCGATCCCCGTATTGGTAAGCACCCCGATGTTCTTGAGCTGCGAATCAAAACCGCTAGAGTAGGGTTGCGGTACATTCAGGAGCATGCTGCTGGTGCGCCTATGGTAAAAGCCCACCTCAGCCTTCACCCGCCCGAAAACCCCAACGGCGAGCCCTGCAGACGCATTCAGCTGCCGCTCCCACGTGAGGTGGCTATTGCCAGGGTTCGCCACCCCATAGCCAGCCCCCCCCCTTGTAGGTATCGCTACCCTCCACCACCCCCTGCCAAGCATACTCCCCTATGGCCGAGTTTCCGCTCGTTCCCACACTGGCCTTTAGCGTCAGCTCGTCGAACCACGCCACGCTGCGCAACCAAGCCTCCTCCTTCGCTCGCCACATAGCCCCGGCGCTCCAGAACAACGCCCGTCGATTCCTAGGCCCGAACTTAGATGATTCATCCATCCGCAAGCTCACATCGGCAAAGTAACGGTTGCTATACGCGTACTCCAGCCGACCGAAGAGCGAATTGTAGTAATGCTCGCCCTTACTAGAGCTTATCGAGCGCATGTCTGCCCTTCCCTGCTCAAGCTTCATGAGCCTGCTATCAGTGAATCCTATGGTGGCAGCATCAAAGCCCGTGCTGAAATCATACACATACTCCTGCCCCAGCAATGGGGTAAAATGGTGATCCTCAGCCAAAGTGAGGGAGTACTCCAGCGTATTGGTCAGCACAATGCTCGCGCCAGCAGCCAGGCTCTCCCTAGCAGTTCCATTCTTTAAATTCTCCACGTAGCTCGGCAGGTAGCGTACCGGGTGGAGCGTGTAGTAGCCCTCTACCCCACCCTGGGTTCTGAGTATTAGCCCCTCAATGGGCGTAAATTGCAGGTAGCCAAGCGTGGTGATGCTAGTACGGCGGCTGGCATCCTTCACATTCGCCTCTCGGTGCCTGAGGCTAATGAGCCCTGTGCCGGGTATCTCTCCATCATACTCCTTCCCGTTGGCATCGTAGGGCGTAAGCCATGAGGGGTTGCCCATCACCAAGCCCCCCTGCTTGTGGACCTTGCTATCGGTATTACGGCGCAATACATCGTAGCTCAACCCGCAGTTGAGCCCCAGCTGCAGCCAGTTAAGCACCTTGCTGCTGAGATTCGCCCGCAGGCTGTAGCGCGTATAGCTGGAGAGGGGACGCAGCCCCTGCTGCCAGAAATAGCCCCCCGAGACGAAGTAGCTCGTGCGCCCCCCCACCCCCGGTGAACTGCACGTTGGCCGAGTGCGTAGGCGCATTCTGGCGATAGTAGTACTTAACCACCGAAAAGTCCTATCACCATACCGTGCCCGCAAATCGGCCACCTGCGCTGGCGTATGCGTTCCGAGGTACTCAAACATATCAAACACCACACGGGTATTCTGAATCTGCTCAAAGTAGCGAGTATTGGCCAGATTCGAAAGCCCAAAGGTGTAGCGAGCCTGCACAGAACCCTTGGTTTCCAGCTGCCCGCGCTTGGTGGTGATGTAGATTACCCCGTTAGCCGCACGAGAACCGTAAATAGATGTGGCCGAGGCATCTGAAAGCACATCTACCCGCGCAAAATCATCAGGATTCATCGCCAGTATTGTGCTGGCTGCCACAGGTAGACCGTCGAGTACGTAGAGCGGCTCAGAAACAGCCCCGAGCGATCCACTCCCATGCAGCTGGATTACAGCGCCCGACGAGGGTTCACCGCTACTGGTAAGCACCGAGAGACCCGGCACCTGCCCCGCGAGCGCTTCCATGGCATTGGCCACGGGCTTGGCCTCCAGCTTCTGCGCCCCCACGCTGCTCACGCGCCCTACCGTAGAGGCTATCTTTTTCCCCGATCCATAGCCCACCACTACCACCTGATCGATATCCTCAAGCGCAGGCTTCATTGCCACATCGATCACCGTTCGCTCACCCACCACCTCCTCCTGCGTAGCCATGCCCACATAGATGAACTCAAGCACCACCTCTGGCCCCGAGACCTCCAGGCTGTAATGCCCCTCCAGATCGGTAATGGTGCCCCTATTCTGCCCCTTTACCTTCACCGAGAGCTGCGGCAATCCTTGGCCACTCTCTGCATCTACCACCCTCCCCGTTACCGTTCGCACCTGGGCATGGGATGTGCCCACGGGGTGGAGAGAGAGGGTGAACGCTATGAAAATCGATAAGAGCCTTGCGGATAGGAGAAAGGCTGTAGAGTGATGTAAACTATGCTTCATTCAAAATTCGATTCAATGTTAAATCTCCCCGCGAATGGGAAGGCTGCCAAAGCCCAAAATCGCAACGCAGCATGCCACGCCGCTACCAAGCCCTGCCAAATCAAAAATCGTGTCCTATTCAGCGCTCTTCAAATGCAAAAAAGGGGCATCGACCCACCCAATCGGGTAGACCGATGCCCAAAAAGAAAAAGCAATACGGTATTTTGTAACCTGCCGAAAAAGAGCTATGCTACGCGCGCAAACCGCGTCTCGCGCCCCCCCCCCTCGAATCCATACCGAATAGGCACGCCACAGCCTGCCCTACGGTTAGGCTCTCCATCGTCGCTCCGAGACCATTCTGACTATTCACCTCTAGCTGCATTTCCACGCTGCAAATAGAGATATTTCCGCAACCGCAAAATATGCCTCCTGGCAAAGCGTAAAAGCCCGCTACTTCGGCACGCAGTGGTAAGTGCCCTGATCCACATCGCCCTCTATCCGCCCGAATACGAGTTCGTTCCCCCAGGCCGTGTAGACCGTGTACCTTACGCCGCCTATTCTTAAAACCAGCGAATCGGCACTGAAGCTGTAGGGTAGCGCCTCCACGGGATGCCCGTCTGGAGCGAAGAGCTGGCACCGCTGCCCACCGGTGAAATCATACACCCACCCAAGCCTGCTGGAGAGGGGATCTACCACGCCCCGCAGGCTCACATCATGCACCACCCAAGGGCGGCGAATATTGAACGAGCCTTCCATATCGCCGCGATCCTTGCAGCCAACCATGCTCCCAAACGTGCAGCACACCACCGCCAGTACGCAGAGCCCGAATGGCCAACGATTCGGTACTTCCATCGCATCCCCCATTAGATTGAATCCTGCAAAACCTGCTTAAACAACGCAGCACACCGCACCGTTACGTCCTCTCTTAATCTGAAACCAATTAAAGACAAATGAAAATTCCCGAGCTGCAGCACGCGTACAATTGTAGGATTTTCCAACAGCCTCAGATTGCATTCCCTGCTCTTTTACAGCCCTTTCCCTCCATTCCACCAGCCCCTATTCCACCGATTGTATTGATGGTATTACAATGATTATCAATATAATGACAGACTTTCCGTTCCTACAGGTCTCTCTATCTGGTAAAAACCATTATAAATTAGCCCGCGCAAGGTAGCAACTTATTTCCAAATAATAAATCTTGCGCCCGGGCCGAAAAAACTCTACCACAACGCCAAACGCCGCTTTGCCCGCTATCTATCACCCCCTAGCGGAGGGTTGCCGAAAACCCGCGCAAAGGTAAAAAATCGGACTGAAATTTGGCTGTCTCGCCAATTTTCCCGAAATTCGCTAGCGGGTCTCGATAGAAATTTCCGATTCCAGTTATTCACAGTTTCCCTAATACCACGCCCAATATGGAACATGTAAAGCATCAGCACTCCCTCAACCGAGTCTCATTCGGCTCAAAGCTCGGGATGGTGGCCGCGGCCGCCGGATCGGCAGTTGGTCTTGGTAATATCTGGCGTTTCCCCAGCTCCACGGCAGACGGTGGCGGGGCGGTTTTCATCCTGGTCTACCTGGTCTGCATCCTCCTTATCGGCATCCCGATGATGATGGCCGAGTTCGTGGTGGGGCGCGCTGGGAAGGCTAACGCCTCGATGTCGTTCAGAGTACTGGCCCCGGGTACGCAATGGAAATGGGTAGGCCGGCTCGGCATACTCACCGCCTTCCTCATTCTGGGTTTCTACCAGGTGGTGTGCGGTTGGACGCTCTGGTACTTCATCCAATCGGTCTCTGGGCAGCTGGCCAGCGTGACAGACTACGCAGGCGACTTCAGCAACCTGGCCGCAAGATTCCCAATACAGGTGGCGCTAATGGCCACCTTTGCCATACTCACGGGAGTGTTTGTCAATTCTGGCGTTAAGAAGGGCATTGAGAAATCGGCCAAGCTACTCATGCCCGTGCTCTTCCTCCTGCTCATCGTCTTGGCCATACGCTCCATAACGCTAGAGGGGGCTGGCGAGGGGCTCTCATTCCTCTTCCACCCCGATTTCAGCAAGCTCAATGGCTCCACATTCCTCTCGGCCTTAGGGCAGTCATTCTTCTCGCTCTCGCTGGGCATGGGGATCATGATTACCTACGGCTCCTACTTCAAGCAGGATGCGCACCTGTTCAAAACCGCCGCCCAGGTCTCCCTACTCGATACGCTGGTGGCCATCCTCGCCGGCCTGGTGATATTCCCTGCGGCCTTTGCGCTCGCGCCAGATAAAGCTGCTGTAACCCAGGAGCTGGTGAAGGGAGGCCCCGGGCTGCTCTTCATCACCGTGCCGGGCCTGTTCAAGAGCCTGCCGCTCTCGAGCCTATGGTCGTCCATCTTCTTCTTCCTCATCATGATTGCCGCCATCACCTCCACCATCTCGCTCACCGAGACCTGCGTGGTGTTTGTGCACGAGCGGTTCAAACTCAGCCGCTCGGTGGGTACTATCATCGTTACGGCTGGGGTCATCATCCTCGGCGTGTTCTGCTCCTACTCCATGAACTTCTTCGACCGGCTCGACTTCCTCACCGCGAAGATCATGCTCCCGCTCGGCGGGCTGCTGGTCTCTATCTTCGTGGGCTGGTTCATGCAGCGCAAGCTGGTGGAGGCCGAGCTCACCAGCGAGGGGCGGCAGCACTGGAGCATAGGGATGCTGAAGACCTACACCTTCCTCGTGCGCTTCATAGCCCCTATAGCCATCATCGCCATCTTCATCTACGGGCTGGCCTAGGCCGCCCGGCATACGGGACCCAACCAACGCCTGGGGAACACCCAGGCGTTTTTTATGCGCGCAGGGGAAGGCCTATCAGACCACGGCATGCAGTGGGGTTACCGCCCGCGGGGCCGTCCAACTCTGCCCAGATTCCAAGGATAGCCATCTAAACGACGCCCCTCCCCTCACGCCACTACAAACGCCTCGACATATCGCAGAGGGCAGCGCGATTCTACACACCTAACGATGAAACCGCGTGCGGGCTGCCCCAGGATGGAGGGTTCGCGCGAGACCTCTGCAAAAGTCCCGTATGTACCCAAGCTTTTACATTTCCCCTTCTTGCTGGTAAATCGGTTTTAGTTACGCAATTCAAATTACCGAAGACTGTAGCTACACAGCGTGCCGTGGCGTGATATAAGCGTTCCACGGCGTTCTTATAAAGGGTTGGCGAGCCCCGACGCATTGGAGCGCCACCCCTGTTTTCAGATCGTGGTAGGGGCAGTGCTGCAGGGGCGCGTATCGGTTGGCCGACCACCTACGAGTGCCCGACCTGCCCACGCCGCATCGTTTATGTGAGTTTTGCAGTGCGCTCTCACTGTAAGAAGCCAAGCGTACCGAGCCCTGAAAATGCTCTAGGGCATCCCCCTTTTTGCGCATTCTACCACCTCCGCACCTTCTTTATACCAACCTCCTACCAACCAGACACATCCGTCGCTTCAAGTTCGGATTTCGCCTTAGGCGAAACCCGAGGATGTAGCGACGCAGGTACGAGGTTGGTACGGCGCAGGTACGGGGATGGTACGACCGGGGAGGAGGGACGAAGAGGGGGGAAGGGAGGGGTGCCCATGTTCTCTCCCTCCATTAATGCGCCGGGAATTCCCCTTTTTCTGCAAGAATCTGGTGCAAAGCGGTGATTATGCAGATCTGGGTAGAGGAAGTGCCGAACTCAACGAGAGCCATCCCCCATTGCTGCGCTCCCCACCCCAACAAATAGCTGATAGCAGCGCAGCTTCCTCCCCACAAGAGCACGAAGGCGAATGGGCAAAAACGGCAGTATGACATCCCCAGCCGCCGTATCTGCATGAAAAAAGTGCTGCCCCCAGATTTTGGGTTGCAGCACTTGGGAATTCCCCCAGATTCCCCCAGCAGTTCACGCCCGGGAATCCTCCGCGGAGGAAGAGGGATTCGAACCCCCGGTACCTCGCGGTACAACGGTTTTCAAGACCGCCGCATTCGACCGCTCTGCCATTCCTCCGACGCGAAGGTACTACTTTGGCTCGGATTGGCCAAATGCTGCGCGTAAAGATCCCCCCTGCGGCATGGCTCAACGGGCTGCGCGCTACAGCGGCTCGGGCATCCGGTTCTCTATGGCCTGCTCGGCGTTCCTACGCAGCGTCCAGGCCACCAGCACCCAAGGGCGAAAGCTGGCCCCCTGGTAGTAGGTGCGCTGGTAGCTCGTGTAGTCTGCCTGCCCGATCCGCGTTATCTCGCTCCGCACCCCCCAGTAGTAGGGCAGCGCCAGTGCCAGGTAGAGCCGCTTGGTGGCCTGCCAAGCTATCTGTACGTGGGCTTCTAGGGGGGCTGGGTATTCGGTACTGCCTATGGCCGTGTAGCTCTGGTTCTGCCAGGCAAGGGTGGTGTACATGAAAAAGTCGCCAAAATCCCAACGGAGGAAGCCCCTTACCCCCACATAGCCCTTGGGCCGCTGCCCATTGTAGGCCACCCACGAGTACTCAGAGGTAAGCGATACCATTATGCTCTCGCCTCGGTAGTTCAGCCCAAGCCCCGCATGGGTGCCTAGCGTAGTGCCATTGTTTCGGTACGACTGGACCTGCACCGCTCCCTCTTGCCTCAGGTAGGGCTCTATCATCTGGCTGTTGCGGTTATGGCGTACCTGCAGGCGAAGCTGAAAATCGCCCAACCCGCACTCATAGTTCAGGCTGAAACGATGGCTCTGGATGGGGACGAGGTAGGGATTGCCCTCTTCGCGAAACCACGGGTTGGTCGACTGGTTGAAGGTCACCAGATTCCGGCTCTCCGGGAGCTGATTGGTGAGGTAGTAGCTCCCGCGTACCGACTGCCTGTGGGGCAACCGCCATGTAAGGCTCACGGCTACCCGTGGCCGCCAGTAGTCATGCCGCTTACTCGTAGCATTGACCGCTAGGCCCTGTAGCCCCACAGAACCCATGTAGTAGAGCTGCCGCCAGCTGTGCGTGTAGGTGGCATGGGTGTAGTTGCTCCAAAGCCCCACGCTGGCAAATAAGGCGGGGGAGGCCGCTATGTTCTTAATCCCATCGTCAGTATACTCCAGATTATTGCCCACTGCCACTGAGCCGAAACTCCGTTCACCCGTCTCGTAATCTATTGCCTATTATTGCTATCCAGTAAAACTTACTTGATGGGGTTACGAAATCTCCTAGGAATATAGTCAATAACTTCAAAATATAGGCTTATATAAGGTCTAACAGGCGAAAAACACCCTGATAATAGCAGTTGGCATAACCCGTCTAAAAGGTAAACTCCTGCATTAAATTTGACTATAACTATAAGATTATCAGTCATTTGTAGTAATTGTAATGTATTTTTACTGGTCAGCAATAATAATTTTCTGGGCGATCTTCGAGCCGGGTCGCATGGGTTATTCTCTTTTTTTCATCGCTAAACGGTTGATGATTAGCACAGTATAGTATAATAAATATTTTTTGGACTCTACGCTTGCTATTGAACCAAAAATAGTTTATAACTTGGTGGTATGAAAAGATTGATAGCCGTATTTGTTGCGTCACTGCTTGCCGTGTCCCCGGCTGTTGCCCAAGTGGCTAGAGTAAGCCTCACGCTGCAGGATAGCACAGGTAGGCCGCTGCCCGATGTTACCTGCATATTCACCCCCGAGGGGGAGCAGAGGCACGCTGCAGTGTACTGGACCGATGCGCAAGGCCACATGGCGGGCACGGTTTCCGTGGGTCACTACGGGCTACGGTTCACCTACCTCGGGCAGAATCTGCAAGAGATATCAGTGAACGTGATAGGCGATACTGACCTTGGCATCGTAGTGGCCGACTCTCCAGTGCAGGAGATCGAGCGGGTGGTAGTCCGGGGCGATGCGGAACGCATCGAGCGGAAGGCCAACCTCACCACGGTGAAGATCCAGGGGACTCAGCTGGAGGCAGTCGGCACGCTGCTCGATGTGCTACGTGAAATGCCCCGGGTGGAGGTTACAGACGGTGCGGTGTCCATCTTCGGGCATGGCACGCCAGCCATATTCATAGACGGTCGGGAAGTGCAGGATGCCAACGAACTTGCGCGCGTGAAATCGTCACAGATTCGCAATGTGGAGATCACCACGAACCCCTCAGGTCGGTACGGGGTAAATGTAGGCTCGGCCATCATCATCAACACCTACCGTAAGCGGAGCGAATATATCGGGTTCGACCTCTACGACAAATTCGGACTGCGTAACGGTTGGACGAATACTGCGGATGCAAGCGGTTTCCTTAGCCTGTCCCGGCTCGATATCCTTCTCGGGATTCACGAATTTGAGAATACCAACCGCCTGCACGATGAGGAGGTGTTCCACTACGGCACCTCGCGGGGTACGGTGGATAATCGTCTGCTTGCGAATCGCCGTCGACAAAATCGTGAGCTATCGGGTGGCGCCAAGCTGTTCTACCATCTGAGCAGTAGCCATACGCTCAACCTGTATGTAGATGCCCAGCCGAGCCGTAGGAAACGAACTGTGATAGCGGGTGATTTCTCGCACCAGTTACGCCCGCGCTCTGGTTCAACCACAAGGGAAGAGCAGCCCTTCCGGAGCGAAACCCTAGATAAAAATCAGGGCTACACCGTGGGGGGCGGTTACGATTTCCAGACTGAGCGGACAACCGCAGCTATCACGGGCAGCTACTACTGGACGGGAGCTGAATCGGAGCGGGCGATCCTCTACGGGACAGGCGGGGTGCCAGATGCCTACCGTACCGTATCGCGCGCCCGCCTTCTCTTTGCCAAGGGGGATTTCTCCCACAAACTAGGCGATTTTGAACTTTCCCTAGGGGCAGACTACGCACGCACAGCTCGTGAAGGGGAGTATAGCCGCGCGCAGCTCGCCTCCGATCAGTTCCGGCAAGATCGCCTAGGGGGCTACGTGGGCTGCACCTACACGCTGGGCGAGCAGTGGAGGCTCCAAGGGCAGCTCGGGGCGGAGTACGTGGATTATCGGTACTACGCAGACAGGGTGCTACAGCCCGGGCAGAGCCGCAGGTCGCTCGATCTTCTCCCTGTGGTCACCCTGGGCTACGAGTCTGATAATCTGGCTCTCGAGCTGGCGTACAGGGAGATGGTGGATAGACCCTCCTACGAACAGCTCTCCTCGAACCACTTCATGAACAATCGGTATCTCCGCTGGGATGGCAACCCCAATCTGCGCACCAGCCGGCTGCGCGAGGTCGCATGCAACCTCTCCTACGGGTGGCTATCGTGGGAGGTCTCCTACAGCAGGGTCTACGCACGTGTCTTTGAGGTGGCGCGGCTGCATGACGATGCCCAGGCCATAGTGCTGGTCGCCCCCATGAATCTGCCAGACCACAACCAGTACTTCACCGCGCTCGCCTTCAGCCCGAAGATCTGGCATCTCTCCATAAACGGGCAGGTTGGCGTGCAGCTCCAGGATCTGCGCTACAATGGCCAACGCTACACCCACCCCTTCGTGGCCTACTCGCTGCGAGTACGGTACGCAGTAGGGTGGGGATGGAACCTAACTCTTGGGGTACGCTCCCACGTGCACGGTGGGAGCTATGCCACCGGGGTGACGAAGGGCTACATCAATGCAGATGGGCGCATATCGAAGAGCTGGCTCGGGGGGCAGCTCGTAACTCAGCTAATAGCCGACGATATGTTCAATACGGCCTACGAGAACATCCTCCTGGAGACCAACGGAATCCAGCGGGACAGCTTTTCGCGGGGTGGGATTCGCGGCGTCTTCCTCTCAGTGCAGTACCGATGGGGTATGAAAACTACGAAGAAACCAAACGAGGTATCCGACGAGGTACAGCGATTGTAGTAGATGTTGTGTTCATATTGTTTCACAAAATACTTACGATCATGGATGTTAAGAATTTCAATGTGGATTTTGAAATTCCACAGAGCATGCAAGAAGAACTTCTTGGTGGTAAGGAATGGGATTGGCATCTTTCCTTTACGTTGTCTTCAGGGATGCAGTGCAGCGAGGCCAGCGGTAAGGATGTAGATAGCGATGCTGATACAGAAAAACTGACTGACTTGAAGTAAGATCAGTTTGGTACGCACTTCTGTAGGTTTTGTATGTATTTGTTAGAGGCTGTAACTCGTCGTTTATCCCATACGATAGCTACAAGAAGCGGTTTAGTTTGATAGAGGGTTCTACTTACTCACGGGTGGAACTCTCTATTTTAATTTTTTTTGTACTTATGATAGCTATATCCTCGCGATTAGATGATTTCGCCACCTCTAGGGTGATTGATTGGCTTTACTTCTGGGGAAAAAACTATTTCCGGTTCAATGGGGATTGTCATGATATTCATTTCAAATACTCAAATGGGAAGCTGAGCGCCCGATCTATCTACTGTGCGAGGGATATTGACATCTCAGAAATCACGAGCTTTTGGTATCGAAAATGTGGAATCAACCTAGCACTACCTCCAGCCACGGCACATGCAGATCTTCCGCATGACAAATGTGAAGCCTACAAAATCGATCATTATAAGGAATTCCTAAAAACCGAGTTTCTCGTTTATCGGGCTTTTATTTTTGAGCAGATTCAAAAGCAGGCAAGCTTTAAACTCTGCGAATACGAAAAACGCGAGCTGAATAAGCTAAGTGTACTTGTAATAGCTAGAAACATTGGGCTTAAAACGCCAGCGACTTATATCATAAACAAGAAAAGCGAGTTGAAAGATTTGATTAAGCAGAAAGGGGATATGATCGTAAAGCCAATGTATGAAGGGGTTTACGATGTTCAAAAATCTAGCGCTTATATATCATACACTTCACTGGTGACGGAGGAAGATCTGTCCTCAATACCAGATACTTTTCCCCATGCGCTTTTTCAAGAAAAAATTGAAAAGCGATTTGAGCTTCGCGTAATCTATATAGCTGGACGTTGCTATGCGGTGGCCCTATTCACGCAGGAACTTGAAGGGGCAACCATTGATGGAAGACGTTGCCAGCCAAAGGATCTTCGCATTGTTCCTTATAGACTTCCCGATTCAATCGCTCAGAAGCTTTCCCATTTGATGCGACTCTTGGATTTGCAATTCGGGGCTATTGATTTGGTAGTAGATTCGAACGGTGCTTACGTATTTCTCGAAGTGAACCCAGTGGGGCAATTTACGGCCTATGGTACAGCCTGCAACTACTACCTAGAGAAAGAATTAGCGTCCTTACTGTAAGACTATGGCACAAGAAGAAACATTTCCGCTCTTTTTCCGAAGCTTAGAGCTAAAAGAATGGGAGGCTGATTCTGAGCATTTAATTTCTGAGAAAAAGAATTTCTCGTTTTCCCAGAAATATCATGGCTATAGTCAATACAGCCTATGTGATCGTTGGAAATCCGTTACAATATATGGATTTACTACAAAAAATGAAGATGACGGATAATGTATCTACTTATTTTCCCAGACGTTTTTTTCACCAAGGGAGCGAAAAGAACGCTCGTGCTTGATTTCAAAAGGGAAGAACTCCTCTATATCCCAAATTTGCCGTGTGGTTTGCAGGAGCAATTCTCTACCGAAACTATTGAGTGTATTTTTTCCAAATGGGGAGAGGAATGGCATGAATTCATACAGCAATTTATCGACTTTATCTTACGTTACCGGCTTGGAGTTCTAGTGGAGGATATTACTGGATTTAGAAAAATCGAGGAGATATACTGCTCTCCGTGCCTAATAGAAATCGCATGTATAGATATTGAGAAGCATGCGCATAGATATGATTATATTGCGGCACAACTCGCAAAGTTGAATTGCCAGCATCTTCAGTTTCGATATTTCCTTCCTGTATCGCTTGCAGAAGTCGACAAGACGCTACAGCCATTTTTACAGCATGAATGGCTATCAATCGAACTAATAATCTGCCAGCCGAATTGGAATCATGTAGACGAAGCAATTTCTTTCCTAGAAAAATATCCGATGCTATCGATGATAGTATTTAACCAAGAAAAGAATTATTATAAGAAGATCAAAACAGAATTCACATCCCAATCGATAGGATTCATACTTTATTCAGAGCAATGTTTTTCATCTCCCAGAGACTGTGGAGTGATAAATAGGAGAACTCTTTACAGATTGAAGACTGTACACTCCTATATGTTCAATAAGTTATATAACAGCTGCTTGTACAAGAAACTCTTCATATCATCAGAAGGGGATGTAATGAATTGTCCCTGTATTCCTCGCTACTACGGTAATATAGATCAGAATGACGTTCAGTTAGTAGATATTGTGAGTAATGAAAAATTCCAATCCTTAGGAATGATCAACACAGATCGTGTTTCAGTATGTAAATTGTGCGAGTTCAGATATCTTTGCAATGACTGTAGAGCCTTTCTGGAAAACCTTACAGATAAACCCTATAAATGCCATTATAACCCGGAATGTATGCAGTGGAGCGAAGAAATGTGAAGTGGATCATAACCGTTCTACAGGCACGCCACAACTAGGTAGTGATTCAAATCCCGGCGTGCAAGATTTCAGAGTCAATTGGCGTTGATATCTTTTGCTTTCTTTGTTCGGTTTGGGGCCTCCCTTGGGGTTGGGTTACACCGCGTCCTTACTAAGGAGGGCAACGAGCCGTGAAATAACATACCATCAACACCTCCCAGTCTATACCAGAGCGAAATTTGGCACGATGCCCCCCTGCAAAAGTTTCGTAATGGGTTCAATCTTTTTTTATTGCTGTCCGCTAAAAATACATACGATTACTGCAAATAGATAAAAATCTTATAGTTATAGCCAATTTTAATACAGAGGCAATCTTTTAGACAGATTATACAAATTGCTATTATCTGGGTATTTCTTGCTTGTTAGGCCTTTATAAGCCTATTTTTGAAGATTTTGACTATATTCTTAGGAGATTTCGTAACCCCCATTAAGTTTTACCAGACATCAATAAATTGCAAAAAAAAAAACGGACGATGCTCTTCGCATCGCCCGTTGAATCAGATTTTGCGGTATTCCGCCCTACTCCGTATACCCGAATCGCTTGAGCTGGTCTGGGTCGTCGCGCCAGTTATCGGCCACCTGAACCGTGAGGCCAAGGTAGACGTGCTTCTGGAGGAATCGCTCCAGATCCTTGCGGGCCTCTATGCCAATGCGCTTGAGCATGCGCCCCCCGTGCCCGATGAGGATGCCCCGCTGTGAATCGCGGGCAACGTATATCACCGCCTCTATACGGTCGATACCACGCTCTTCGCGGTAGTCGCTCACCGAGATCTCTACCGAGTAGGGCACCTCCTGATGGGTGTAGAGCAGGATCTTCTCTCGGATGATCTCCGTAACGAAGAAACGCACTGGTCTGTCGGTCAGCGTATCGGGGGGGAAGTACTTTTCACCCTCGGGTAGGAGCGAAATGATCTTCGGCTGGATAAGCTCCACGCCAAAGCTATGCAGGGCCGATATGGGGAGCACCTCAGCCCCGGGCAACCTCTCTGCCCACTGGGCAACGAGTCCCTCTAGCGTATGCTGATCGGTAAGATCGATCTTATTGATAAGCACCAGCTTTGGGATGGGACTCTTGGCTATGGTGGCGAAAAACTCGGCGTGCTTGGCCGGATTCTCCACCACGTCGGTTATGTAGAGCAGGAAATCGGAATCCTCCAGGGTCTGCTCCACCGCCTTCAGCATGGTGCGCTGTAGCTCGTAGGCTGGCGCCAATATACCTGGGGTGTCGGAGTAAACAATCTGGTAGTCTGGGGTATCGACAATGCCAAAAATTCGATGGCGGGTAGTCTGCGCCTTGCTGGTGACTATGGACAGCCGCTCGCCTACCAGACGATTCATAAGTGTGGATTTCCCAACGTTGGGATTCCCGAGAATGCTGACAAAACCTGACTTGTGCATGGCGAATGGATGGTTTGGATGAAACTAGGCCAATGCGGGCGCTAAATACTTGGCCAACAGGTAGCCGACACCGATGAGCCAGCCGAAAAGGATAAGCGCCAGCAGGAATGGCCGAAAACCCGCCTCCTTGAACTTGCGGAAGTCGGCATCGATACCCAAGGCCGTCATGGCCATAGCCAGCGCAAAATTATCGAGCTTATTGATCATACCCACGGCAGAATGCGGCAAGAGGTCGAAGGAGTTGAAGCAGATAACCAGCAGGAAACCAATGGCAAACCAGGGGAATCTTCGCCACCAGGCTCCACCCGCATTACCCTCAAATTCGGGTTTCCCACGGCGAGTACGCTGCAGTATTAAGCCCAGAATTATGAGGAATGGGGCAAGCAGTATAACACGGATCATTTTGGTAATCACCGCATTGTTTGCTATTACCACATCGTTCATTGCGTTGCCTGCCCCCACCACATGGGCTACCTCATGGAGGGTGCTCCCGGTGTAGAGCGCCATCTGCGTAGGGTTAAGGTCGAACACTCCCGCCCTGTAGAGCGCAGGGTAGAGGAACATGGCAATGGTACCGAAGAGCACCACCGTTGTCACAGCTATTGCCGTCTGGTAGGGTTTGGCGCGCACCACGGGCTCTGTACCCAGCACCGCAGCTGCCCCGCATATCGCGCTGCCCGATGAGGTGAGTATGGCCAAATCGCTATCAAGCCCCAACCGCCGCCCTAGCCACGTACCCAGCAGCAGCACCGTGGTCACCACTATGATATCGATAACGATACCCGGCACCCCTATCTCCATCACATTGCCCACCGTGAGGCGGAATCCGTAGAATACGATAGCGGTGCGCAGGAGGGTCTTGCTGCAGAATTTGAATCCCCCTTTAAGCTCCCACGAACCCAGCACATAGGGCAGCAGAGTATTGCCAAAGAGCATCCCCAGCACAATGCCTATAACCATAGGGCTGAGCGAAAGCTCCTTGACCACACGAATGCCAGCTATACCGTACGCCGCAAAGGTGAATGCCGCCACCAGGGCAATGGCAAGAAAAAAGGGGGCTACTTGCGATCTTTTCATAGAATAAACCTGATGTTCTAATATTGATTTCTCGGTAAACGGGGCAAAGGTAGCAAGAAGATGGGGAATAACTGGCAAAACGGCATAAAAAGACCCACCCTCTCGGGTGGGTCTTCACTGGGTAGCACCGCTATGCACACGAACTATGGCTGCGGCTTTAGCTCTTGGTATCTGAATGAGATTTGCAGATATTTACTCGCTGCCATATCCATGTAGCCCGTTACCTGCAGCTTGAGGTATCGCCCCTTGGCTGTGCGAAGCACTAAAACTTTCGGGAGAATGGAGAATATTGGAGGACCGCCCCCTTGGTGCACCATGGTCACAACATCAGACAGTAGCGCATTGCCAAAGGTGGTAATCTTATCCAGCTTATGCGCATAGTGCACCTGTATAGAATCATCGGCTATGAATGCCGACGGTGCTGGTACCTCGGTAACTTTAGCAAAGTCCTTCTCCTCGGTTCTGGCCACTGCGCACTGCCCTTTTCCCGATGTACCGCCATTGGTGCGCCAGTCGGTAAGGTGGAGCGCCACATCCCAATCATCACGCTCTCTCCAAGAAAGCTCCTCCACCACTCGCCGTTCGCCATCCACAGTCATGCTCCCCTTCCCCAATACGCGAGCATTGCCCCTCTTCTCGAGGGAGATGTAGACCCAACTATCGAAATGGTAGGCATCCACCATGATACTATCGACAGCGGGGTATTTGCCTGGCACTGGCGACGGTTCGGGTTGTGGCTTGGGGTCTGGAATGGTATCTGGCTTGGGATTTGGAACGGTGTCGACTCTGTCAGGATTCTCAATGGGCTTAATCGGCTCTTTCGTACAGCCGAGCGGCACAGTCAGAAGCGACATCGCAGCTAGCATAAGAATCCACACATTCCGCTGATTACGCACCATTATCTTACCTATCTTACCCGCAAAATCACCTACAGCTTAACAAAGCGTGCCAATACGGGCGCCCTCCCCTTCCCTACAGCCCTAACAATATAGCCCCCTGCTGGAAGGGCGCGCACATCTATCCTGACCTTTTGCTCGCTAACCTGCACCTCAAGCATCTCAACTCCAGTAGAAGCCAGCACCTGCAATCGTTCCACGCCCTCTGGAAGCTGCATCTCTAGGTACGAACCGGCCGGATTGGGGTGTAGACGTATACCCTCGGGTTCATCTACTGGACTAAGATCTGCCGAAAGAGCGTATTTACCGTTGAACCCTGACTTCGTAACCACAATATCGTAATTCATGGCCGAGAATCCTGGCGCACTAACTGCAAGGGGGTATATCCCTGGCCTAAAGCTAAAATGGAATACACCATCATCATCTGGTTGCGCTGTTACTCCTCCCACCTCTGCCGCGGCGCCATCTAGGCTTGCCCCCTGCTTGTTGGTAACCCAGATGGTTACTGGCGCAGCGTGTGGTGCTAGGAGCGGTATTGCATGGGAGGACTCCGTCCCCCGAACGCTCACTGCCACCGTGCTATCGAGGTAATTGTCTGTGCTGAACTGTAGGGTATAGTCCCCCTCAAGCACATTGGCATATGCTGTAGCCTGCTGGTTGACTGCGAGGAGTTCGCCATTGAATCGCACCCGTAGAGCCTCGGGCTTACCTCCGTCTACCGGGTGAAAGGCGAGAGTGACCTTCGCCCTCCTAGCCTCTATCAGCTCTGCGCGGGGGGGGGAATACCGGATTATAGACCTCGGCGTCCCCTCCACCATGCAATTGGGCTACATCCACCATGCCGTACCCCTTTTGGGCGGGCTTTACCCCATACCCCTGCTGCTGACCACCGCGGTAGTAGATGGTAAGCAGGAGGTTCTTATCGCCCGACATCTTCACAACATTGGTAGGCAGAACGAGCGAATGGGAGGCCGAATCGTAGGTTACGGGCAGGGTAGCACTAGGCCAAGTGGTCGTATCCAGTACGCTTTTGGGCAAATCAGACATGGTGGTAGCCAGCGTAGGTTCTAGTGTTGCCGTGGCGTTCCACGCACCCTGCTGTTGCAAACCGTAAGCGTACACCGGGATTCTAATCCCCGTATACTGCCCAGCCTTAAATGTTTCACGGGGTATAATAATCCTTGTTTTCTGGTACTTAGCATCCCCATTCGCAAGTGGGTAACCCGTAAAGAGGGCTTGCGCGATGTAACGCTCTTTAAGCGGGATGGGGAGCTCGGTAACGGTCACCTCTTTGCCCGCCACCAGGACCGTTGCCCGAAGCACCGTGAAGTTTCTGTTCTTGGCTTGCTCTGGCAGCTGTACATCTAGACGGAATCAGCTCTTTGCTCCAACAGGGAGCAATGTGCGCTTGAACTCTTTTGGGGTGAATTCTGGAAAATCTGGGTAGGAAAGCATCAGCTGGTAATTCTCCACATCGAGCCCCCCTACATTCCTCAATGCCACCTGAAGCGTGAGCTTTTCGCCTGGTACCAGCACGCTACCACCGTTTGAACTCGCTGCAATGGAGAGGCTGTCTATTACCATACGCCACGTCCCCATTCGGAAGAGCTGGCTATAGTCACCCACCACCACATCGCCCACCTTAGCCTTAAGCCGCAGAGTACCCTGTGTACCCTCTGGTATCTCCGCCTTCAGCGTGACCTTGGCCAGATTTTGCCTACCCGTACACTGCCCTAAAGCAGCAACCTTCACATCGGGCAGCTCCACAGCTACCGTTCCCAAGGTACTCGGTTCCAATACACACTCCAACGATACTGACCCACTGGGCAATGCAGATCCCGAGCTGCACAACTCGCCCGAAAGCTCTCGACTATCGCCACCCTTCATTGAGATTCCCTCTTCCCCTACAGCAGTCTTTAGCTTCACACCACTGAACGAAGGCTGAAAGCATTGGCCTCTTCCACATTGAGCGTGCTAACCACCGTTTGCCTATTGGGCGCTGTAACCGTAAGTGTAAGCCGATCTGATTTTTTAATTGCTTTCACCCGAAACTGCGCCAGTCCTCCGTCTACCACCGCCCTAAGGTAGGCTGTATCTTCACCTGTACGCTCAAAGGTAAGCACAGCGAGTGCCCCCTCCGTGTCTCACTGCACACTGAGCAGCGTATCGCCCATCCTTACGGTTCTAGTAAGCTCTGCCCGCATGGGGATAGGCGGTTGCGTGCGAAGATACACCGAGGGGTCGCCAAACGTATTCCACGTATCGGCTGTGACTGCACCGTACCGCCCCGTGTATTTGCCCAGCATCACCTGCACAGACCGCGCTACCAGCATACCATAGGAGAGTTGCTCCTGCTCTAGCATGCCATCGGTAGGGCTAAACCCTGTAAGGTAGTCAACCATAGCGTCCTGGGCTGCCATGGGTGGTGCTCACGGTTGGTTATCGCTACTTCCGTTTATGGCCAATGCGCCCGTAGGCTCACCATCGCGGCTAGCCCTGGCGAACGCCTCGGCAAAACAGGGTCCCTCTGCCATCTTACCGTTTAGGCAGGCTACATCGAATATAAAAGGCCAAGCCCTAGTGTTCCTAAGCTGTTGCTCTATATGGCCAACGGTGAATCCAGAGGTTTGCCAGTAACGCACATCGCCATGCCCTATATAGGTTATCACCCCCACCCCGCTGTTGATAGTCTCAAAAACATCCTGTGGTTTCACCGAACGGCGTGGCAAGTCGAAAAGCGTATCCACCTGCTGGTAACCGCCCGAGAGCATATGTTGGCGGATAAGCCGGCTGTGCTCTCTATCAGTTTCGTCGTTATCGCCCGCATTCGTCCCCTCATTGCTGGCTATCGAAAGGCCATTGGATAGCCACGTATCGCTGGCATCCAGATCGCGTTCGTAGGTTATAACCTTCTTCACCATGGACTCTAGCTCTGGAATCCCACGCACCGAGAATCTCCCCACGTAAACCTCATTCACATGGTCTTCCCTCCCGTCTGGCCCTGGCAGCTGCCCGTAGGCCACATCGCTATCGGAATTGGGTACGCCAGAGCTTAGGTCTGAGATCCCCGTCCTCGTAAACGGTGGAATATCCTCCCGTCCACCCACAAGCAGCACGTAGCGTAGCCGCGAGCTGGAGGCCTCGTACCTCGTCTGGATATACTGCTTCAGGGTAGAGGGGCTCTTTACTATCTGCCCCCATTCACCTTGCCGTAGTTGCAGATGCTCACAGCTAGCCCTCTCTGCCGTTTCCACAGCACCAAAGGCTGTATGGCGGCTCGGTATCTCTCAGGCACTACCACCATCAGTTCGTATTGGGGATCAACCTTCTGACCTCTGACTTTCGGGAGTTTAGAGAGTGCTGGATAGATATTCGAATAGTTCGCTGCTGCCCGTACTTCCTCTGGGAACAATTCGCTAGGATCTACCAGACCCCTAATAGCCAACCGCATCCTTTTAGCAACCAAGAGCTACCGCTTCACCGGATTGTACTGCAAGGGGTAGAGCTGCAAACTCCGCCCGTAGTTGGTACCCTGCCAATAGGGGGCGGCAAATTCTACGCTCTGGGTAGGGAACAGTCCATCGTTCGTATAGCTAGGGCCAAAGATTCTAACCACCGTGCTAGGGTCTACAGTCCGTATTAGCATACCTCTAGAAGGCGCAATCAGTACGCCCGGCACGGTGTCCAGCTCCATAGAGAGTATGCGAACGCTAGCCGTTTGCCCAGGCTGCATAAGCATCGGCAGGGCGTAGTTGGGCAAATCCGGATCACCCGCCTCCTGCCTATAGATCCCCTCTGGCATATAGGGCAATAGGCTTCGCTGCCCCTGAACCTCAACGGGTTCAAGGCGCACAGAGGGAAATTCCACCTCTAGCACGGTAGAATCATGCCCAGCGTAGAGGTAGTTCACCTTCTGCCCAAGGGTCTCCCCTCCCCAGCAGGCCGCGAGAAGCAGAAGGCTAAAGATCGTTTTGATAAATCTCATCGGCTAAAAAATCCCATTAAAATTGCTGAACTGTATGGTAATGAGAATGCTGAAAAGCCAAATCGCAACACGAGCCTCCATGTCGCTACTAAGCTGCATGGGGACAAAATTGCATGCTCTCTGCGTGCGCATCATAATATGGGGCAAAATGCCCACTCTTCCCGAGCGCACCCCATTCTACAGCAAAACCATGACAACGGCCCCCACCGGTAACCCGATGGGGGCAAGCTGCCAACAATCCTTACTGTTTCACTACCCTTATAGTCCTTCCGCCCATTGCGCCTTCCACCCGCACTAGGTAGCCCCCACTGGGCCAATCCGTAGCATCTATCCTTATAGACCCAGCGCCCGCCGAGCGTCCTTGCACTATAGCTACGCCAGTCTGGGTGTACACCGTATAGCGTATTACCCTTTCGGCATTCAGCAGCCGTAGCTCTCCGTCTATGGGGTTAGCCACCACCACCTCGGGCAGCTGCGCCACGGGGGTTGCCATCTGCCACTTGGCGTAGAGCGTTAGGTTGGCAACTACGGGATTATTCCAATCGTAGGCCTTAGTGCAGGCCGCATCGGTATACCATCCCCCGAAAGTGTAACCGCTCCGAACAGGTGCTGTAGGCTCGTTAGCCTGCTTACCTTTCTGTACCTGGATAGCCTTCACCGTAGAACCGCCATTGCTATTGAAGGTTATGGTGCATCGGTTGGTATCCCACTTGGCGTAGAGCTTCTTATCGCCAGTAATCGATGTGGTGAATACGAAGGGTTTCGTCAGCCCTTCATCCTCAAACCAACCGCCAAAATCACTCCCGTCGCCCTTGGTGGGTGCTGGGGGTTCGGTAGCCGCTTGCCCTTCCTCCACCTGCTGGGCATCCACTGGGCTTCCCCCATTGCTCTCAAAGGTTACTGTCCAGAGCTTCGCCCACTTGGCGTAGAGCTTAAGATCGTTCTTCACCGGCCGGCTGTAATCGTAGGGCGTTTCTAGATTCTGATCCATGTACCAATCCTTGAATCGATACCCCTCCCGCTGAGGATCGTCGCCCCGCTGGAGAATCGTATAGATAGGCACCACAGTGTCTAAGTTCTGCGTTACCCCATCGTTGTAGATAAACGTCACCGTATAGGTCGCGAGGGTGAATTCCGCCACCAGGGTCACATCCTCCCTTACCTCTATATCCTCACCTATTTTCTGCTCCTTTCCGTTCACCAGCAGGCTTTTGGGCTTGTAATCATCATCGGCCTGTAGGCTTACCGAGAGCTTAGTGCCCTCCAGCACCTCGTTGCCGCTCGCTACGGGGTCGTTGCCGTTTCTCACATCCATCCTTCCGTGCTCGGGTTGCGAGTAGCTTACCGTACAGAGCGAAAGCCATTTGGCGTAGAGGTCGAGTGGTTTTGTTACCTGCGCGTCGAAATCGTAGAGCTTCGTGAGCCCCGCATCCTCATACCAGTCTGCAAACTGGTGCTTCGCCCACACAGGATTCTTAGGTCGCTGAACCTTCCAGTTTTCCTCCACCTGCTGCGCTGGCACTTCGCTACCACCATTGCTGTGGAATGTCACCTTGAACGTCGGTTTCCCATTGCTCTCCCATTTGGCGTAGAGGTGGATATCGCCAGTAACCACCGAGCTGAAGTTGTACTTTATCGTGCATCCCGCATCGGTATACCAACCCTTGAAATCGTACCCTGCCCTCACTGGTGCTGTAGGCTCTGCCACTGCCTTGCCGTCCTCCACCTCCACGGTGTCGATCTTGCCAGCCTCCTGCGTGTCAAATATCACCTTGTGGAGTACTACCTTGGGATCCCGCCTCCACTGTGCCCAGAGTGTCAGATTCTTCCGTATGGGCACTCTGAACTGGAATTTCGATGTCTCTGGATCTCCCCTATCGCTACACCAGTACTCAAAGGTGTAGCCCGCTCTCACTGGGTCTGGCGTTGGTTTCTCGCAGAGTTCACCATCCTCCACCTGCACGCTCTTCCACTCCGTGTCGCCATCCATAAAGGTCACCGTCCACATCTGATGATTCTTCGACCTCGTCCTCGCGCGTAGCGTGCACTTATCGAATACTGGGAGGCTGAAATCGTACATCCTATCAGCCCCCCATTCACATCTTAAGGATCTACCCCATCTCCCGAAAACGCTAATGAACCCGAAGCGCGGCTAAAGGGCGCGTGGGATGGCTTAACCGCAAGATGGATTACGCTTTAACCACAGCGCGGAAGGTGTAAAGCCGCGACGCGGATACGCCACAACCGCAGCACGGATGGTGTAAAGCCGCGACGCGGCACGCCACGTCGCTACTAAGACCCGCCAGGGCAGAATTACGCCATTCCCGCTTTCCCTCGCAGGGCGATGGGTGATAACATGGTTAAAACCCATCTCCTGGGCGAATGGGAGGGGAACAAGCCCGCTGAAAATGGGAAAACAAGGGGCAAAAAGCCGTAAAAAAGAGAGCCGCCTGGACTTCGTCTAGGCGGCTCTCTTCCCTGCCTCAGCGCGCTATTGCCGTATCTCCAGCAGCGCCCTTATCTGCTCCACCACGTATGGCTTCCACTTAGCCACCATATCAGTAAACGCTTCCCCCTCCTCCAGCCAAACGTACTGGCACAGATTCTTGGTTATGAAGGGCATGGTCAGCAGCGAATAGAACGTCATGAACAGGAATCTGATGGGTACTTTCCGTATATGGCCGCTGTCCATTTCCCGCTGTAGCCCTAGGCTTATCGCAGTGCAGTAGCGCTCAAGGTGCATCCGGTAGATCGCATTCAGCAGATTATCAAAATCTCGTTGCATCTCCCGAAGCATGAACATTGGCAGGCTCGGGTTAGCCTTGAAAAGCCCGTAATAGACATCTATCACCCTACTGACCCTCTCCTCCACGGGGCTGTTAACCTCTAGGATGATTTCATGAATCTGGGGGATTAGCTGCTTCACCACGCTGCCGAATACAGCCTGAAACATTCTATCCTTTGTCCGGTAGTAGTAATGTAGCCCTGTGCGATTGATTCCCACCTCCGCAGCAATATCAGCCATGCTCGTGGCAATATAGCCCCGCTCTGTGAAGAGCCTCGTCGCCTCCTGCACTATTCGTGCCTCTGTGCCAGATGTTGGCTTACCATCTTCCATCACCGTTTTCTATCGACAACCCTTAATGTTAAACCGCCTCTAGTGAATCACCTCCCAGCGGTCAATACATCATCTACCTATACATTACATTCAAAGAGCCTCCCTAAGTATTGCGCCACCGCCCTACGCAGCCCCCTCCACAGGAACTGAAATCCTTTGCCACAATACGTTATGATGCTATTCTCCCTACGCCTCCACTCCCAGTATATTGTCTAAGAATAGCAGAATCCTATTCCGGAGGTTCACATCGCTCACCCCGCTGTCAAAATCTAGCGAGAGCAGGTTCAAGTCTGGGTACAGTCGCTTCATTCTATTCTCTATACCCCGGGCCACTATGTGGTTCGCTATACACCCAAACGGCTGCAGGCTCACCACGTGATTTACCCCCTGGTGCGCCATAGAGAGGATTTCGCCGGGTAGCAACCACCCTTCACCAAACTGCGCGTAGAGCGAAACGACCTGCTCGGCCTCTTCTGCCTTGGCGAATATCGACTCGAAAGGTGTGAAGATCCTGAATGCGCTACAGATCCTATTGGCTTTCTGGATCTTAGACCATACCAGTGCATAGATACCCTTCAGCAGCGGGCGTGGCAGCCCCTCACTTTCCAACAGATTGTCGCGATTCACCATTGTATTCACAAAGCTCTGCAGGAAAAAGTCGGTTAGCAGCGGCGGCACCACCTCTATGCCCTGCTCGGTGAGCCAGTTGGTGATATCCTTCTGGGCAAATGGGTTGAACTTCAGGTAGATTTCACCCACTATCCCTACCTTGTGCGTGCGGCGTTCTACTATAATATCGTTGAACGCCTCAGCAGCCTCACCCAGCAGAGCCCAGAGCCCCTTGGTGTCGTGCCTGCGAATTACTGGATCGGCCTTCGCCAGATAGTAATCGCGTAGCCGGGCTGCCATTCCCCTCCCCTTCTCACGCACCACCGCTGCGTAGTAGAACTTCGCGATGCAGTCGCTGTAGAGTAACGCAGCCACCACTATACCGATGATCTTCAGCCAGTTCATCTTGAACCCCGGCTGATTATTCTCCACCCCAGAGCCCGAGGCCAGCGAGATTACCGGCACATCGGGATAGCCGCTCTCTGCCAATGCTCGCTTAATGAGCGAGATGTAGTTTGTAGCACGGCACTGCCCCCCGGTCTGGGTAATGATTACTGCGGTATCCTCAGGGCTGTACTTCCCGCTCTTGAAGGCCTTCACTATATCGCCCACCACCAGCGTTGCGGGGTAGCAGACCTCGTTATTCGCGTAGCGCAACCCCCACTCGCCAGACTGCGTATCGCTCGGTTCTAGGTTCTCCACATCGTAGCCCGCAAGCTTGAAGAGCGGTGGTATCAACGGGGAGATGAAGGGGGTGAAGAACGGTGCAATGATACGCTTGCGCTTCTGCCGCTCCTCCTTGGTGAATACGGGAGGGCGAACGAATGGGGCACGCTCCGCTTGCTTCTCCTGCACGCTGAGCTTCATACTCTCTATCACGCTCCGCACCCGCAGTTTTATAGAGCCGATATTGCTCACATCGTCTATCTTCAGCAGGGTGAGCGTCTTGCCATGCAGCTTGAGCAGGTGGCGCGTCTCATCGGTCAGGAACGCATCAGGGCCACAGCCGAACGAGGTCATCTGCATGAATTGCACCCCATTGCCCTGCCTTCCTGCCCATTCTGCCGCCTTGAGTATCCGATTGGTATAGGCCCACTGCGACACGAAATGCACATCCTTAGCCTCTATATCCATGCCCCGCACTACGTCCTCAGTCAGCACATCAGCCCCCATCGCCGCTATCACATCGCTGAGCTTATGCTGGATAAGCGGATCGGCATGGTAGGGACGCCCGGCAAGCAAAATCGCCAACCGCTTCCCGCCATTCGACTCCAGCAGCTGCCGATTGTACGTAGCTATCTGCTCAGCATACTGATCTGCCGCCTCTAGGGCCTTGGAGAATGCCTCCTTCACCACCTTGGCCTTTACGCCCAACCCCGCAAGGTACTCCGTACACTGGCGTAGCAGCAGCTTGTGATCCTTGAAGGTGATAGCGGGCGAATCTATAGGGATATCGGTGCTATGCACGCTCTTTATCACCTCGGCGTATCCTGATACTATCGGGCAGTTGTAGCTATTCTGCCCCCCCTCCTGCTTCTCAAACACCACAAAGGGCATGAAAATCCTATCTACCCCCTTGTCAATCAAATTCTTGATGTGGCTATGCGCCAGTTTGGCCGGAAAGCAGATATTATCGCTCATTATAAGGCGCACACTCCCCTCGTACTTGGTGAAGGTAGAGGTATCAGACAGCACCACTTGGATACCGCACAGGCTGAAGAGCGTATGCCAAAATGGGTACTCCTCATACATATTCAGCGAGCGGGGAATCCCGATGGTAGCAATCGGATTAGAGACCTCGATCTTCCTGTTGAACAGGAGATTCAGCTTCTGAGCATAGGCATTAGTCCCGTGCTCCACAGCGCTGCCCTGGTTGGTGAAGATCTTCTCGCACCGGTTACCTGAGAAGTAGCGGCTCCCGTTGCTGAATCGGTAGATGCTCACCAGGCACTTGTTCTCGCACCCTATGCACACCTGCTGCTTGGTGGTGTAGTCAGCCTGCCCGAGAATCTCCTCAAGCGTAACCCCAACCTCGCCGTGCGTATGCGTTTGAGCATAGAGCGCACACCCTATAGCACCCATCAACTCCGGGCGATTGCTACGGAATACCGGATGCCCTATCAGCTTTTCGTAGGCACGCACAACCGAGTCGTTCCGCATCGTACCACCCTGCACCACCACGTACTCACCCAGCTCCTCTACCCCCTTGAGACGCAGAACCTTGTAGAGGCAATTCTTCACCACCGAGTATGATAGCCCGGCAGCAATGTCACCAATCGAAGCTCCCTCGCGCAGCGCCTGCTTTACCTTTGAGTTCATGAACACCGTGCAGCGAGTACCCAGATCGTAGGGTAGCTTGGCCAAACTCGCCTCGCGGGCAAAGGCCTCCTTATCGTAACCTAGCGACTTCGCGAAGGTCTCGATGAACGAGCCGCAACCGCTAGAGCAGGCCTCGTTGATCTCCATGCGGTTTATTACCCCATCATTCACGAAGATCGCCTTCATATCCTGACCACCAATGTCGAGGATAAAGCTCACCTTCTGCGTAAGGTGGCGGGCGGCCATGTAGTGCGCTATCGTCTCTATGATACCGCTATCGAGCCGAAACGAAGCCTTGAGCAGATCCTCTCCGTAGCCCGTGGAGCAGCTCCCCACAATTTCTACCTCAGCCCTCGCCTCTTGGCAACGTTCTCGGAAAAGCTCCAATCCCTTGCGGGCTGCGGCTATAGGATTCCCCTCGTTATTGTGGTAGTAGTGGAAAAGCAACTCATTCTGCGCATTGAGCACTACGATCTTGGTGGTGGTAGAGCCCGAGTCAATGCCCAACGTCACCCTATGCTTACCGGGCGTCAAATCCGCCTCGCGCATGGCGTGGGTATTGATTCGTGCCTTCCAGGCCGCGTACTCCTCCTCACTGGCAAATATTGGCTCAAGCCCCTTGCGCACTATCCCATTGCTGTCCAACCCCTTAGTGATAGAATCTCGCAGCTCCGAGAGCAGCTGGACTTTACCCTTCTCCGCCGCAAGGGCAGCCCCCAATGCCGGGATAAGGTGGCTGTTCTTGGGCAGCACAAGGTCTGACTCCGAGATCTTTAGGTAGTCGATAAAAGCCTGCCGAAGCTGGGGTAGAAATGTGAGTGGCCCCCCGCAGAATAGCACTGGCGGCGCTATCTCACACCCGTGGGCTAGCGTAGCCACCACCTGCACCGCCACCGCGTGGAATACAGAGGCCGCTATGTCCTCCTTGCCCACATTCTTGGCTATCAGGTTCTGGACATCGGTCTTGCTGAACACCCCGCACCTAGAGGCGATGGGGTAGATGTTCTTGCTCCTCTCCGCGAGGGTGGTGAGTTCCTCGGGTGGCACTCCCAGCAGAATCGCCATCTGGTCGATGAAAGCCCCCGTTCCTCCAGCACAGTTCCCGTTCATACGGAGGTCGGTAGCACGCCCGTCCTTGAAGAATACCACCTTGGCATCCTCACCCCCAATGTCGATCATCGAGCGTACCTGCGGGTAGAAATGCTGTATGGCCTTGGTAGCCGCCACCACCTCCTGCACAAATGCCACTCCGCACTTCTCGCTCACCCCCATGCCCACAGAACCCGTGATATTCAACGACACCTCGCTATCGCCAAACTGGGCACGCAGTCTATCCAAGAACGATAGCAGGAGCTCCTTGGCCTTCGCATTATGGCGCTCGTAGGCCTCAAAGAGCACCGAATCATCAGCACCCAGCACTACGATTTTCGCCGTCGTCGAACCTATATCTACGCCTATTCTAAGCATTTACATCAATTTTAGCCTATCGATTTGACAGGGTTGTCAGACGCAAAGGTAGACATTATTTCATTTCTGCAATTTTTAGCCCCCCGAGGGTGGCAATTGGAGAACGCCACATAATGGAGCGAGCCGAATCCCCTAATCGCAATGCGGGTTTGGGAACGCGACGCGGCGTTTGGGAACGCGGCACGCCACGTCGCTACTAACGCAGCTTACACCAGCAGGCGGTCGCACTCCAGGAAGAGGGTGGGGGCAGTCCTGGTAGCGGAGCTTGTGGGGAATTGCATTGGCCATGTCGGTATGGTTTTGGTTGGTTATTACGGTAGATTGATTGTGCGTCCTGATTTAGGGTGCAGGCAAGAGGAATCTCTCGATTCCACGCCGCGAAGGTAGTGCGCTAGGTACTCCCGAGATGGGGAATAGCCCGCATATCCCGTGGGCACAGGCCTGCGGGCGATTCTTGATGCCCCTCGCGCAGGCCTCCCGTAACCGCGTATGGTGGATGGGGCGGACGGGGAGGATTTGCGCGGCGGAGACGGTGGGCGGGGGAATCTTCGCGTTGCGAAGACCACGCACCCTACAGTCGGCGTTTGCGGGGAGGCCATTGCGTGTCGCATTGCGATCCACATGTCGCCATTGCCGCCGCCTTCATGCGCATACCATGCCACGCATGGAGAGCCACGGTTTTTATAACCGACACGGCACTGTTAGGGAGGGTACTCGGGGGTGGGCGGGCAACTCTCGACCCGCCCCTACAGCACCGCCCCTACCAAGAACGAGATAGCAAATCTCGTTAATTGATAGAAATGGGATTCTCTGTAGCGCCCACACAAAACGACGCGGCACGCCGCGTCGCTACGCTCTTCGAGAAATGGAATTGCGTGATTAAAAACTGTTTACCAAAGCCCCCTTTAAAAATTGATTGACCACATAGGCCTTTCGCCGCGGTCCCTCTTTTGGAATGCGGAGGTTTAAAACCTATTCTCCCGATTCCCGAAGGACGTAGCGACGCGGCGTGCCGCATCGTTATCCGCCTTTATGGCTCCCACCTAAGGAGACCTTACGGTTTTTACAACGACGCGGCACGCCGCGTCGCTACGCTCTTCGAGAAATGGGATTGCATGATTAAAAGGTCTTTACCAACAAGAAGGCCCCCCATAAAAAATTGAACCCCTACAGGCCTTTTGCCGCGGCCTCCCTTTTGGAATACGGCGGTTAAATCCTATCCTCACGTTTCCCGAAGGACGTAGCGACGCGGCGTGCCGCGTCATTATCCGCCCATGGCGTTCCCGTTGATTTCCGCTGTGACGTAAATGTTGGCCAATAGAGATACCCCGCAACGCCGACCGTAGAGGGGGCTTCGCAGCGCGAAGATTCCCCCGCCCATCGCCTCCGCGCATACCATCCAAGACCTCTGCAAACCTCCCATAAACGACGCGGCACGCCGCGTCGCTACGCTCTTCGAGAAATGGAATTGCATGATTGAAGCCGATTTACGCGCAAGAAGGGAAAATCTCCCCAGAAAGATTGACCCCCTACGGCCTTTCGCCGCGGTCCCCTTTTGGAATACGGCGGTTTAAAACCGATTCTCCCGTTCTCCGAAGGACGTAGCGACGCGGCGTGCCGCGTCGTTGACTCGCCTTCACGCCGTTTCCATTGATCATCGCATCAACTTAGAAAACTCACGGATTGGTTGGCGATATACGCGCATGGCATCCCCGCATGGGCGTAGAATGTTAGTCAAGCGGCATACCCCGCAACGCCGACCGTAGAGGGGGCTTCGCCGTCCAAAGCCCCCCACCTGTGAGCACCATCCCTACATCTTCACGATCCGCAGCACCTTCACCCCGTCAGGTCCCACTAGCCGCACGAGGTAGAAACCGCTAGGCCAGTCCTGCGCGGTTATTTGTAGCGTTGGCGAGCCATCATGCGCCCCGCTTGCCACTACCGCACCCTTTGCATTCAGTACTGTGTAGCTAGCCACCCGCTCAGCATTCATCAGGATTAGCGAATGCCCAAACGGATTGGGGGCAGCCACCACCCTTGCAAGCCCCTCCACCGGTGTATTACCTCCCTCTGCAAATTCTGCCGATACCTCCAGGTCGCCTGCCACGGTATAGGTTGCCGGGCTACTGGTAGCTATGGGAGTTCCGTTGACAGTGATTGACTTCAGGGTATAGCCTTCCGCGGGAGTGGCTATTATGGTGAGAATCACACCCTCTGCAACGCCAGATCCTGTAGGCAGCACGGTAGCACCTTCCCGCACCTCTAGCGAACCATTGGACGGTGGGATAATCGTGAGGATCTTACCGGCCCTCCACCCAGCGTAGATGGTGTAGGGGCTACCGCCCATTGGGTAGCTCTTCGTGAAGTCCCACTTTCGGGTGCAAGCTGCATCCTGATACCAGCCAGACACCACGAAACCCGCCTTGGTTGGGCGCACCTTCGGGGCCTCCGCCTTTCCCTCCGTTTCATCGTCCCAAGTGGTTTTTCCCCCTGCAAATACGCCGCCATTCGCATCGTACCGGAAGATAACCCCGTCCATCTCACCGCCATCCAGTATCTCCCATCCCCTGCCGTTCAGCTGGGCTATTGCCGCGTTGGCACTCTTGAAATGCTTGCACTCCGCCCCCACTTTCGCATTCAGAGGAAGCCGATCGGCTATAGCCCCCCAAGCCTTCAGAATTCTACTCCATGCCGCGGGGGTTATGGCATCGCTGAACATATGCCCTCTCTCCAGCGAGCGAGGCACCCAGCTTGTGATACAGTCGTAGTTGAAAGCCTTACACCTTACAAACATACCCCCTATCGAGGCGACCTTCCCCACGTTCCACAGGCTAAGATCCGCGTTGAAAGCCTCACACCCCCAGAACATAAAGCCCATATCCTCCACATTGGACACATCCCATCTGGAGAGATTGGCATTGAAGATTTTACACCCATAGAACATCCGATTCATCGTGGTTACCCGAGCCACATTCCACTTGGAGATATCCGCATTGAAGGCCCAGCAATAGTAGAACAGCTGATCCATATTTGCCACCTGCGCCACATTCCATCGGGAGATATCTGAGCTAAAAACATAGCAACCGTGGAGCATATCGTCCATACGTACCACACGGCCCACGTTCCATTCTGAGAGGTTCGCATTGAAAACATCGCAACCGTAGAATGTGCTGCGCATAGAGGTCACATTGCCCACATTCCACTTGGAGAGATCGCCGTTGAACTTCTCGCAGCCCGCGAAGGTGCTGTCTAGGTTGGTAACCTGGCTCACATCCCATTGGGAGAGGTCGCCATTGAACTCTCTGCAATCGCAGAATAGGTGGCGCAGCGATCCCTTCACCCCCTTTGGCGTAAGCCGTGCGTCGGGGAATTCCGCCTTGCGTACCCCCATCGTGGTTAGCGCTGTGCTGGCGATAAAAGCGCTCTCCAGCCCATTTTCGCCCCACTCCACATCGCCAAACGAGACCACCTCCAGCAAGCGGCTGTTCGTACCCGTCCATGTTGTGTAGTGCTGCCCTCCACCGTATATTGCCTTTACCCCCTCGGGTCCAGCCTTCACGTAGTACTTCCCGGGGGTTGGGAGCTTTAGTATCAGAGCCTTCCCCCTCTGGGTGGTGTGCCTGCCAGCATCAGTCCACTGGCTCTCCCCCACCTTGCGGTAGCTCACTGCGTAGTTCTCCCCAACTATCGGGATGTAGAGCGTCTTATCATCCACATCCACCCCGTGTATCTCCTTTCCATCGTACACAAGGTAGACGACCCTTAGCTCCGTATCCCATAGGGTAATGAAGGATTTCCCATCCTGCCCCTTCACCCCAGCAGCACCCAATAGCAAAGCGAGCACCACTGCCAGCCGTAGTACACCGTTCTTCATCATCGTAATTATTTAATTAATAGAATCTTACTATCAGATTCTAGACCTTTGAAATCAAAAATCATCGGAAGGGTAATGCCTTCATCAATCGATGCCCCCATTCCTGCGATCTGGGCAAAGGCGATGCCGCATAGGGGATAGACCATGTAGGGGCAGGCCGAAAGTTGCCTGCCCACTCCCCCTCCCCTGCCTGCCTATTCCATCCTTCCCCTGCCTGGCCCTCCCCTTCCACTTCTCCATGCCAGCCTATTCCGCGATAATCTGGTCTTTTCTCCTTTTCCGTTGCGCTACCCCTGTGCCCGTTTTGTCGTACCCCGCCCCCTCTTTTTTGAAAAGGAACGGCAGGAAAATGAGCAGAAGGATTACAACGCAATCCACAATGCCCACCGTGATGACGATGCTGTACAGCGTGCCCCGGCTGAATGGAAGCCCTACACCCCACATATCCAGGGTAAAATAGGCTATGATGAGCAAGGCGAGAAGCACGATGCTCAGCACGATTCCCTTAATGTATGCCATAGTTCAGAATGCTAGATGTTGTTAGGATTTCAGCAGCAGTTGCCGTTTCATCTGCTCGTAGTCATCCTGGGTGATTACGTGCTCGTCGAGCAGGAGTTTCAGCCGCCTTAGCCGTTGGGCCAGCTCCTCGTCGGTAGTCTGTGCCGCCCCGTTTCTGCCTGCCGAGCCCGATACTGCGCCCATTTGCCGTCCCATCTCTATGCCCACGCCCATCTGAACGCCAGCGCCCGCCAGGCCGCCTTCATTACGGGCAGCATCGCGCAACGCCCGCAGTTTCTCGAGCTCAGCGTACGTCATCCCGGCCCCCTGCGCTGCCTGCGCATCGGAGGTAACGTCGGCAATACGCCCAATGCGCGCACGGGTCGCCTCGTCGAACTGCGTTCCCATGATTCTGAAGTCGGCGAGCTCTAGCCCCAGCTGCTGGAAAACAGGGGCGAGCTTCTGCTTTAATGCCCCCGCCATCGCATCGAGGTGGGCATCTATCTGCACGTAGGAATAGTCTGCCTGGTGCAGCTCCGTGATGATATTCTGCACTATCCGGTCGGCCAAGACCTCGCTGAGTTCGCTGGTAGAGTACTCCTCGCGCCCTCCCGTGATACCCGCCAGGAACAGCCGGGCATCGGCCATTCGGTACGAGAAATTGCCATTGACCCCCAATTCTACCGGGATGCGGTATTGCTTATCGATGAGCTTTACCGGTGCGGCCGTCCCCCAGAGCTGGTTCAAGACCTGCGTTTTACGGAAGAAGTAGATCTTCAGCTTGTGCTCACTCTCAAACCCCTGGCGTAGCCTTACAAGGTTGGTGAAGAACGGATGGTTATCGGTTTTCAGGTTGAACGAGCCCGCCTCTTCTATAACATCTACCACCTCGCCCTCATACACCAGCACAGCACCCTGCCCGGGCGCCACTATGAGCTTGCTGGCATTGATGATTTCATCGTGCTTTGAGGGGTATTTATACCAGAAATCACCATCGTCGCCTGCCCACTGGATAACGGTAGATAGCTGCCTGTGGAAAAGATTCTTTATACCCATTGCGCTATTGCTGCGGTCTTTAAATAATCATAGAAATCTGCCTATCAGTCTCTTTGCCATGCGTGCAATACGCCTCGCGGCATTTTATCCCCACCTTTAGTACTTATAGAACGACGAAATGGAGCGGTTTTTACCGTCGAGCCCCAGCAGCCACACCTTGCGGCCATAAGCCAGCATAAAGCCCTTCGAGGTGAGCACAGCCTCGTCATTGGCAACGCTGCCAGAGAGCTCTGCGGGCTTCTGCGCCGTCCATTTTCGTTCCGCGGTGTTGGCATCCAAAAGCTGGAACTGGTAGACGGCATCGGGCGCCGCCGTGGGCTTGTAGCCAATAAGGAGGATGCTGTCGTTGAAATAGAAAACATCGGGGTCAAAATAAATGGAACCCGGCGTGAAATCCTTGTAGGAAATGAGCCGAACCCTATTGGCATTGTACTTGCTGATGAAGGCCTTTGTATACGGATCGCGATCAGTGTAGACGATGAATTTCCCGCCAAAATCCTTATACCACCCGAATCCATCTACAAAATCATGCGGGTAGCCATCCTTCCAATACTGCTTGACTTTCAGCAGCTGAATATCCTGCTCCGGGTAGTCATCAGTAACCGATGAAAAGGCGAAAGCCGTGCGAACCACCGCGTGCGGAGGCCGACTATTCAGGGCATCAAAGTACTGATCTTTCGTGTAAACCTTGCCTATAGAGGGGTAGTAATAGTACGCCTTGCCCAGATTCGTCATCAGCTCCATCCCGTCGCCTCGGCCTATATAATCGAACTTGACCGAAGCGAATCCTGAGCTCAGCTGTTCTATTTCCCTATAGCTGTTTTGCTCTTCCAGCGAATAGAGCTGCCTATCGAGCACGAACCAACGCCTTTCGTTGATGATGATGTTCAGCTTCCCGTTGGCAAAGAGCCGGTACTCCAACCTGCCCAATCGGTCTATAGGCAGCAGCGAAGCGCTCACCATCTCTTCCTCTGTGACATCGTATATTTTCAGCAGAAAATCTTCCTTCACCTTGGGATATTGGCCCGTTCTCTGCACGCCGAACAGGGCAATCATCGGCATTCCATCCTTATTGGCAAAGGGCACCGCGTACTTGGCCTCGAAAACGGGTTCGGCCTCCTTTTCCTCAACATTCTCGATATCGCGGACGGATTGCGATAACGACGACTGCGTGCTAGACGAACGGGGCGACAGTATAGATGAGAGCACGTACAAGGCCACCATCCCCAGCACCGAAATCAGCACGATACGCAGATTTTTCCCCGTTAGGTACTTCCGCAGCTGCGGCGCATCGTACTGGTGGTGTATGGTGATATCGTCGCTATCGAGGAAGAACGTGGTGGAGCAGCTCCTGCAACGGAAACGCCCGTTGGCCAGCTCCTCCACGCGAGTACTCCCGCACTGCGGGCATTTGATGCTTTTTATTCTTGTGGCCATTTTGCTTTCCGATGAGAATTGCCGCAACACTGCCTAATCTCCTGCAAAGGTAGACATTTCGAAAGAAATGGCGAAATAGAAAAAATGAACGCCGCTACCGGCAGGATGCTAAGAATTGCGACGCGGCACGCCACGTCGCTACAAACGCCGCAGCGGCGCATGGTGACAACGGGCGGGGAAATCTTCGCGCGGACCGCGAAGACCCCGCACCCTACAGTCGGCGTTTGCGGGGATACCATTGCGTGTCGCATTGCGAGCCACATGTTGCCATTGCCGCCGCCTCCATGCGCATTCCGCGCCACCCATAGAAACCCACGGTTTTTATAACCGACGCGGCACGCCGCGTCGCTACGGTCTTCGAGAAATGGAATTGCCTGATTGAAACCTATTTACGCGCAAGAAGGGAAAGAATCCTTTAAAAAAGATTGACCCCTACAGGCCTTTTGCAGAGGAGTCCCCTTTTGGAATACGATGGTTTAAATCCTATTTCCCCGTTTCCCGGAGGACGTAGCGATGCGGCGTGCCGCGTCGTTATCCGCCCATTCGCCGCTCCCGTTGATGCCTATGTGGGCGTACACGATGGTCGGTGCGGCATACCCCGCAACGATCTCCTCGCAATGCCGACTGTAGGGGCGGGGTCTTCGCAACGCGAAGATTCCCCCGCCCATCTCCTCCCCGCGCATACCATCCAAGACCTCGGCAAAAACCACATAAACGACGCGGCACGCGTAGAATTGCGATGCGGCATTAATAATTGCGACGCAACATTAATGTAACCGCGACGCGGCACGCCACGATGCATTAGGGAGGGCACTCGCTGCGCTCGGCACCTCCCCTACCCAGATCGCAATAGCAACGCTCGCCGATGATCCCAGCAGGAGGCGCGCCGATCACGCCTCGCCCCGCTCGTCCATGGCGGCCTTCAGCTGCCTGGCGCGCAGCGAGAGGAGGTCATCTACCGCGAGCTGCAGCAGCGCCTCCACCGTAGTGCCCTGGTACTCTGCCAGCACCTGGAGCTTGTGCAGCGAATCTGCCGAGAGGGGTAATGACGCTTCACCTCCCGTAAGGTAGCGGGTCTGCGCATGGAGAGCATCCTGAATATCGGTCAGGGCAGGGCGTCTCTTCTTGGCCATATCTACTTCTCCTCAAGGTTATGCTTACCACTCTGGTCACCCGTGCGCTGCAGTAACTCACGGGCTAGGTCTGCGTAATCATGCGCCCCATTGCTGCTGGGGGCGTACTCAAACACGCTTTTCTGGAATGCCGAGCACTCCATAAGCGCAATATCCTGCCGAATGTAGGTGTGGAAGACCCTCCCCGCCGTGCGAGGATCCTTGGCCAAGCTCTGCACTACAGCCTTGGAGAACGTGGTGCGGGGATTCAGCTTCACGAAGAGAATACCCTCCAGCTCCAGCTTGGGATTCATTCTCCGCTTGGCCTTATCGGCAGTCTCTAGGATTCGGTCTAGCCCCAGAAAGGCGAAATTCTCCGCCTGCATCGGCACTATGAATCCGTCCGCAGCTGTGAGCGCATTCACGGTAAGCGTACCCAGGCTAGGAGCGCAGTCCAGCAGGATGAAGTCGAATTCGCTCTGCAATGGCGCCAAGGCCTCACGCAGTATGAACTCCCGCCCGGGCTCATGGCTCAGCTGGTACTCATAATCCACCAGCGCTGGCGTAGAGCCCAGCACCCAGAGCTGCTTGTCCACCTTCACCATCGCCTCGTGTAGCGGTAGGCTATCCACTAGCGCATGGCCTATGCCCGTGTAGCCCTCGGGGAGCGTAAAGGCCGCCGAGAGGTTTCGCTGACTATCGAGATCTATGAGCAGCACGCGCTGCCGTCGTCGGGCTAACGCCGCACCGAGCCCTAGGGTAGTGGTGGTTTTTCCTGTCCCCCCCTTGTTGTTCAGCAGAGCCAAAGTCCGAGCCATAGGCGAACGGTATTATGATTGGGGCAAAGGTAGCCATTCTACATGAGAATACCAAGGATTAAGACCTCTCGCAAAATTCCGCGCTGTACCATCCCAACGCAAAAAGGGGAAAGAGCAGCCCACGCCCAGCCTCGGGGGCGGCGCGCCCCCGCCAGGGCAAAAACGCCGCACCTGTAATTAAACGATGCGGCACGCCGCGTCGCTACGTCCTTTGGGGAACGGGAGAATAGGTTTCAAACCGCCGGATTCCAAAAGGGAGACCGCTGCAAAAGACCCGTATGGGTTCAATCTTTATGGAGGCTTTCCCTCTCTTACGGGTAAACGGGTTTCAATCAAGCAATCCCATTTCTCGAAGAAGGTAGCGACGCGGCGTGCCGCGTCGTTTATAAGGTTTCGCAGCGGAGAATCCCATTTCTATCAATTGTCGAGATTTGCCATCGCGTTCTTGGTAGGGGCGGTGCCGAGCGTAGCGAGTGCCCGCCTACCCCGCATGCGCCGGCCCACCCCAAAGTGCCCGCCCTAACAATGCCGCGTGCCCTCCCAAACGGGGACTCGGGGTTGGTAGCGATGCTGCCCCCAATGCAAGGCGCTACCCGCAAAAAAAGGAAAAGAGAGACCCGAAAGCCTCCCTCTTCCCCATTGTTTCACCAAAACACATGTCGTAGCGAGAGGCGGGATTGAACCGCCGACCTCATGATTATGAATCATGCGCTCTAACCAGCTGAGCTACCTCGCCCCCTCAAGAATCCGACTGCAAAGGTAGGCACTTTTTCCATACCCACCAAATTCTTCATCACGCCCCTACAGCTGCCCGTGCTCGTAGAGTATGATGAGCTCATTCAGAATGCGATCCTCCTCCACGGGGTCGAAGCCCGACTTGAGGTCTGACCCGAACATCTTGGCGATAATCTGCCAGAACCCCGCCGAGAGACCACCGCGAAACTGCTTGATGATATCGTAGGTCGTGCGCCCCGTCTCCCGGTTGATGAGCTTGATGAGCATGCGCCCCTGCGAGTAGGTGAGGTTGCGGATCTGCTTCTCAAATTGCCGGTTCAGCTTCCGCTCCATCTGAGAAGCGTAGCGGGAGCGCGCCATGCGAGAATCGAGGCTCCCGTACACCGAATCCATCTCGCGGAGCAGGCGCTTGGCCTCCTGCGCGTACGGGTAGACCTTCTTCAGGTTGGCTATCATCCGCCTGTAAGCCCGCAGCTCGCGCTCATTCCGAAAGGTGCGTCGCGGCACTATCACCACCTCGAATATGTGCTCGTAGGGGATGGTGTCGCCATTCTCTACGTAGGCGGGCAGCACCCGCCCTCCAAACTCCACCGGCACAGAATCTTGCGCCGATGCCGTGGTGCACACCGAGCTCAAAACGCACACCAGCACCAAACCGTATAGCCACTGGGCACACTTCATAGCGGGATGGTTGAGTAATTCCCGATATCGTTGAATTATCCGCAGATTCCCGAATCCTAGATCTTAAAATCTAGAGGAAAAACGCATTCCCAAATTGACGATGTCTGTTCCTACAATCTTGGTACGGGCGATACCGCGCAACACGCTCGCTCGCCCTACCCTAACATTGTATAACGATTGGGACGTAAGAATCGTATCGCCAAGACGCGTAAAGCGGGCGCGTCTCACCGCCGTCGTCGTCGGCCTGTGTAGAAATCAGGGATGAGAATGCGGCGTCTGAGCTCAGAGGCTATCCGAATAGAGCTGCCCTTACGGTTGGGAATCAGGTCCTTCAAATGCGCGCAGAGGAATTCTTGCCCAGCGGGCTGCACCCCATCTACCACCACGTGGATCGAATCAAAACGCCCACGATTCCCGCTGTGCCACGGGGCTAGCCAGAGATCCAACGCCGCGCCGTTCCAATCGTCAGGAACCTTCAGCGCGAATCCATCGCCCAGCTCCCCAGCCTCCAGCTCCCGGCACAGCACCTCGCCGGTTGCCCTGTTCAGGGCGGCCACCAGTACCAGGCTGCATTTCTTAGGTAACGTACCCGACCACCGCACCCGCAGCATGCCGCTAGCCACCGAAGCCTGCACAGTGTCCATAGGGTTTTTCCGCCCCTCAGATAGTACAACCTTTTGGGTATCAACCTTCACCACGTCACCCTGCTGCTGTATGGCGTACCCCAGCAGGTGGCTCAAGGCCTGCTGATACGCCCCCACCTGGCGGAAATTCTCCTTCTCAAGCGGCTCAAAGCCCTTCTGCACGAACGATTTGAACGGCGCCAGAAAGTGGGAGGCCACCTTGAATCGTAACCGCTGCGCCTTCTGCGCCTCGCTGCGTGGATCGCGGATCTGCGTAGGCCGACGGCGTATGCGCACCTGCTCGCCACAAAGGTAATAGATCGGCAGGCTGTGGTCTCGGTAACGGGGCTGATGGGGTATTGCTATCGCCATGATGCTAGGAATGATGGGGTAAGACCTCTGCAAAAATCCATTTAAACGATGCGGCGCAACTAATCGCAACGCCACACGCCCAATTACGATGCGATGGATCTAATCGAGACGCGGCACGCCACGTAGCGACCACCGATAACGCGGATGATTGGGGGGATTTCGCAGAGATCTCCTGGTTAACTTTGCCGCAAAGATAGCGCGGATATCCGGGATTTGTACCCCACAACCCCAGAAAATTTCCAACAGGATTCAAGAAAATCCTCGATGATAAATCTAACAAACTGTTTACCAATTCAATACAAATATAACCTATTAAAAGGAAAATCTTTCAATTATAGCGAAAACTGCTCTATTTTCAATCGGTAGAACATGAAATACCCCTACTCCATCCCCACACTTGGGCTACACATGGGCCGCACCTTCGCCGTACCAACCCCGTACCTCCGTCGCTATAAGTTCGGGTTTCGTCTAAGGCGAAACCCGAACTTGAAGCGACGGAGGTACGGGGTTGGTAGGAGGTTGGTACGAGGTTGGTAGGACGAAAGGGCAGATGGGATGGTGGAAGGGTACGCGCAGGAACGGGGTGGGCTGGCAACTTTCGGCCTGCCCCTAAATACCCCCGCAAGATAGGCGTAGATGCGCGCAGGGGGAGCGACAGGCCAGACTATACACAAAGACCTCTGCAAAACCCGTTTAAAAGACGCAGCGCGCCGCATCTTTCTATGGGTTGCAGTGCTCCCATGCATTGGATATCCATCCCTACCTTGGGGATCTTGGCAGGGGAGATGCTGTAGGGACGGGTCCGTATTTGTAGCGACGTGGCGTGCCGCGTCGTGATATTAAATCTGCCGCTTCGCAATTTTAAGCGCGCCGCTTCGCTTACGTGTGCTTTGCTGCAGAGAACCGCATTTCTATCAAATAACGAGATTGGCTACTACGTCCTGGGTAGGAGCGGAGCTGTAGGGGCGGGCCGAGAGTTGCCCGCCTCCCGAGTACCCGCCCTAACAATGCCACACCAAGACCTCTGCCAAAATCACATGAACGACGCGGCACGCCGTGTCGCTACGGTCTTCGAGAAATGGAAGTGATTGATTAAAACCTATTTATTTGCAAGAAGAGGAAAGCCCTCCTGTAAAAGATTAAAACCATACGGGCCTTTTGCAGATGTCTCACACCGCGCACAAAAAAAGGCGGCCCACGCCGCCCTATAGAAATTCCACATGAAAGCCTCTACTCCCCAGCACCGCTAACCTGCGCGATGATCTTGGAGAGATTTTCGATAAGCATCTTAGAGCTCGTTGCCAAGAGGATGATCCCGAAAAACTTCCGTAGCGCGTACACGCCCGCCTTACCCAAGAATTTCTGAACCAGGTAGACATTCTTCAGCACCAGGTAGACCACCAGCAGATTGAGCAGCACGGCGGCTAGGATCTCCGCGTTGGAGAACTGGGTTTTGAAGGCAAGGATGGTGGTGATGGAGCCCGGCCCTGCAATGAGGGGGAATACCAACGGCACAAAGGTGGCATCGCCCGTATGGTTGGTATCCTTGAATATGGTGATGTCAAATATCATCTCCATGGCCATCGCGAGCAGCACCAGGGCGCCCGCTATGGCAAACGAGGTGAAATCGACCCCCAGGAACTTCAGGATCGCCTGCCCAAGGTAGAAAAACGCGATGTAGAACGCCAGGGAGGCGATTACCACTATGAGCGGCTTGTAGGTCTGCCCGCGCTCTAGCATGCTCACCACCACTGGCACAGCCCCCGTGATATCGATGATGGCGAAGAGAATAACGAACCCGCTGAGCGCGTGGGATATGAAGGTTGAAATGTCAAACATGGCGAATTGCAAGAATGTAAAAATGAGCCTTTAACTACCTATTCGAATTTTCAGGATTCTCAACCAATCACGGCCTGCACGGGTGGCGCATTGTGGGGTGCGATGCCTCCTTGCGTTGCATTCAGCTCTCTTGGCGGAAAATCAGGCTGCAAAGCTACAAATATTTTCACACTGGGCAAAAAGGTTGGTTGGCACCGTTCACCCGCGCTCCACCATCCCTCCCTGGACCGCCTAACTCCCCCAGCGCTCTGGGTGGCGGCACAGTACTTGCAGGGCTGAGAGCGCCACCCCCAGCGCCTGCTCGTCGGGGCTGAAGGCCGAGGTGTGCAGCCCTGCCCCTACCCCCACTCCCAGGCGAAGGTAAAGCCCGGGAATCTGCTGGGCATAGTAGGCAAAATCGTCAGCCGTCATGCGCATTGGCACCTCCACGCACTCGGCATTCTCGCACTCGGCACTGAGCATCTGCCTTACAGACTGGCAAAGCTCCGGCGCATTCACCAGCACGGGGTACCCATGCCGTATCTCAACCTGGGCGGTATTGCCCATTGATTCTGCCACCCGCTCTGCCACGGTGGCAATGCGCGCGTGCGCCTGCCTACGCACCTCCTCGTCATGCGTGCGGAAAGTTCCCTGCATCTTCACCTGGTGGGGTATCACGTTCGTCGCCCCCAACGCCTCTACTCTGCCTATGGTGAGCACGCTCGGGGTGAAAGGCGGCAGCATGCGCGCCCTCACGGCCTGCAGCGCCACTATCACTTGCGCTGCGGCCAGCACTGGATCGGTGGTAAGATGCGGCATGGCGCCATGCCCACCCTGCCCCGACACGGTAATGTAGAGCTCATCGCACGATGCCATGAATGGCCCTGGGTGAAACCCTATCTGCCCCGTGGCGAGCGATGGATCGGCGTGGAAGGCGAAAATAGACTGGGGGCGGTAGCGGGCGAATTCTGAGCTGGACAATATGGCAGGCGCCCCCCCGGGGAGAAGCTCCTCAGACGATTCAAACACCAGCACCACGCCGTAAGATGCGGTATCGTCCCCGGTGGGCAATATCGCGCTGCCCTCGGCGAGCATCTTGGCCAACCCCATAGCGATGGCCATGTGCATATCATGCCCGCAGGCATGCATGATTCCTGCATTTTCGCTGGCGTAGGGCAGGTCTGTAGCCTCGGCTATGGGGAGCGCATCGAGTTCGGCACGGTAGCCAATAAAGCGCTCGCCTCTAGGATTCCACACCGCGAGAAAGCTAGGGGTATCAGGAATGGTAACCAGGCTCCACCCCAACGCCTCGAGCTCTGCCTGCAAGTAGGAGGCGGTATGCCACTCCTGCGCAGAGAGCTCTGGGTGGGCATGCACACGGCGCCGCACGGCCTGCGCGTAGCGAAAAATGGACTGCGGAATGGGCATGATCAATAGAAATGGTATTACAAGACCTCTGCGAATCTCTGTTAAACGACTCTCTGCACGTCGCTCCGTTACGCCTGCGGTAATTGGGCGCGATTGGCTAAAGATTTTTAACTTTGAAAGGGAAAAGGGCAACTCTACAATGGAAGGCGTGGGTACATTTCGCCGTGCTCCCCGGGCTGTTTTCTAATGGGCTCCAACCCTCTCAAGCCTGACTTCCTACAAAACTCTGCCTGCCCCCAATGGCAAATCGGCCGTTCTACTTGCATCGGCCCAGCCTGCTAGTCGCCAGCGGGAGGGTCATCACGCGCCCGAACTGGGCAAGATACAACTGGCCCTGCAGGAGGTGCTGCCCCTCCAGCGAGAGCGTGTACTCCACGGGGGCGGCCACTCGGTAGTAGAAACGCCCCGCAACAGGACGGAGATGGTGGGCTGCCGAATCGGACTGCGCCCCCGGCGTAATGGACAGCGTGATGGGCTTCGCCCCAAACTCGGAGGCTGGCACCACGCCACGCTCGGGCGAGAATCGGCATGGGATGGTAATCGTTTGCCCGGGCTGCGGGGTTACCTCATAGTCAACGCGTAGGGTATCTGTGACATCTCGCCCAATGAAGAGCGAGAGGTAGGCCTCCTCCAGCCTCGCGATTTCGGCAAGCATCACCGGGAGGGTGCCGGGCGAATTGGAGAGATCTACCTCTCCTGAAATAAGATCGATTCGCTTTTTGCGCAGGGAGAATATCAGGTCGGCGGCCTGCTTCGCCTTCTCCTGCAGCGTGCGCTGAACCGTAACGGTCCGCTGCACTGGCACTCGTACCAATGCGCTATCCTGCTCTACCACAGAGTAGAATATATTCCGCTGATCGTCTATGAACGGCTGAACGGAAAGATCGACAAAGAGGGGTTGGGACTCCCGCTCGCCATCGGGCAGGTTCGCCGCCTCAGAGGGCTGCCGGTCTGCATTGGCCGGCACTAGGTAGCCCCCCTTCAGCATACGGAGGAACAGCGGGCAGTTCCTGGGCACCCGGGCGGCTATAGGATGGGCAAGGTCGGGCGCCACCCTAGTACGGAGCTGCACGGCCCCTATGGCGTACCGCACCACGGGAGTAGATGCGGGCTCTACTCCAAGGAGCTGCCCCTGGTACGCTGCGTAAGGCCCTGCCGTATGCCTATGCCGCAGTAGGGTGAACTGCAGCTGAACCACATTTTGCGGCAGGAAGTAAACGGTATAGTCTGAGGGGCCTGTTGGCATCTGCTCCAATGGCCAGGTGCGCCCCCTGCGCCCTACACACCCCGAAAGCAGGAGAACAAAAACCAAGAGAATAGCAAGGTTTAAGCTGTTTTTCATGAGTCACATTCTATTTGATTATGCACAAAAACCGCACCCCCAGGCAACTCAATAGAAAAACGCCCGACAACCGATTTTATTCCTACACAGCCATGTAAATGATGCGGCACGCTTAGAATCGCGACGCGGCATTATAAGAACTGTGATGCGGCATTAATAACCGCAACGCGGCTCATTTGGAATCGCGACGCGGCACGCCACGTCGCTACAAACGCCCGAGAGCCCGTCGGGGACTCTCGCTGCTCTGTTTGGGCGGGCATTCGAGGGTGGGCGGGCAACTCGCGGCCCGCCCCTACAGCACCGCCCCTACCGAGTCCACAAAATCGATGTCCATCAAAAGACCCTACATCGCCTACGTAAACGACGCGGCACGCCGCGTCGCTACGGTCTTCGAGAAATGGGATTGCGTGATTGAAACCTGTTTACCCGAAAGAAGGGGAAAGCCCCATAAAGATTGAACCCATACGGGCCTTTTGCCGCGGTCACCCTTTGGAATGCGGTGGTTTAAAACCTATTCTCCCGTTCCCCGAAGGACGTAGCGACGCGGCGCGCCGCGTCGTGATAAAACGCATACAGCAGCGTGCGGTAAAGCCCCTACAGCGGCACCCCTACCAAGAACGCGATAGAAAGCTCGGCAATTGGTGGAAATGTGGATCTTGCAGAGGCATAAAAAAGGCGCGGAGGCATACCGCCCCCGCGCCGTAAATACTCGCTATACTCCCTACAAAATTAGCCCTCGGCTAGAGCAAGAATATCACTGCCACCAAGGCAAAAATCGGAAGCAGGATGATGAGGGAGAATTTGTACATGTACTTGAAGAAGTCTGGCATCTTGATACCGCTGCTCTCCGCGATGGCCTTCACCATGAAATTCGGGCCATTGCCAATGTAGGTCATCGAGCCGAAAAGCACTGCGCCCAGCGAGATAGCCTTGAGCAATGGCACGGTAATCCCCGCAATCTCAGGCACATTGGTAGGTAACCCCATGGCCAATGAATGGAATGCGAGCGCGGTGGGGGCATTGTCTAGGAATCCTGAGAGCGCACCCGTAGCGAAGAAGAAGTGTATCGGCTTCGTAAGCCCCAGTGCCTGCGCATGCTGCTGAAGGTAGAGCAATGCGGGCACCATGGTGGTGAAGATCCCCACGAATAGGAACGCAACCTCTACCACAGGGCCCCAGGTGAATTGATTGGCCTCGCGCACCGATTTCTTGGTGGTCAGCAGCGATGCTACTACCATGAGCAGTATCATCCCCTCGCGTAGGAACATCCAGTAGGTGTTGACTCCTGTAACGGGATCTTTCATGAAGGGGAAATACTGCTCATTCATAAATGCCACTGCGAGTATCACGCCCAGCAACCACACAAAATTGATGCACCCAGTAAGGCGTAAGGGTTGCTTCTCCGCCACATCTTTCTGCAGATTGACCTTTGACTCCTTGCGGTACTGCACGCTATCAAAAATATAGTAGATCGCCAGCAGCAAGACATTCACCGTAAGCCACTCGGGAATCAGGTGGAAAAACCACGTAAAGGGTGCACCCCGCAGGTAGAGCAGGAAGAGGGGCGGATCGCCAAGGGGAGTAAGTATCCCCCCCGCATTGGAGACGATGGCTATGAAAAACAGCACGGTATGCACGGTAAACCGACGCTGCCGATTGGTGGCCAGCACGGGGCGAATCAGGAGCATGGAGGCGCCTGTAGTTCCCATAAAGCTGGCCAACACGGCCCCTATGGCCAAGAACAGGGTGTTTACGGCGGGCGTGGCCCGAATATCGCCACTTAGCTTAATTCCGCCTGTGGTGGTAAAAAGCCCCAAGAGCAGGACGATAAACGGTATATAGTCAAACACCAGCTGATGCTCTAGATTATGGGATAACCCCATGCGGCAGAGTATGATAGCAGTAGGAACACCCAGCACAAGCGAGACAATAAGCTTGTTTCGGTTACTCTCCCACCAATGCTCTGCCACCAACGGGGCTACGGCTATAGTGAGCAGCATGAGCACAAAGGGGAGGAGTAACCACCCCGAAATCGGAATGTCCATGGCCAAATGCGTAAAATATTTATGGTTGCACTATCGTTAACTATCGCTCTTAGTCGGCATCAGCAGGCGATTCTGCCCCAGCTTTGCCTGCCGCTGGCTCTGCGCTCTGCCCACTAGCCCCAGAATCAGTTGCCGATTCGTCAGCTGACGGTGTAAACTCGTCCATCCCCTGCTGCGTAAGGAGGAGAAACCACTTGAATACCTTACGCATGACCTCTGGATACACTTTGTGCTCCGCATAATTCGGCAACACCTTGGCAAAAAGGGCCTTCACCCCCTCCTCATCCCGCTTAATGTCGAGGGATTCCACCTCTTTCTGAAACGGCTTAACCGCTGTGAACACGGTATGCAGCGGGGCCTCCCCCTCTGTGGTGAATATGGCTATGTCTGACAGCGCGCTGACTTTGGAGGACATCGGAACCACAAGGCGCTTCGCATCGAGCAACGACTCCACTAGCAGACCTCCGCGGGTCTTTGCTACCATTCGGTAAAGCCCTGGCTTACCAGATATGGATAGGACTTCTTTCAGCTCCATAACAGTATAATCTTGGATATTACAATGCCAAAAACCGCGCAAAGGTATAGGAAAAAGTCGGGATAGAAAAATCTGCCGACCTCCCCTCTTCGGGCTCTTTTCCTGTGTGGCAACCCGAGACACAACATCGATAATCTAGCTCAATACGCTAGGCTCAATGATGATTCTAGCAATTGGAATACAATAGGTTGATACATTACCCCTTCCTTAATTCTCCGCCTACACAAATAAAAAAAGCAGGGTCGCTACGCGCAACCCTGCCCGTTTTTAAAACCCAACCTAACGTGGAATTCTACCCGAACTGTACGTTCAAAAAGCAGAATGAACACCTACTTAAGAATCCCTTAGATCCCCAAGAAAGGTGGCTCGCCGAACCATTTCCCGAATGCTATTGCTCGACTAAATAGCCGTAAACGGCCTGATAAACGAGAGGGAGCGTGGATGCCCCCAACGCATTCCTGCCCTGCCAGGGCTACACCAGCTGGAGATTATCGCGCTCTGCGTAGCGACGCATGTTCAGCAGCGCATACCGCATCCGCCCAAGGGCCGTATTGATGCTCACGTCAGTGTGCGTTGCTATCTCCTGGAACGATAACCCCATATACAGGCGCATAATGACCACCTGCCGCTGCGCTGGGGGGAGCTTCTGAATGAGCCGCCTTAGGTTCTTCTTGGACTGCGAGAGCGTAAGTTCCCGCTCGGGATCATAGTCGCTACTGGTACTGAAGGCGGATGACGGGGTACTCTCGGCAAAAAGATCCCTCGTGCGTCTACGGTCGCGGTAGAAGTCCATCGCAGCATTGTGGGTGATACGCATCAGCCACGCCTCAAAGCGATAGGTGTCAACGTAACGCCCCTCCTGAATAGAACGCAATGCCTTGCAGAACACCTCTTGCATCACATCAGAGGCCACACTCCTATCATTCAACGAGGTATAGAGGTAGGCAAACACCTTCCCGCTATACCGCGAGAACAGAAGGTTGAGCGCCTCTTGATCCCCCTCAGAAAGGAACCGCTGAATCAACAGCGCATTGTCCTTTTCTACCTGTGTAATATCCACGTTTTCAACAATGTTGGTTTGTGGAAAAGTACTCTATAGGCAGAAATGATTAGCTGGTTTCACAACGGCAAAGGTAGTAAGATTTTTGAAAAGACACGCCTCAACGAAAGAATCCCTTAGCCTACACTGCTCCAAACATCCCAATGCAGAACAAAAAGAATAACATCTCAACGTAATGATTATCAGAATAAAATATCAGATCAGATACGGCTAACCAGCGCGAATGAGAATGCTGAAAATAGCCCTAATTCCCCAAAGAGCCCCCTCGCAGCCCACCGTCCAAAAGGGAAATGGCAAGAGGATCCCTGTCGCAGCAAGCACAACCGCAATGCTGAATGCGTCGCAACGGCTCGGCGCGCGCAACAGCTCCCATGACATGCGTATTTTTCCTCTCTTAGAGCTCTATATCAACTTGACTAAAAGCTTATTATATAATCTTGAGGCAATTCCCATTCTAGTTATCGCGGTGTGCGTAATTTCGCGTCGCAAATGGGGCGAGATAGTAACGTGCACTTTCACTTGAAGGACAAAATTGCGTAATGGGGCGTAATGGACAAAACTGAATGGTCGAGCTGCACCACAAGCCTTTTAGTGCTAGCTTTACAGAAGCTGAAAGGCTATGAATAAAAATGCCCTCTAGGTAGGGCAGCTAACGAAGATTGTAGCAACGTATCGCATCGTTTTACTGGTTTGAGACCTCTGCAAAAGTCCCGTATGGGTTCAATCTTTTACAGGAGTGCTTTCCTCTTTTTGCAAATAAATAGGTTTTAATCAATCACTTCCATTTCTCGAAGACCGTAGCGACACGGCGTGCCGCGTCGTTCATGTGATTTTGGCAGAGGTCTTGGTTTTGCAGAGAATCCTTTTACCTTGTAACCAACAGCTCCCGCAAAAAAAAGCCCCGCAAAATGCGAGGCTCTGTGTATATGCCAATCTGCCGCTAGTATGGCGGGCAAATGGGGGCTTTGTACTTACGCTTCTTCGGCGTGATGGGTGCCTCGTAGGTCAAAGAAATCTCATGCGAACCACCCGAGCTAGGCCCAAGTCCTGAGACGGTGAGATCGTAGCTATAGGCCACCTGTATTCCATTGTAACGGAAGCCTACCATGAAGGCTAGGGCATCAGACCCAAAATACCCCTTGAGCATGGGTACTCCTCTGTACCAAATGCCGAGCAGCAATGGATACTTGAACCAATAGCCCCCCACATCTATCTGCGCAAATCGCTGCTGATAGCGTATATTGGCCGCTACCGAAAGGCTCTGGTCGACTCCTCTACGGTAGAGACTCTGAATTACAAACCGATACCCGCCAAAGAGGGAGAACCGGAATGGTACCCTAGACCCCTCTCCGTAAAAAGAATCCTTTGGGCGAAGCATGTGATCCCAGGTAGACCCCACCCAGGCATTCTCAGAGTGGAACAGGATGGACACCGTAGCATCAATATCATAAATCCTCCGCTTCCCTGGACGTTGCATGGTCGTGGAACTGGGCGGATCGGTATTGAGCTGGTCTCCCCAGGTAAGCCTCGAATAGCTAATGGAATTCTGCCGATAGTAGAATCCAATACCAGGCCGAAAGCTCCACACATCGGTCAAGGGTACAGAGTATGAATACACTGCCCCTACCAGAATTGTGCCAAGATTCCCAGTTCCAGCCAGATCGCCCAGCACGAAAACCCCTACACCGGAACGAAGGGAGGCGATATTGACATCATACGAGGCTGAAAGTGTGCGATACATGTTGGGCATTATCGACCACTGGTCACGGTAGCTCAGCACAGCCCTATGCCCAGAACTCGCACCGGCATAAGAGGGGGACATGTAGACCGGATTCGCGAAGAACTGGGTAAACTGCGGATCCTGAGCCTGCACTCTACTCCACGCCCCCACGAATACACAGCCCAGAATGAGCGGCAATACTACAGAATTAATTCTCATCGCAATAAGGTTACATTACCCCTCACATCAAACACCTCACCATTAAAGAACTGCCCGAACGAACGGTAGGTATAAACGCCTGCATCGCAAAGCTTACCGCTCCTATAGCCATCCCAACCTTTGGCCACATCGTGCGATTCAAAGATCAACTCGCCCCAACGGCTATAGATTTGGAGGGTATAGACTGAGATACCATCGGTATAGGGGTGGAAGACCTGGTTCTTGACATCGTGTTCATCGTAACTTCCTCCGTTACTGCCGTTCTCGTTGGGCTGGAAGACATCAGGAAACCTGATCTTACCTACTGGAAGTACTATGACACCTGGGCTACGGGAAGTTGTATCCGTGCAACCAGCACTGTTCTCAACCTTTAGCGAGACCCTATACTCCCCTGGAGCCTGATACTCATGCACGGGGGCCTCTTCGGTGGATACAGCACCATCGCCGAAGTCCCACCAGAATTTGTTCACGCCTACCGTTTCATGCTGTGCCTTCACTAGCGCATTGGGTAACATTACTTTAGAGGGGAACATCTTGAATTTAGCCACCGGCCTCTCATAGGCGATGAATACACCGTAGGCGTAGTTCACACCTCCATCGCCTGTTGCCGTCAGCTTAACGTGATAGATCCCTGGCCGAGTGTAATCATGTATGGGCTCTTGATCCGTACTCGTTGTACCATCGCCAAACTCCCAGAGGTAATCAGTAGCGCCCTCCGTATCGTTCCTGAAGAAAACACGCATTGGTACGCAATCCTCAAAGCGGTTTGCTGTGAACTTGGTATTGGGCAACGGCGCATATATGTACACCTTCTGAATGGCGGTGTCTGAGCAGTTGGGGGCATTCACCACAAGTTTTACGGTGTAGGCGAAATCCCATTCCTTGGGTGCCCAACGCCTATACTTATGATCGGCTGGCGACTTATCATGACTGTCGTACCCATCGTTGAAATCCCAATAGTAAGACCAGGTGCTCGGCTGTGGTTCGGTGAGATTCCTCAAATGTATCGTAGAATTCGGGAATACCTGCAATGGTGGCGCAGCCTCAAAATATGCCAACGGTGTTGCGAATACCGTAAGCTGCTTGGTGACTGTTGCCTTGCAATCAAACTCTGAGGCTACATTCAGGGTTACCGAGAATGTCTTATCTGCAGGATCCTTATTCACAAAGGTGTGCGTGGGTTCAGGCATGTCAATCGTTGTGCCATCGCCAAAATTCCATTCGTACTTAAAGCCACCCGTACTCCTATTCACCATGTTGACTACCGATGGGCTACACCGAGGAGTACCAGGATCGAAGTCAAAATCGGCAACCACGGTCGGAAAGACCACCACTGTGCGCGATGTGGTGTCAGTACAGTTATGGTTATTCACAACAACGAGGTTGATGGTATAGCCCACCTTATCGGAGGTGTGATTATCATACCTATGGGTTATCGGGGCAAGTGTCGTGGTAGTCTGCGAAGCCCCGTCGCCAAAATCGAATGTATGGGTAAGCCCTGTACCCTCACTCTGATTCTGCAATTCGACATCAAACGGTGGGCATTTCTCACTATCGCCAACCACGACAAAGGCTGCCTTCGGGCGCGGGTATACCGTTACAGACTGTGTGGTTGAATCTACACACCCATCCTTAGAGCGAAGCCTGAGTTTCACAGTATACGACACATCTGTAGTATACGAATTGTTGACAAGCGTAAGAACGGGGTTCTGCTCGCTGCTCTTTAGCCCGTTGTCCAGTTCCCATTCGTAAGTTCCCTCTCCATCTCTAAGCACACTCTGATCATGCACCACAGCCTGCAAGGGTGAACATCCATTGGCTGTTATGCTAAAATCAGGATAGGCCCTCGGAAAGACGGTGACTTCACGCTCGTAGACCTTGGAACACTGCGTAGCTGCTGCAACAAATGTGGTTAGCTTAATCTTGCGTTTGACTAAAACTGGAGGCGCATTCGTCACGTTCTGGAATACTACAGCCCCGGGTACTTCTGCCGAGCTTGTAGCGGGTGTACCTCCAGAGAAATCCCAGCTATACCCATACGCAGAGGAAGGGAAGGAAACCTTGGGCTCTACGGTCAGCGGGGAGCATCCGTCCTGCTTATCGAGCTCAAATATAGAGTCTAGCTTCGGGTGTACAGTGAGCGAGACCTCCTGGGCATCCCAGCAAGCCGCCACTGGCTTTTTGGCATCGTAGAGACGATTCTTCGACTCGAGCCGTAAAACTAGGGTTCGCGGATTTTCCTTATCCGTATTTTCAAATCTAAACGTGGGTTGCGCTTCAGTACCCATGGGCGCCCCGTCAACATACCAAGAGTAGCTACCTAGCCCCGTGCTGAGGTTGGTGATGTTCACATCCAAGGGATTGCACCCTATGGTAACCGATGGGGTAAATTGAGCTTTAACAGGAGGGAGTAGCTTGTAGGTTGCCTCTTTAGAATTCTGGCACACCAACCCTCCTCCATAGTCAGCCTTTGCAAGAAGACGCAGGGTGATATCGATCTCGCTGTTGCTATTGGTATTGATGAGGTCGGGCGTCTCCACATCATCGAGTGTTGTGGTTGAGGGTATCGTTACTGGTGTGAGGCCTACACCCGTGATAGTCCAGTCGAATGTCATCCCATTCTTAGTACTATTCTTTATCCTCATTTTTGTAGGCGAGCAGAATTCGCTCTGATCCACCGTGAACTCAGGCTTAACTTTGGGGTAGGCCGTAATGATACGTTCGGCTTTCTGGGCGCACTTTCCCCTGTGAGCCGTAAGCGTTACGGTGTACGGTGTAGGCGTTGTGATCGCCTCGTTCTGGTACTTGTGTTTAACCTTCGTTACAGTTGATACCGTATCGAGCTTATTCTCATCGCCAAAGTCCCAAACCACATGTTCTATGCCTCCAGAAGATGTGTGGGTAAATTCCACCTCATCGGGAACGCAAAACCTCTCTGGCACGGGATCGAATACAGGCCGTAATTCGGGGGGGATCACCACAGTTTGCGTCGTGTCATGCTGGCACACTTTACCTGAGTTCAGGTAGGTTTGCTTTACGTTAAGCTTAACCTGATACGAGATAGTGGCATTGGGTAAGTGATTCCTGAAATTGTGCGAGACTGCTCCGAAATCACTCCTTACATCCTGCTGTTGCGCACCACCTGGATGGGGCCACACATAGCCAAAATCCCAATCGCACTGGGTACTGAACTGTGTAGGATCGTCCCCTCCCGTTTCGGTCGGCGTGAATGTAATGGGGTAAGGGTATGCGCACTTATCCGTCTCTTTAATCTTGAAATCTGCCTGAATACGCGGCATTACTAGGATTGGATAGTGCGACTCCTTTACACACCCATAGCTGGTTTGGAGCGACCGAAGCTTTACATCAAACTCCTTTGCAGCTCTACTCGTGTTGACAAACGTATAATCTACTAGCGTTCCCCTGTCTGTCACAAGGTTTCCGCCCTGCACATCCTCAAAGGTCCACTCTTGCTGGACGTCGCCCCCAGTAGTATTATCCGTGAAAACCACCTTTGTTCCAGAGCAGACTTCTGTGTCTGAAGGAACTACTAGCGGTTTCAAAAGCGGTGGAACCGTCACCTTGTCGTCAATCTTTTCTGGGCCAAATGGACATGACTTAGAGATACCACCAAAAGTCCAAATCTTCCACGCTTTGAACTCTACTTCGTAGACTATGGGATCTGTATCGTGATCATTCTTCAGCGGTATAGAATCCAGTTTGCCGACCTGTAGAGTACGAATTTCTTGCTGTCCGTGCGTTGTAGCATGCGGACCTGTGGGCGTAAACTTCCACTCGCTCATATCAAACATACCCGCATCTGAGCCGAATCGTACACGGATGGGCGAGCAGAGGTTCAACTCCTTAAACGAGATCTTCTTCTGCGGCTGGGGCAGAATTATCACCTCCTGTGTCGCCACGCTCCCAGGTTTATCGCCACAACCCCGTCGGTTCTTACCAATGACTTTAACGATGTGGTGAATCTCGTTATCCGTTGTATTCTGGTACGTATGGGACGCAGTAGCAGGAGGAACAGGGAACTCTTGGCCATCGCCAACATAGGGTGACTCGAAGAACCATGTCAACGTTTCTGCCCCATTGGCCGTGCAATTGAATGTCAGGGTCTCGGGTGCACAAACCATTGTGGAAGGGGAAACACCCGATACATTAACCGATATGGGCGGCAACACCTCAAAGGTGAATGACATTGGTGCTACGGCATCGCAGGAGTTACCTGGAACGTTATTCTGCGCCGTTAGCGTAACGGTGTGCGAGCCTGGCGTGGTATATTCATAAGTACCAGGAGGATCCAGTGGATCGGAGGAGGGAACGCCTCCATCCAGATTCCAGTTCTCTATGATATTGGGAGCGAGGGCTGATTTCGTTTCGCTTATCAACTGGAGCTTGTAGGGCGTGCAGCTGTCGAGAGTCTTTGCCTTGAAAGCAGCCCTTATCCCGGGCTTTAAGATGAAATCGCGCTCTGCCTTGCCAGTGCATCCCTTGCTATTCGAACCTGTGAGTACTACATGATGGGCGATGTTGGCAGCGGTTTCATTTGTAAATTTACCCGTTATTTGCGCACCCTCACCCTGAATTGCCGGGGTCTCACCTGGCAATGCCGTTACATAGGATATCCACTCATATTTTTCTGCTCCCGTAGCCCTGAGCGTGACTTCTTGGTCGGCGCAAAGCTCTACCCCCACATTCCAGATAGTAGGTGGTGTTCCGTACTCAGCAGTGAATTGTGGATCTACCCGAGGATACGTGGTAAGTGCAACCTCCGTGCTACTGGGGCAAGCAGGAGGGGTTGGCGGTGCTGGCGGAATGGGTGCTGGGGGATTATCTGTCAGGCTGAGCTTTATAGTTTGCTGCTTAGATATGGTGGTGCTGGGATTCGTCAGCTTGAAGTAATAGTTTGGATGGGAGCTCCCAGGTTCAGGTGTTGCTGCTACCCCATCTATCAGCCATGTCCGGGTAGCCGTAGTAGGCGCTATAGACTTGTCCACCACGTGTATCAAACGTTCACCTGCCGCATTGCTGGGACATTTCTCTGGTTCATCCACTTCCATTACGGCCTTCATGTAGCTCGGCACAGTGACCAGAATGCTATCACGCACCCCACAGTCTGATCCTCGCCTCAATTCCAGGTGTACGTACTTCTGGTAGGGGGTAGGAGTGTAGTTCTCAAACGTGATTGTGGTCTCCTTATGCACATCGGTGATGTTCATTTTCCCCATCTCGTGCAGCTGGTACGTCCCCAGAGCCAGCGGATCGCCTATGCTCCATACACAGCTGTCCGCACCGCTCAAATTCAGACCCTCAATCTTCACCTTAAACTCTGGACTACAGGGATTAACCACCGTAGCGGCAAGCGAGCCTAGCTTAGCGTTGGGCTTTATCCTCAGCGCAGCCTCGCTCGATCCTGGGCAGGAGTTCTGATTGAGAACCCTAAGCCGAACCCTCGTCTCCTTGCTGGGATCTAAGGGTATACCTAAGAACTGACCCGCTGCCGTAGTACTGCTGGCCACCGAGGTGAACGTCCCGCCCGTTTTCTGTAGCAGATCCCACTGGTAGCTCTGGATGTAGATTGCGGGGTCATTGCTCCTATAATTTATCTTCACGGGAAGACAGCCTGAGTTGGGGTCAACCTCAACCGTAATAGCTGGTTTGATGCCGGTCTTCAGGACAAAGGTTTTCTCGTCCGAGTTCTTACAGTTCCCTGAAGCGTCAGTAACCGTGCAGCGCACCTTTATAGTCTTGGTGAGCGTAGCGTTATCCTCCCATACGTAGTCTTGAGGTGCGGGTAAGACCATATCGGAGCTGGAAAGCACGCCGAGCTCGTTGGTCACATCGAACTCCCAGAGATACTTAGCCCTCCTAGGCTGGCCAGTATAGTTGTGATCCTCATACTGGTGGTGGAGAACCGGGGAGCAGATAGGACCTGCTGGCACATCAAAATTCGGTTTAAGCACCGAGGGGTAAACGGTGATGGTGACGTACTGCTCCCAGTAGCAGTCGCCATCAGAAACCCGCACTCCGAGCCGATGGCTTATCTCCCCTCCTGTTAAATTGGTAGGGATTTCAGATTCATACAGGAATGCTGGAACTAGTGGCGCACTCGGTGGAACGGGTGTACCTACTGGATTAGCCTTATACTCAGCCATATTGCCCGTTACCGTTTCCTCCCACAACTTTACAATACCAGAAGGGAGCGGAGGGGCGGGTACAACAGGAGGGTAGGGTATAACAGGGTTTCCCGTCCCATTCTTTATGTAGTACCACTGAACATGGTAGCCCGGCTTGAGATTCTCTAGCTTAAAGTAGAGTTCTCGACCTGCACATCCCTTAGCCTCTGGCACCGTGAGTTTGGGTTGAATCGGAGGCTTCACCACTATCCGTACAGAATCCCAAATGACATGTGCTCCTGGCTTGGAGGGATTCGTGAGTTCGCAGACCCCTGTACGTAGCACTTTGACGATCCTGGGGGTCGGCGTGTAATCAAACGGTTCAAACTCTACCACGGCGCTATCGAATGGCGACTTTATCCCGTCGCCAGGCCGCCACTCGTAGGAGTATCGATCCTTGGAATCGATTGCCGCGCTTAGCCGGAGTCCTCTTCCCGCGCATACCTCTACCTGCTTTACACCGCCGACAATATTCGTAATTGGCTGGAATACCTTATTGCTCCCCACATACCGCTCCTCTTGCAAAACGATGCTCGTACTCAAAGGCGTTTCAGCAGGAAGGTAACTGTAGAGGTCGTCGGGGGGATTAGGGGCTGCAAAAATGCCCAGATGGAAGACGTTATTCGTATTGACAATCCTAAAAGTCTTCCCCACAGCTGAAGACGGCAGGGTGAAATCAAGATACTTCCATTTGGTATTCGAACTAACTGGCTGAAGAGTAGTGGAGTTCAGCAGAGTCTCCAGCACCTGGCTCACAGGGGTTTTCTGGTAGCCTGTACCCACATTCTCGTATACCGTAAAGCTCTCAATCCCCGTGCAGCAGATCCCATCCCACACCACTAGGCGCATCTTCACCGCGGTGGGCTGAGATGGAAGAATTATGGAGCGCGCCCCTGCACAGGTGGTCGTACCATCTGGTAACGTGGGGAATGCCGTTGGCTGCGCATGGGCAGTCATTGCCAGCATCACCGTAAGCACCGCTACCAAAGCCAGCACTTGCCCCGCACGCCACCGTGCGACACGCAGCGCGCCAAAACGACCTAAACATCCCCTCAGTATACTCTTCCGCATCTCCTATCCTCCATGCCGCAGGCCCGCATCAGTCCTCGCTTTCCGTTGGATTTCCCAGCCAAAGCACCCGTCTCACTTGCGTAAACTGATGGCATCCGTTCGCAGCGCAAAGTTAGCAATATTATTCCAATCTACTATTCCGTTCACCCCCTCCTTCCGATTCGGGTGAACGGGGATATCTTTCCTACTAACTACCCGTCTTCACGAAGTAAATAAGACGAATTATTAACTTATTATCTACCTTCTATCGGCAATTCCGCATCCTATTTATCAATCACAGCAGCACACGCCCATATTTATGCGTAAAAACCGATGAGCAGAAAAACTAACCCTCGTTAAAAAGCTTCCTCCCCCCCAACTCCGCCATTCGCCTCAAGGCCAAATCCCCTAGCACCAGCTTTGTCATAGCCTCCACCACCACTGGGAGCCGTGTAACGAAGCACGAATCGTGCCGCCCCTGTACCCGAATGGGCTCTACCTGTCCCGTGCGCCTACTATAGCTCTGCTGCTCTCGCCGTATGCTAGCTGGCGGACGTGCAACCACTCTGAATCGTAACTGGTTACCGTTAGATATCCCCCCATTCACCCCACCGCAATGATTGGTAGCCGTTTGCCCACCAGCATCTATAATAGCATCGTTATACTCAGAGCCACGCAGGCTAGCGGCAGCGAACCCGTCACCAAACTCCACCCCTTTAACTCCTGGTATGGCGAAAAGTCCATGCGCAAGGAGCGACTCCACAGAATCAAAATAGGGATCGCCCCACCCAGCCGGGACTCCAGAGGCCTCGCACGTTACAATGCCCCCTAGAGAATCGCCTTCAGCCGTCACCTCGTGCAGGTACGCAGCCCAATCAGTGCGTCCGCCTACACTCTCTACTTTCGCCTCCACCCGCACACCCCTAAGCATCATACCTGCCAGCGTCCCGGCCACGACTATGCCTACCGTAGTCCGACCAGAAAAAACTCCACCACCACGTAGGTCGCAATACTCCCCATATTTTTGTTGTGCCACAAAATCGGCATGACCTGGACGTGGAAAATTCTCTATATCTTGGTAATCAGCACTATTTGCCTCCCTATTCTCTATGCTCACCGTCACCGGAGCCCCCGTAGTGTACCCTTGGTGTATGCCAGTCAGCAGGTGGAGTACATCTGGCTCTTGCCTAGCCGTGGCACAGTCTCCTTGGGGGCGTCTCCTCGCCAAATCTGCCGAGAAAACCTCCTCGCGCACTGGCAGTCCTGCTGGAAGCCCATCCACCACCACCACTAGCGCTGGCCCATGTGACTCCCCTTGCAGCGATACCCTCAGGCTATGTCCTAGGCTATTCATAGTCTGCCTCTAGTAGAATCCGCACTTCTTGCACCGCAAAGGTAGCCGCATTTCTCTAGAAAACCACGAAACCAGAAGCCCAGATCCTCAAGCCCTATTGCAATCGTTCCCTTTCCTAGAAAAGGGTTTAACCTGTTGAAAAACTCAAATTCGCTCCTCAAATAAGCTCCTTAGTCAATATTATGCAACAGCGTAGATATGCCGTTTTTATTGACAAAATGCCCGCAAACAGTGGTAGAAATCCATCCCAAGGACAGGCAAAATCTACGGAGAGAGCGGGTGGATAATTCCATCCGCTCTCCGTATCTCGCTACGCTATTGCTAACCAGTTGCTTGCCGATCACCCTACTCTGCCTTGTGCGTCATGATTTCCAGAACCATCTCGTCGGTCTCACGCATGCCCTCTGCCCCGATGTTGCCGAGATTACGGATACAACGCTCTATATCAGTCTCAATGATCCCGTCATTGGCCGATATACAGGAACCCTCCATTGCGAGGAGCGCTGAGGTTACCGCCGTGCTTACCCCAGAACTGACCTTAAGCGCACAGCCGACCTTGGCACCATCGCAAAGCATCCCGGTTACGCTCCCAAGCATATTCTTAATCGTAGCTTCCACCTCCTTTTCACCCCCGCCCATTAGGTAGGCTATTCCGCAGCCAGCGCCAGAAGAGGCCACCACGCAGCCGCAGAGCGCCGACAGTCTACCGAGATACCCTTTGATGTGTATGGCCACTAGGTGCGAGAGGGCCAGTGCCCTGGTTAGCTTCTCGGTGCTAGAGTGTAAATAGTCTGCCGCAGCCACCACGGGGAGCGTTGCGGTAATCCCTTGGTTCCCACTCCCCGAATTGCTCATTACCGGGGTGGTAGAACCCGCCATACGGGCATCGCTAGCTGCCGCGGTCATTGCCATCGCCTCGGTCATCAGCCCCTTCCCGAGCGTGCCAGCCTCCATTCTCTCTTTTATTTTCCGTCCCACCTCAAGGCCGTAGTTGCCAGAGAGCCCCTCCTGCGCAATCTTTCTATTAAGCTTCTCGCTCTCAAGTATAAATGCAATCTTTTCTATCGGGACTCTATCGGCAAAATCGAAAATTCCGGCCACCGTGATAGCCCTAGCCGCGCTCCCATCGCTAGGTGCTGCATGGCATTCGCTATCATCCACCGTTCCGTCGCCACCCGCAAGCAGCGATTTGCCATTCAGCGTAACCTCTGCTATGGACGAGTGCTTATCCTGTATAGTACAGGTAGCCACATTGCCCTCCTTATCATGCAGTGTGGCACGCACATACAGCTTAGGCGACCCCTCCTGAATGTGGATGTCTACCGCCCCCTCGGCCACCAGCTGGCGAGCCCTAGCCACTACCTCGGCATTCACGTGCTTTAGCAACTCTAGGCTGTCGGCAGACCGTCCCTCTATAGCGCCTAGAGCGGCAGCAATGGTTAGCCCGGTTTGGCCAGTGCCTGGGATTCCGACCCCCATACCGTTTTTATAGATATTGGCGCTTGTGGCCACCGATACACGTACACATTGGCCAGGGAGAGCCTCACGCGCCCGGGCTACTGCCAGCGCCACAGCTATGGGTTCTGTACACCCAAGAGCCGGCACCACCTCGCTACGCAGCAAGTTAATATAGGTCTGCTCCGTTACTATCATCGTCTCTGCATCCATCGTTCTATTTTGGCCTTTTGAAGCAGTTAAAAACTCATTTTAACAATGTGAATTCTATGATTCTGACGATTTCTTTTCCTGCTCGCTGTCCACTTCTGCGGGGTACTCGATCCTCGTGTGGTAAATATTCTGCAGCTTGCTTACAAAGAGTTCCTTTACTATCTTCACATCCCTGAAGGTGAGGTTCGTATCTGCGTACTGTTCCTCACGCTGCTGGTTGGCTATAATCTTATCCACAAGCTCCTGGAGGCTCTCCTCGGTTATAACCTTCAGGCTACGCGAGGCAGCCTCTATGGAATCTGCCATCATGAGCAGCGCCATTTCTCGGCTAAAGGGGCGAGGGCCCGGGTACTGAAACAGCTCAGGGCAGTCTGGCTCATCGGGGTGCTTCATCCGGTAGGTTCTGTAGAAATACTCGGTTTTGGTAGTGCCGTGGTGCGTTCGTATAAAATCTACCACCTGCTGAGGCAGCCGATGCTTATGGGCTAGCTGTATGCCATTGGCCACATGGGCCACTATCACCCGAGAGCTCTCTATCTCGCTGAGCTGGGCATGCGGATTCATCCCTGGGTGCTGGTTCTCGGTGAAGAATTCAGGATGCTCCATCTTCCCAATATCGTGGTACAGAGCACCGGTACGCACCAGCAGGGCATCGGCACCGATTTTCAATGCAGCCGCCTCGGCAAGGTTGGCCACTTGTAGGCTATGCTGCAGCGTACCAGGCGCTTTTTCGCCAAGCTCGCGCAGCAGGGGTTGGTTCGTATCGCAAAGCTCCATGAGCGTGGTGTGCGACACAAAGCCAAAAATCCGTTCGATTGGGTAAATCAGCTGGTAGGTAGCCAGCACCAAAAGCGCATTGCCACCCAGGAGCGCGGCATCCATCCAGTCGATCCGGTTCAATTCCCCTTCCTGAATCACCTTCATCACCACATAGGTCAGCTCGCTGCAGAGTAGCATGCAAATCACTAGGCTAAAGAGCTGCCCCCGGCGGTATATATGGCGTTGGGCATACACTGCCACCAGGCCAACCGCAAAGCTCATCACCACGAACGCAAAGCTGTTAGGCGCATGGAAACTGATGCAGCTTACCACCATCAGGTAGGTCATGAAAGCTAGCCGGGCATCAAAGAATGTGAGTACCAGCAATGGTACGATGGCCACCGGAACCACGTAGAGAAACTGTGGCGAAAAGCGTATCACGAGAAAGGCGACCGTGGTCATCAAGCCGGCCAACAGCATGATGAATAGCAGCTTTCGGGTATGCCGAAGCACCCTCGGGTAAACCCGCACCATGAACAACAGGAAGAGCCCCATGACCAGCACCGAGAGTACAGCATGGCAAACCTCCTGGACTACGCTCCAGCCCCCCTCTGCCCTCTGGTTGACCATCTCCTCGCGTAGAGACTCGAGCCTGATAAAGGTCTCCTCATTTACCACCTCTCCCTTCTCGGCCACATGTTCCCCTTTGCGCACCAAGCCCTGAACCCGCGATACGGCAGCCATCCGTTCTTGGATTATCTGCCCAGAGAGCTCGGCATCGTAGCGTAGGTTGGGCTGAATCCGCTTGGCCACTGCGGATACCCCACCCAGAGCACCGCCCACCTCATTGCCCAGCCTGTTGCGAAGCTCTGCTACTATACGACCCGCAGCTACCACTGGGGTAAAAACCTCATCCAATGCAGTAGGGTAGGCTATACCATCGCGCAGCACCGAGAAGGAGACCCCATTGGCCACTTGCAGCACTTGCGGATTCTCCACCACCCCTACCCCATAGATGTATGACAGCAACTCATGGAGACGCTGCAATTCAGCCTCTGGCAGGCTTCTAGGCCCTATAGCATGTCCTCCTCGCCCTTGCAGCAAAAGGGAATCATACCGCGCCAGCAAATGCGCATCGAGAACCCGCACCAGCGCCGTTTCTGTATTTGCCGCCACCGAGGTGTCTAGCTGAAAAATCGGCACAGCGCGCTTACGCACCGCATCTAGCTCCTTGGCATACTCCTCTGCGGGTTTATAGAGGGGGTAATCGTAAGGTGCTATCAGGGTGCTGTAGGTCCACACCTTACCCTTCTGGTAATCATAGTAGAACCTTGCGTTCCTGGGTATCAAAAGGTACAGCAACACTGCAGATACCCCAAAGATCAAGGCCACCCTCACCCGGAGCCGCCCAAACCAGCCTAGTATTCGCATACCCTTCCTGCTCTTTGAGTCCCTACTCTACACGCAATAAGCCTCTGCCCATTTAATGCCACTTCACAGGGCTGATAACCAACAATGTCTATAAAAGTAAAAACGGGGTAGAGCAAATCTGACAGACTGCCCTACCCCGCGCTACCAATAAATCTACACTAGACGAGCCATCACACCCCCGTGCTACTCCTCATCCTCCGCATGCTCATCCCACACTAGGATTCTCCCGCAGTACTCGCATACAATTATCCGCTTCTGCATACGAATATCTAGCAGACGCTGGGGAGGTATCCTATTAAAACACCCGCCGCAGGCATTCCGTTTTACGGAGACTACCGCCAGCCCATTGCGCACGCTATTCCGTATCCGTAGGTATCCCTGCAGCACGCGCTCGGGCAGTTTGGACTGTAGGGTTTCAGATTCTGCCCGCAATTCTGCCTCCTCCTTCTCCGTTTCGTCTATTATACCCTGCAGCTCAGAGCGCTTCACACCTAGGTCTAGCTCCCTCTCGGCTATATGGCGCTTAGCCACCTCCAGCTGCCGACTTACCCCCTCATTGCGGGTTTTAATGTCTCGTATCTGCTTATTGCGCAGATCCACCTCAAGGCGCTGGTACTCTAGCTCGTTGGTAAGCGAATCGTACTCCCGGTTATTGCGCACATTCTTCTGCTGCTCGGCGTACTTAGATATCTGGTTCTCTATCGCCCTGATCTCTATACGCTTGGATGATATCTGCTCCAGCCCACCTTGCAGTTCGCCTTCTAGGTTGGCCACACGAGTCCGTAGCCCCTCTATCTCATCCTCTAGGTCGCGCACCTCTTCGGGAAGTTCGCCCCGTAGGCGACGGAAATGGTCGATCTTGGAATCTACGCGCTGAAGGTTATAGAGTACCTGTAGGTTCTCATCCATCGTGCGCTCCTCGCGCGTGGCCACCGTCGGCTGCTCTTCTCGTATCTCCTCTGCCATTTGTAGCTCTGTATTAACGTCTATAGTAGTGCACTGGGGAGGCATCTTGGCTGCTCTCCCAAACCGCAAATGTAGTAAATCTTTCTTGGATAAGCTTCCTCAAGGCCTCCACCACCATAAGTTCACTCTCCCTATGCCCAGCATCCACCAGCAGCATTCGGCCTACAGGTTGCTGGAAATCATGGTATTTCACATCGGCTGTAACGTAAGCGTCAGCCCCCTGCGCCATAGCTTGGCCTATCATATCGGCCCCACTCCCCCCGCATACCGCCACCCGGCGCACCAGGTGCCCCGTGGGGTTGCTATAGCGCAGCCAAGGCGTACCGAGCGACTCGGCCACTCGCGCCAAAAAGCCCTTCTCATCCAACGCTTCGTCTAGCATACCTATACATCCCAGCCCTACCCTAGAGTCTCTGTTAATCAATTGATAGACATCATAGGCAGGCTCTTCATAGGGGTGCGCCTCCACCAGAGCCTCCAGCACGGAGGCGAGTCGATACGATGGGCATACCGTTTCTATCCGCACCTCCCCTACCCTATTGAGCTGTCCCTTAGCTCCTGCATAGGGCGCGCTCTCTGGCGGTGCGTAAAACCTCCCCTCCCCCTGCGTGCTGAACGAACAGTGGCTATACGCTCCTATGCACCCAGCGCCTGCCGCATGGAGGGCTGCTAGTACCCCCTCTACCGCCTCGGGCGGAACATAGGCTGCGAGTTTTAGAATCTGCCCATCTTTCGGCACCAGCGCGCGCATCGATTTCAGCCCCAACCTTGCGCCTAGCAGGTAGCTTACCCCTCCGTTTGTGCTATCGGCATTCGTATGGGCTGCAAGCACGCCAACCCTATTACGCAATGCTAGCATCACCGTTCGCGATACGGGATCATCACCCCGTAGGTTCTTCAATCCTTTGAATACCAACGGATGGTGACTCACTACCAGATTGCATCCCCGTTCTACCGCCTCCTCCACCACGGCCTCCCGTATATCGAAACTAACCAGGATGCCCGTGACCTTCGTATCCCGTTCGCCAAGCAGAAGCCCGCTATTATCATAGCTTTCTTGGAGAGCCCAGGGTGCCCATTCACCCACCACACTCTCTATGTCTGCAAAGCTAACCGCACCTTCCATAAATACTGGATTATCGATCAGGCCGAAGAGCATTAAAGCCTGATTGGCTACTACCGAGAGCTTAGTAGGCTGTTTCTATAGTTAATGCTCACCCCCAGAGAACCGTTTTTTTTTCAGAAAAATTACCCGTTACTACACTTCCCCCCTCACACCAGCTTTCGGAGCTCATGGAGGAGCACTCGCATACGGTTGAGGCTCGCCAGTATCTCTATCCTACGCATCTCCTCGCTGCCGAGCTGCTCCAGCCTACCACGCGCCCTGCTTATAGAGAACCCCTCCTCGCGGAGCATGTGGCGGATTTTGCGTAGCACCTCCACGTTCTCCAGCGTGTACTGGCGGCGCCCGTTCCCAGACCTACGCGGCTGCAATTGAGGGAAATTCCGCTCCCAGTAGCGTAGGGTTGTGGGCTCCTCATTGAGCAACTTTGCCACCTCTTTTATAGAGTAGTACAGCCTATGCTTACTGTCTTGGTTGTCGCTCTCCATAATCCAGCCTCCTGACCTTTTGGAAACCGAGCCTCTTCGCTATCAGAAGAAACGCCCCCTTTTTGATTGAATTACCACAAGCTAAAAACTTCCCCTCCGCTGGCAGGAGGTCGGCATAAAAAGCGCCACCCTCGCCATTCATTGCACACCCTGGGGCTGCCGCACGGAGTCACGTACCGCATTCTCTGCCTTCACCCTACTCTTTAGCCCCATTTCTCCATCCTCATGCACCACCAGTTGAGTTTCAGGTATATCATGAGCCATTAGCCGACGGATCTCCGCTATCACCGTGCCTGCAGCATCTAGCCGTACACCTCCTCGCCCCTCTTGCCGCGTAGCATGCACCCTACCCCCTAGGAACTGACCACTAGGCCCTACCCGAACCTCCAGCACTGGCGATATGCCGCACACGCCACGAAGGTTGAAGCCCCCGTATGTGCAGAAATTCCCAAGACTGTAGGCTATTAGGCGACCCTTATAGATGTCTACCGCCCGGGTAACGTGCGGCCCATGCCCTATCACCACATCGGCCCCAGCATCTATCAGCACCCTGGCTATCTCATAGGGGTTTCCCCTGTTCTCGCCAAGGAATATCTCCCGCTGCTTGGTGATGTGGGTTTGCGCAGAGCCTTCACCCCCCATGTGGCACGAGGCTATCACCAGCTGGCACTTGGCCTTTAGCCCGGCCACTATCCTCCTTAGCCCCGCGTAGTCATTCAGCTGGCAGCACCCTGAATTCGGGGCAAAAGCGCACAGGCCAATCTTAACCCCTTTCACCCAGATAGTGTCCACAGGGTGCGATAGCAATCCTGCCCGTGCAATGCCCAGCGAATCGAGCAGGCGCCCCGTGCACCGCCGTGCGGGTTCGCCAAAATCCCCCACATGGTTGTTCGCATTGCTAATCGCGGTAAAGCCTGCCCGCTGTAGCGCTGCTGCATAGCGAGGCGGCATGCGGAATAGATAGCAGCGACTGGGGTCCTTGCAGCTCTTGGCTGGATGCCCACCCGCCAGGAACGCACCCTCCAGATTGCCAAAAACCACATCGCCGCGCTTGAAGAGCCCTTGAACCTCTCGTAGCAACGCATCGGCATCATCACGTGGTGGTAGCTGATTCTTACTGGGAAAGTCGCTCCCCAGCATCACATCGCCCACCGCCATTATGGTGATGGTAGTATCTACGGGCACCGCCACGGAGTCGAGCACCTGCCGTATCGAATCGGTAGGGTATCTTGCGGTATCCCGTCCTCCCTGCAGCGTATCGAGCTGTAGATGAGCAGAATCTGTCAGAATTCTCCCCGAATCGAGCTGTATACGCACTGAATCCACACCTGCCTGCAACGGGCGAACAGCCCCCTTCACGGTGTCGGCTGGCGGCATTACCAGGGTATCTCTCCGCACCAGCGTATCCTCGCCCCTCCCAAGGGTTTGTGCAGACACATCATGCCCCAAAGCCCTACCCGCCAGCAACAGCGAGGTGAAAACTGAAACAACGCAGAATATCGCTTGCCGATTACGACGCATTTCCCTTCCTACCTAAGTTACGCAAAATTAGACCTCAGGCTCAGTCCATAGACTGCCCCGTTTGGCCAGCCAGCTTGGCAAGGCGAGCTAGCTGTAGCGGATCCAACTCCAGGAAAAAATAGTTCACCGGATCTACAGGACGCCCCTCAAAGTGCACCTCGTAGTGGAGCGCTGGCGCCATGCACATGCCCGTAGAGCCCACCGTCCCCAGGGGTTCACCTTGGCGCACCTTGGCCCCCTTCTTCACCTTTATCTCATCCAAATGCGCGTATAGCGTGCTGTAACCTCTGGCATGCGTTACGATCACCGTATTTCCATACCCACGCTGGGAGCGAACTACATCCTTCACCACCCCATTCGCCGTGGCCCGCACAGGATAACCCACCGGCGCGGCGTAATCCAAGCCCGTATGCAGGCGCAGCATCTTGTAGAAGGGGTGCATCCGCACGCCAAAGGGTGCCGCCACACGGGTAAGGGTTGAATTATCGAGCGGTTGGATACTAGGCACCTCCCGTGCGAAGAGCGTATCGGCCTGCGCCAGCTCCACTATATCGTTAAAAGAAGCGGAGGCCTCGCGCGCCCTATCGGCTAGCCCTATGAGCACATCCTTTGTGGTCTCCTGCATAGCCTCGCAGCCCTCCCGTTTGGCCTGATCGTACATCTGCCCTATCATCTGCGCGGCGGCCTGCTCATCGTCTAAAGCCGGCTCGGCCTCAAATATCACGCGGTATATCGTATTGTCACGCTGCTCCAGATCCTTGAGCACGGCGCTTACGTTATCGTACCGAGCCTGTAGGGTCTTGACGTAATCGGCCAGTAGACGGTTGTTGTCCTGCATTTGCCGCTCCCGAGGCGTGTAGAACGATAGCGAGTAGACCAAGTAGCATATCACGGCCAGTCCAAAGCCCGCCAGCATGTACTTTACCCACCCGAAGATTCGCCGTCCCCAGCTCTGCCCAACCTGCGTAAAGCTCAGCGACTCCCGATTAAAATGGTAACCCTCCCTCGCCATACAAAAATCTGCTGCTCCTCGCGATGCCGTTAGCCATTTTACACTGACCAACTAGGCGGCAAATGTAAAACTTTTTTTCGACAAAAAAGAATACGAACCCCCGCCCCAGATTTACCCCGATTCCTGCACCCCCTCTCCACATGGTAAATAATATATTCAAAAAGTAAGAGTTGCCCCTTTCACGTTTGGCGCGAATTCTTTTTTTTAGTTACTTTGTCGCACGAAAAACCCCGCAAAATAGAGCGCAGTCGTCCCGTTTTTCATTGTTTATTAACTCGCAGAACGCAATTCAACAACCGCGCACGTAGTAAGCCCCTATGCCGCAGGGGTTCACGCTTGCACCATCCTAGCCATCGACATCCAAGTATTACATCAGCCTAGCCCAAGTCCATTCTAAAACAATCCCACGTTACTGGTGCTCAGAGGCAAGCCCTGTAGAATTGCCCAGAGCCATTACCAATCAACCAAGCTCTTTGCGTGCCGTACCATGCCAGTCTTTCTTACCCTATTTGTAGAACAATGGCGCCGCCAATGGCTACACATTGTAAGGCCCGTGGCGATACGGAGCTGTGCAGCCCTGCTGCTCGGGCTAAGCGGTGTGGTGGCCACCTCTGGGCATGCTACCGCGCAGGGGCGATGGCCGCATTCATTCTACTTCTACAGTGAACAGGAAGAGCCCGACACGCTATCGACCTGGGAGCATGCGCTCTCGCGCGAAGCTTCCGCATTCCTCCACATCCTGCAGCAAAACGTCCAGCCTGAACCAGGATTCGTAGCCCCTACCACCACCGTAGATGCCAACTGCCGCTGGTGTCGAACCCACCCGATCCCCGATTCGCTAGAGGGCATCGGGGGAACCTCGCAGCATCTACTCTCCCTGTTCCTGCAAACCCCGTCGCTCTACTTGGCGCTCGATTCCGTGAGCCTCTCCCCCATGGCGCCCTGCAGCGCAAGCCTGTTCAGCTACCTAGGCGCCCACCCCAGCTGCGCATTAGCCCACCTACGCCTGTACCTAGCCTATAAGCTCTACCACCGAAACCTCTACCTCGAATCGTCGCAAGGCTGCGACCTGGCCATTCCCGCGCTGGAGGCGCACTCTACCCCCTACACGGAATTCAGCGCGCTCTCGCTCCAAGCCGCCAATCTCGCCCAGCTCGGCATCTACTCCGAGGCCATTCCCATTGCGCAAAAAGCGCAGCGACTAGCCAACGAGCTCGCCGACTCAACCCTCATTGCTACTGCCTTCTGCAACCTTGGCTCGATATATCTCGCCAAAGGCACGCCCCTGGCAGCCATAGAGTACTACACCGAGGCGGTGAACATCACCCGTCAGCTCCCAGCCCCAGAGCGTAAACGGAGGCTATCTGCCCGCCTAACCCGACTGGCCAAAGCCTACCTCACGGCCAACCGACCCCTAGATGCCAAAAATGCCATATCGCAGGCTATAAACGCCAACACCGCCCCACAAGCCTCCCCGCTGTTCCTAGAGCAGTGCGTGGTGCAGGGCGATGTGTACAGCGCGCTGGGAAAGCTCAATAAAGCCGAGGCGAGCTACCTCTCGGCCCTGATTCTGGCAAAAGATTGCCCGAACTCCCCCACCATCTGCATCGCCCTGCGCCAGATGGGCGACCTCAGGCATCAGCAAGGCCTATATACCGAGGCCTGCGGATACTACGCCCAAGCCTACCAGGCCGCCGACTCACTCCAGCTCCTCGACTCCAAGATCTCCATACTCTACAGGCTCTACAAGAGCAACCTGCACCTCGACCGCGAGCTCGCACTGCTCTACCTTTCCCGCTACTCTACCCTCAGAGACTCCACATACAATGCCGACCTCGTGCAGCAGCTCAATAATCTCTACATCCGCTACAGCACAGAGCTCAAGCAGAAGCAGATAGAATTGCAGAACGAGCAGCTAGCCCGCACCAGCATGGAGAATACCCTCCTAGCCCTCACAGTGGCACTGGCAGCCCTTCTCATCGCTTTCATCCTCCACCTCTTCTACCGGAAAAAGCGCAAGGTGCAGCTCCTCATCGACGAGAATCGTGATCGTATCAACACCTTCACCTCCATAGCCCATAACACGAAGAACAACAGCCTCTCGCTCCGCGATGGCACCCGCCAGCTCGTAGAGTACTTCCACAACTTCACGCCCCAAGAGATGCTCCAGTTCTGCCAAGAGATCTACAAGACCGCCAACCTTCACAATCAGCAAATCCACAGCCTGTTCAACTGGGCCAGCGGGCAGCTCAATGCCGAGGTCTACCAACCAGAAAACTTCTGCCTAGCCGAGCTGCTACAGGAGTGCATAATGGCCGACTCGGCAGCCCTCCACGCGAAGGGTATCACCATCGTCCCCAAAATCGACGACCGCAACTCACAGGTCTACGCCGACGAGAAGATGACCCGCACCATCATCACCAACCTCATTAGCAACGCCATAAAATTCTCCCATCCTAACACCTCCATCCAAGTTGGTCTGCAGAATACCCGCCGTGGCCCCCAGCTCTGGATTCGAGACTCTGGCATCGGCATCCCCCCCCAGATGCTAGCCAACCTCGGGCGATACGGGCAGAACATCCACCGAACCGGTACCAATGGCGAGGAGGGGAGCGGACTTGGGCTTCTAACGGCCTTCCACCTGGCCAATAGGACTGGTATACAGATTAAAGCCTCCTCTCGCCCCGGCCTGGGCACCACCTTCACCCTCCTCTTCACGCTGCGCACCCCTCCTCCCCTGAAAAGCCAGCAAAAGCTCTCCCTCCGCATGGCGCACATGCTCGGGCTAAACCCGCTACCCAGCCGATGGGAAAAAACGTAGTGGATTGTGTTGCAGAACAGGGAGATCCAACAGGCGTTTGAGTGCCCCCCGATGCGCTACGTGGAGTACTACCATTGCATCCAGCTCTGGCCCTAGGGGAAGAGCAACGCACGCAATACGAGCTGGAAAACAGCGTTAAGCAATCAGAACATTCTAATTTCTTGGAGCGCAGCACACGGCACCTTTCACAGAAGTCGCGAAACCACCGCGCACCCTTCTCGCCTAATTGACATGGCTTGATGCTATACCCCTACCCTGAAAGCACTGGGAACAACGCCCACCTGCTCGCCCAAAATCTATCATTCTATAAACTAGAATTCAATGGTAAACATCATTATCGTAGAGGATCATCCCCTCTTCCGTATGGGTGTAAAAAACACCATCGAAAAATCGGGCGAAAACTTCCGCATAATGGGTGAAGCCTCCAATGCCGCCGAGCTCTTTGAGCTTTTAAAGACCCAAAAGCCCGACCTCATCCTGCTCGATATCGTGCTCCCAGATCTCCGTGGCGAAGAGATTGCGCGCCGCCTCAAGGTTGAATACCCTAACATAAAGGTTCTCGTACTCTCGGCCGAGACCACCGAGGCGGCAATATATGACCTGGTGAGCATTGGTGTGGCGGGCTTTATCTCCAAGCAGGTAGTAGCCACCGATATCATCCGCGCCATACGAGAGGTGATGTGCGGCAATGAATTCTACGGTACCGACATAGCCACCATCCTGAGCCGGCTCATGTTCGACCATGAGCATGCCCCAAAAGATACCCCCACCACCACCCTTACCCCCCGCGAGCTAGAGGTGGTAGAACGCCTGTGCGAGGGGAAGCCCACCAAAATCATCAGCGCCGAGCTGGGTATATCAGATCGCACCGTAGAGGCCCATAAGAATAACCTCTACCAAAAACTCGGGCTTCGCAACCAGGTAGAGCTGGCGCGCTACTGCTTCAAAAAGGGCATCGTCAAGCTGGAGTAGCCCGCTCTACACAAGAACAGAGGGCATCCCAGAATCGGATGCGCCCTCGCCCTAAGAACTCCTATCGCACCCCCTGGCAACGCTGCCAGGGGGTGCGAATGTTTTGGACGATAAGACTCCCCACTCTTCAAAACGTTTCAATCTACCGCTTATACCCATTTGAAGACCGTAGCGTACAGCCCATCACGTAGGTGCGGTGTGTAGGGGCGGCCCGAAAGTTGCCCGCCTACCCTAACAAGGTGGTGCGTAGCATTTGTAACGACGCGGCGTTTATGTGAGGTTTGCAGCAGGGAATCCCATTTCTACCAATTTTCGAGATTTGCTATTGCGATCTTGGTAGGGGCGATGCCGAGCGGAGCGAGTGCTCGCCCTAACAAGGTGGTGCTTCGCTA
>LIIK01000033.1 GCA_001421095.1 Candidatus [Bacteroides] periocalifornicus | reverse complement strand
CTTGTGGGCAAGCCCTTTTTAATCAGGAAATTCAAGTACCTTCGGGCTGCTGCGAATCTCGTAGGGATCTTGGTAGGGGAGGTGCCGAGCGCAGCGAGTGCCTTCCCTTCCCGGGCCGCGGCGTTTATGGGGGCTTGGCGGAAGTCTTGGATGGTATGCGGGGGGGGGGATGCAATGTGCGCGTATCGCTAACCCGCCATTCGGCCGTAGCAGGTAGCGTGTGATTATCAACGGGAAACGGCATGAAGGCAGATCACGACGCGGCACGCCGCGTCGCTACGTCCTTCGAGAAATGGGAGAATCGGTTTTAAACCGCTGTACTACAAGGGAGACCGCGGCAAAAGGCCCAGAGGGGTTCAACCTTTTATGGGGATCTCTCTTGTGGGTAAACCCTTTTTAATTAGGAATTTCACGTACCCTCGGGCTGCTTCGAATCGCATAGGGATCATGGTAGGGGAGGTGCCGAGCGTAGCGGGTGCCCTCCCTTCCCGGGCCGCGGCGTTTATGGGGGGGGGCAGAGGTCTGGGATGGTATGCGGAGAGGCGATGGGAAAAGGCGGTAGTCCGATATGTTACCCCTGGAAAAGACATCCCGGTTGCATCCCCGCATATGCCCGACTGTAGGGGCGGGGTCTTCGCGGTTTTCGCGAAGATTCCCCCGCCCGACATCACCACAAGCGGCGTGGATATTTTTTGTCGCAACGTGGCGCACCGCGTCGCGATTCATTGCTCGCCCTAGCGGGCTTCCCGGCGTTTGTAGCGACGTGGCGTGCCGCGCGTCGCTACTATGCGTGCCGCATCGTCTATGAGGGTCTTGCCGAGGTCTTTTTACGGAGTTTACGTATCCGTGTGTACAAGTGGCTATTCGTGAAGGGGCGGCACGCTTGGGGCTGCTTGCGCCAATAGTTCAGGCTCTTCGCCAGGATTTCTGTATCGATACAGCGACAGGTTGGCCCCATTCCATTCTGCATAGGTGCAGGCCTGAATCCAATCACCCAGGATGGCCAGATGGCTCCCCCCGACAAGGGGATGGATGAGGGCAAGATGGAGGTGTCCAATGAGGACAAAATCTATATGCTGCTGCGCGCAGAGCCTATTTGCCGTGCTGACCACTGGCTCTTCCTCACCTCGCCATGCTCGGGATAGAGGTTTGCTCTCCCTGCTGTGGGCAGACCACGTATGGCCCAGCCACATGGCCAAATCTGGATGCACCAGTGTAGAAAAAATTCTCTGTAGTATAGAGGAATGGAAGCACGATGACATCAGCCGAAACCCAAGGCTAGTGTCTGCCAGGCTATCACCGTGGCTGAGGTAGAATGTGACAGCCTCCGCCGAGAGGGTAAAATTCTGGGTATGCACCACTACTCCGCACTCTTGGGCTAGGTAGTCAAACAGCCAAATGTCATGGTTGCCCGTAAGGATATGCACGGGAATCCCCGCATCGGCAAAGGCGCTGAGTTGCCCAAGGAATCGGGTAAATCCCTTGGGAACCACTCGCTTATACTCGTACCAAAAATCAAATATATCGCCCAGCAGGTAAAGGGCTTCTGCCCTAGGCGCGATGGTTTGTAACCAGCCCACCACACGTCGTTCTCGCTCTACGGGGGGGATTGGGGTACGAAGCCCCAGGTGGAAGTCTGAGGCGAAAAAGAGGGACTTCGTAGGCTGCATGCGCTTGCTGTTGGTTTACCCTAAAATGAACGGAAAGGGGACGGTCTAACGGATTACGGAGGCGGCTGCGTATCCTGCCGGATTGCTAGGCCTAGCAGTCCGCGGCACAGGGCGACCGGCCATTTTGGGATTAATGGGATTCAAATAGCTAACGGCCTGCTCCACAGATGGGTTAATGGCGTGGATGTAGCCCTTGGCATCAATCATCACAACCACCGGGGTGATACGAATCTGGAGTGCCTGGGAAAACGGATGCCCTGGAAGATTATTCCGCGTACAGAGGGATACCGTAGAGTCTGCATTGATCTCAGAAAGCGTAACGCATTCCGAATCGCGGGCTGGACTGATGGTAAGGATTTGAATGCCTTGCGGTTTGAGCGATTCCAACTCCCTGAGGTAGTGGCTAGCGTAGGAGGCCGTGTCGTCCATTTTCTGCGCTACCACCGCTAGAAATGGGGGCGTTAAGCTCGGCACTGGCTGCGGGGGAATAAGGCGGGCAAGGAGCGTGCGAAGGGTATCTAGCACTGGCAATCCTCGCTGGGGAGTAAGGGTGCTATCTGCGGATAGGGCGTTTGCGGAATCCTTCCTCTCTATGGTTACCCGCATGCGGCGTAGGAGCGGCGTCTCTGGGTAAACGCTGGCAAGATTGGCCAATGTATAGCGGAAGAGCGAGTCATGCTCGGCAATGCTCAGGTAGGGTAATTTCTCCCCATAGTCAGCCAGCAACGCAATGAGGCAAGCCTTGCTGAAGGGGCGCTGGTGAATGAAATCGGAGAGGTACTCTCGGGTATTGCGTATGACCTTCTCCGCATCTTGAACGGTCTGCAGGCGGACAGAGTCGCTCGTGGGGAGCTTGGGAAGCAACTCGTAGACATACTTGGCATGGGCTAAGGAATCCTGCGCGGCTGCAAGGTAAGTCCGCAGCTTCTGCAACCTAACCTCTTCCTCCATCCCTGTAAGCTGCAGGCCGTGCGGGGTTAGCGTGATCGTCGGATGATCTGCAGGGCCTATCAGAATGGTGGTCCGTGCGCAGTGCCCAGGCACGCCGACCGTAAGCAATGTAGCCACCTGAGGGTACACTGGCAGGAATGAATGATCTTCTGAACTGACTATCAGCCTACCCCAGCTGGCAGAATCGACCTGCTCGGGGAGGAGGTATTCAAATTCGGCCGGGCTCTTTGTCTGATTCACCACTTCTACCCCACCCTGCGGCTCATGGCTACACCCCTGCAATATGAAAAGCAGGACTAGAAGAACGCTGGATAAGCTATGCGGGACGCAACGAAAAAATAGGGATTGCCAGTGCTGGTAGATCATACCGTAAATGCTAGCTCTAAGTAAAGCGCCCAATTTCATTAGCTATTAAAAGTTCCGGGGCGCTTACAAACGTGAAAGTCCTTCCAGAAAAATGCGCAGCGAAGCAAAAATATGTTTGCAAAGGTAACGAAACCCCATTGACTACCCAAGTTGCCCAACGAATCTCAATGGTAATGATTACGAGATAGTAGATTTATGCACTGATTATCAGGTTGCTATAAAATCTCAAATTTCACATAAAGGCCACTCGGTCAATAAAACCAGCAAAGGTGGTTATACGGTATTTGCCAGTAACAAGATAATGCCTACCTTTGGGGCTGAATTTGGATGGTATAATAGGGCATCCAAAGAGGTCAAATTGCTAAATGTAGCAGGGCGATGAAGCGCAAGCGTATATTTTTGACTGTACTGATACTATGCCTAGTGACACTAGGGGGAATGTGCGTAGTGAGCTGCTCGGGCAGCAACAAGGTACCTTGCCCTGCCTACAAGAATCACTAGCTGGCTGCTTAGAAAACGGCCCTTCGCCCTCACCCCGGGCTGGTATGGTATAGCGACCGTCTGCAAGCCGTCGCAGTACTCTAACCAGCACCTTCCCAAAATTACGAACGCCTATGAAACGAGTGATGGTAGCCACTGGAGGTGGCGATTGCCCGGGGCTGAATGCGGTAATCCGCGCGGTGGTGAAACGGGCGGCACAGGAACGGGACTGGGAGGTGGTAGGCGGCATACAGAGTTTTGATGGTATACTGAGTGAACCTACAGAAATCCGTGTGCTCGACGAACACGCCGTGTCGGGCATCCATGTGCAGGGTGGCACCATAATCGGAACTACCAATAAAGGAGGGCCTTTTGCGTGGCCCATACGGCAGGCCGATGGTACGTGGACTACTGTGGATAGGAGCGACGAGATGCTCCGTAAGCTACAGTTTCTCGGCATAGATGCGGTGATAAGCGTAGGGGGGGACGGGTCGCAACGGATAAGCCAAGCGCTCTTTGAGAAGGGGCTGAATATCATAGGGGTGCCGAAAACGATAGACAACGACCTGTCATCTACAGATTTTACTTTCGGCTTCCAGACGGCGGTGCAAATAGCCACCGAGGCGGTAGACAAGCTGGTAACAACGGCCGCTTCGCACAACCGCGTCCTAGTGCTGGAGGTAATGGGGCGTAATGCTGGGTGGATTGCCCTGCATGCGGCCATAGCTGGGGGAGCAGAGGTGTGCCTCATCCCAGAGATCCCCTACGATATCGCAAAAGTTCAGGAGCGGCTCGAGAAACGCTTTAATCGCGGCAAAGGGCATGCCATAGTGGTGATAGCCGAGGGTGCCATGCCCAGGGGCGGCGAGATTACCTCGGCTAAAAGCGATGAGATCGGCTACCAGAATCTACGGCTGGGTGGTGTGGCCCACAAGCTGGTACATGACCTAAAAACACGCGGCTTTGAGGCTGATATGCGAGAGACGGTGCTAGGGCACCTCCAGCGGGGTGGAATACCTGTAGCCTACGACAGGGTACTAGCTACGCAATTCGGCGTGAAGGCCTTTGAAATGGTTCTCGAGGAACGCTTCGGCGAAATGGTGGCCTATAGGCATCCGAATATCATATCTGTGCCGCTGGTGGAGGCGGTGATGCAGCCCAACCTAGTAGATCCTGAGGGAAGCCTAGTTAGCACTGCGCGGGGTGTGGGGATTAGCTTTGGGGTCTAAGATTCGGAATCGCAGGTAGCAATGGGTGTAAATCTTCTGAGCCAAACCGTGGGAGAGGATTCGTTGCAGAATCGGGTGAACACCCCCCACGTGGCTTTCCCCCACTGAGCGACCCCGCACTACAAAGACAGCCAATCGGGAGAATCGTCGTTCAATGAGATTTTAAGCACCTGCTTCTAAAGGGGAATCTCATCATCGCCACTTTGCTGGATAGATAGCAGTGTACAGTGGCAGGGCTTTCCTACGTTTCAAGAGACCTCTGCAAAAGTCCCGTACAGGTTCAACCTTTTATTGGCGACCTCTTCCTGCGGGTAAATGGTTTTGAATCAAACGATTCAATTTATCGAAGACCGTAGCGGTGCGATGCGTCGTTTTGCGAGTTTTGGCAGAGGTCTTTTCGCGGGAAAAACTGCACCTGGCTATGATTCTACTCCAATACGGGGGCAGAAATCGGCTAGCCCGCACTCACTGCACTTAGGCCTACGAGCTTGGCACACATAACGCCCATGGAGAATGAACCAATGGTGCGCCTTTCTCCAGAGCTCTTTTGGGATATGGGTCGTAAGCTGCTGCTCGGTGGCATCAGGGGTCTTAGCCCCTTGGGTCAATCCTAATCTGCGCGCGACCCGATGCACATGGGTATCAACGGCAAAGGCTGCTTGCCCAAACGCAACCGCACGCACCACGTTCGCCGTTTTCCTCCCTACCCCGGGCAGGGTGATGAGTTCGGCCTCGGTAGTCGGAACATTCCCGTTAAACCGTTCAACTAATCCCTTGGCCATGCCTACCAAATGGTCTGCTTTGGCGTTCGGGTAGGAACAGGAGCTGATGTACGGAAATACCTGGCTAGGCGTGGCCGCAGCTAAGGCAGCTGGCGTAGGATAAGCGTGAAGGAGTGCTGGCGTGATAGCATTCACCCGCACATCGGTACACTGGGCTGAGAGAATAACTGCCACCAAGAGACTGTACGGATCGCGGTACCGCAACTCTGGCTCTGGGGCAGGCATGGCTTCCTGAAAGTAGTCGATCACCTTACGGTAACGCTCATCCAAAAGCACCTTAGCGTATTGAGGCATGGGCATATAAACGGGATAAATGAACGATTTCCAAGTAGAGACGCTGTAGCCTTCAGAACCTAAAAGGAGACCTCTGCAAAAGACCCAAAGCGAGCCTTCTGTAGAGGAATCCCACCTTTCTCTTGCAACTAGAAGATTTTTATCAATCACTTACATTTATCGAAGACTGCGGAAAAGCTGCGTACCGTCCCGTTCAATCGGGTTTCGCAGCGGTTTTGGGAGTAGCATACGCGAGGGGCGACTTCTGGACTGCACCTCTAAAGTTGAACGGTTTATGATTCCTTAACGCTGTTTTCCAACTCCTTTTGCCAATAGATGAACCTATGCAACAACTCCTGCTTTTTCAGATATCTAGCTCCAACTATTCCTCTTTCTGCCAAATGGAGATCACCCCTGTAGGACGGCGAAATACCCACTCGTCAAATCGTTCATCGCTCTCAAAGCCTACGCCCAAAAGTGTAGCATCGGGGGTGCGTACACGAACTGAAGCTGGTGTGTAAATCCGCTTCTGGTTCTGATCCCAAAAGAGCTGCTCTGTGCGGATTGTATCTCCTTTCTCATTTACAGCTACCACGTTGTATCGCACCTCCCATATCTTCTCATCTCGCTGAAACAAGGCGTAAAGGGCGTGGATTACAGAAACAACCCGTCCAGAATCATTGTAAACCTGCACATCGATCCCCCAGGGAAATTCATCGTACTGGACACGATCTCGATCGTAGGTGCGCATACGGGGTGCATAGATGTGAGAAGTAAGACGCCCCTCTTCGGTGTTATACCAATGCATGGAATCGGCCTCCATGACAGGGGCGGCGGTCAGCTCTACATAATCATCAATGGCTTCGGGCGAATTAGAACAACCAGAAAACGCAAGCCCTAACAGCAGAGCTGCAATCAAATGATAAAAAACCGAATGGCTACGCACAGTGAAAAAATAACACTTCATGGATCAAGACTCGGCTAATGCTCAAAACCGCTAGGCTGGTTGTATTAAAATGAAGGCTCTACTAAATTTTTTGTGGTAGGCGGTTCAATTTATCGGAGACCGTAGCAACGCTTTGTGCTGCATCGTTTATGTGAGTTTGCAGAGGTCATATTTTGCAATCACTCCTCAATAGCTTTCAGAGCTGTTGAAAAATATGTTCCGATTCTACTCGAACGCTCTTCATAATCAAAAACCTACCGCACTTCTATTCACTATGATGTACGCCCATCGCTCGATTACCACACTAAAATAAAAGGGCGGACACCCCACAACCGCTGTGCAGCAGTGGAGCATCCGCCCTTGATGGTTTAATGTACATCAGGAAATCCCCAGCAATCTGGAATGCGAATTCGTAGTACGATCACAAGCACAATGCTAGGAACATAAACTACTGCTTCGCACGAATAGTTGTTTTTTCATTAATCCAGCACGGTACGGTATAGGGTTTTCCGACCTCTAGATCCTGAAAAAAGATCTCTTCTGTTGATGGGAAAAACTGCGAGTAGTAGTTAATCTGCTTTTGGCATTCACTGGATATATCCGGTTGAACAGCCATAGCACGGCTGAACTTATCTACTGCGGCCCAGTAAACAGAAACGTTGTCCATTTTAGAAGCCCCGCAAGCCTTAGTCTGCGCGTAGAGCGAGCCTATGAGCAGGTAGGCATACCCGAGGTTGGGGTTCAAAGAAAGAGCTTCATAGGCAAGTGTGCGGGCCTTTGGAAGTTCACCCTGACGCGTGCCTACGAATTGGGCAAATTCCAACAGTATATTCGCCTTGCGCAGCGAATCGGTCTCTGCTGCAACCGCTCTCCTGAAATAGTCTGCTGCACCAGCATTGTTGTTCTTCGCCTGGAGGATACGGGCTATATCAACCCCGATAGACGAGGTGGGTTGCGCTTGGAACAGCAGCTTGCTCACCGAGAGATACAGATCGGCATCGGTACAACGAAGAGCCGATAGCTGTGAATGAATGCTACGAGCTAACTCCAGATTGTTTGGCTCTTTCTCGAACTTTGCCTGGTAAATGGTTATCAGATTATCGCAGTTGGCCACACCAGCTGTTGTGAAAAGAATATCGAGAGACTCAGACATTTGGTTCAGCTTCTGTGCCTCCTCCCTTGCCTCTTCCTGCTTCTGGGGTGACATGGCTGATATCTGGTCAGCAGATGGCAGCGCAGCTATCTGCTTGGCAAAGATTCCAGAAAGCCTGGCGTAGAGATTCACCACATCATCGGCTGTGCGCTTTGACGACGCATAGAGATTCTTGGTGACCTGCATGTAGACCAACATCGCCTGAGGATCAGTATTGTCGCCTTCCAGTTCGAGCGATTTACCCAGAATATCTGCGATTTCTTCCTCACGCTCTGGCGCAACCGTAAAGAGATCAATACCCTTGAGCGCTAAGTTTTGCCCCTCCTTCCCATAGTATTGACTCTTCTTATCATAAATCCTCATGAGGCTGTCTACAAGGATCTTCTTCTGATGGAGATTCTTCTCTTCTCCAATAACAAGCTTAAGCATCCTTATCCCTCGGATAAAGACATTCTCAGAACTCCGAGGGCATATGGTGTAGACTATGCCCCAGCTCTGCTCTGCATCCTTGAAATTGTTATTCCTGTAAAATCCAGTATAGTAGGATGTATGCTTAAGACATTCCTCTCTTGTTTTGGCATCTGGACCATACTTCGGGTTTTCAAGGAGAGGATTGCGCGGCTGTGCCGACACCGAAAAAGCTGTGGCTGCTACAAGTGCCACAAGCATGAATAACGAACGTTGACTCTTCATGTATGCAGTGTTGGAGAAAGAGTGATACTAATGCGAATGGGAAAATTCAGGTCGTTTATCAGTAAAACGCAATTAGCGGCTACACATTGCACGGCGCAGGTTAAGTTATCCCCCAGCATCCAGCAAGCCAGGAGCTACCTAATCATACTGTCGCTTTACAAACCAAAAATCGTTGAGTGAAACGCCAAGGGTTAGACGTATGTAAGTCTCTCGTACAAGTGCCTTGGCTTTTGTTCCACGCACACCTACAGCTAATGCCAGGTTGGCAAGGGAATAAGAACGACGGTAAGGGAGTCCAAAACCAACCGTAATCCCCATATCGTTAATCTTTTCAGAGGCCAGCACCACGGGCGTTCGTGAATAGTAAGCACCGAGGCGGTACTGAATTCGCTTGGCATAGCTCCGCAAATCCGTTCCGTTGGGCTGCCACTGCACGCCTATACTGGCATCAAAACTCTTGCCCATATGCTCATCTGCACCATAGAGACTAAAGCCCGTCCAATCCTGGTATGCAAAATCACCACCTACTAGCCATTGAGCATCCTGATAAGCGACCCCTCCACTATAGCGAGGTGGTAGACGCAACGAACGATGCACCCTCTGGTAATTTCGGGCTACCGACAACTCCTGATTCAGGTACACCTGCTTGAGCTCCAAACGATTGTCGACAGAGAAGACGGGGTAGAAATCATAGGTAAAGCCAACATTCAGCTGCCGGGCCTGCTCTGAGGCAAACGCAAAATGGAATTGGGCTCCAGCAGACATGCGCATTCCACGCACTACACTTCTGTTTGTATATGTAAAATCCGCATAGTAGCGATTCGTTGGAATATACCCATCCTGCTGATGGTTAATAGAGCCGAAGAGGAAATGCGCATTGACCCCGAGCGAAAAAAAAGATAGAGGCTTGCCTGCCAGCCCTATAAACGCATCGTTTATACCTCCACTACCACGGTGGTGGTAACGAATACGCCCAATATCGCTAATGAGACGCTGGTCTGTCTCGTAGCGTGTAAAATCATAACCTGTTTGCGTATAGGGCTGCACCCCCAAAGCCCCTCCCCCCCAACGTGTCACGGGGAACTGGATAGCTATATGGTGTACACTCGCTGAAGCATCGGGCTTAGAGGCGCTGGCCGAAGTATAATTGCGTGCATCCACCCGCATGGCCAAATCGAGCACAAATGTAAAGCTGTCAGGAGTGGTGAACGAAGCTGGATTTGATGGATTCACCGAACGCCCATCGCGCATCCCTTGCGCAACACCTCCCATCCCTGCGGATCTGGAGTAGTAACCCGCCACAAAATCGCCCAATCCGAAGGCCGAATACGGCGACTCGGTGTTGAGGACTTGGGCTAACAGCACGCTAGGTAGCGCAAGGAAAACTGTGAAAGAGAGTAACCTATATAGGGCTATTCGCATTGCAGATTCAAGAGATAGTTTAGGCCGTACAGCACTAAGTTTGGCCTTGCAAAGTTGCAACTTTTTATAAATCTATGCAAATAAAAAGCGTCTCCACCTGTAAGAATAATCACGAGGTTGCTGAATTCTAGCTGGATAGCAGTTGCATAAGATTCTACCTCTGCTAAAATTCCCCCGAGCACTCCCGCCTGCATAGAACCAACTGTAGAATCGCCTATTTTAGGGGGGAAACCTCGCCAATCGAGTAATGGCAAGTGCGCAGTATAGCCATGCAAGCTACTGTATCGGAGGGCTATACCGGGGGATATCGCCCCTCCTAGATATCGTTCGGCGGGTGCTAGCACATCATACGTTATAGCAGTACCTGCATCAATAACTAGGAGTGGACGGCCTGGAAACTCCTGCATAGCACCGGCAATTGCAGCCAATCGATCTGCTCCTAAAGTAGCTGGTGTGCTGTATGCGACAGTAAACGGTAAAAACGAATCGGCGGTCAGCCTATGGCAAGGCAGCCCACTAGGGAGCATATGGAGAATAGGATGGTTCGAGTCTGTCACATTAGAGACAATGGCTCTTCGCACGCTATAACGCTGGATAAGAGATGTCAGATAGCTCTCCTCCACTGTCCGAACACGATGGGCTACAAGCAGACTGTCTGCACGGAATACCGCTAGTTTTATGAACGTATTCCCCAGATCTAACACCAAATTCGTCAGCAAGTCTTCTTTGCACACCGTCATGATGGATGATTAGCCGGCTAAGAGGGAGAGGAGTTGCATGGCATCGTCTACTCCACCTACATGCAAGCCGTCGATTCGCAAAGCCTCGTTCTGCTGCCTGATACGGAATCTCTTGGGATTCTGCTGGATGGTATCCAACATGCGGGAAAACTGTGCAGAGCTGATGAATTCTGCGCCAAGCGACTCCGAAAAACTGATGGTGAGAGTGCCTCGTCTAAGTTGGATCTTTTCTACTCCCATCGAGGCAGCTTTCCACTTGAGAGGTGGTATCTGTACCAAAGCTTTAGCCTGTTTAGGGAGAGGCCCAAAGCGGTCTTGCAGGGTAGCAGAAAATTTTTCAAGTTCCTCTGTAGTTCGCAAAGTATCGATCTCTCGATAAAGACGTATCCGTTCTTCTGGACTTGCCACATATGCTTCTGGAAGCGAAATGTCCAGATCGGTTTCCACTATACACTCGCAAGTCTTGGCGAGATCTTCCTTAGCATCTTGGAACAGCTCTCTGAATTCTGTGGTTTTAAGCTCGTAGAGAGCCTCATCAAGTATGCGATGATAGGTTTCAAAGCCCAGATCCACGATAAATCCACTCTGTTCAGCACCTAGTAGATTGCCAGCACCACGGATATCTAAATCCTGCATGGCAATATTGATCCCACTGCCCAGATCCGCAAACTCCTCTATAGCTCTAAGCCGACGACGAGCCTCGGGGGTTAAAGCCTCAGAATCTGGAACAAGAATGTAGCAGTAGGCTTTCTTATTCGCCCGCCCTACCCTTCCTCTCAGCTGATGAAGATCGCTTAATCCAAACCGATGGCCATTATTGATGATAATGGTATTCGCATTGGGTATATCAAGCCCCGCCTCCACTATAGAGGTAGAAAGCAGCACATCGTAATCGCCCGCCATGAAATCCAGCATTATAGCCTCTAGATCGGCTGGTTTCATCTTCCCATGCGCTGTCACAATCCTAATATCTGGCAGCAGTTCGTGGAGCGTGTTGTAGATGTTGGCAAGGCTTGAAATCTGGTTATGAACAAAGAAAACCTGCCCTCCCCGTGTGACCTCATGCCGAATGGCCTCTGCTATGGTAACCGGGTCAAAAGTGGTAACCGTGGTTTGAATAGGAAATCGATTAGGAGGAGGAGTGCTAATAATCGAAAGATCCCGCGCCCCCATAAGGGAGAACTGTAACGTACGAGGGATGGGGGTAGCCGTGAGCGTAAGGGTATCCACATTTCCCCTAAGTGCTTTTAATTTTTCCTTGGCCGCAACACCGAATTTTTGCTCTTCGTCCACTATGAGCAGACCGAGATCTTTAAAATTCAGACCCTTGCGTAAAATGGCATGAGTGCCAATTACTATGTCCACCGTTCCATTGGACAAACCATCTAGCACCTGGGCCTGCTCTTTAGCAGTACGCATACGAGACAGCAACTCTACTTTGCAGGGAAATTCAGCCAACCTAGAGCTAAACGTTTTATAGTGCTGTAGCGCAAGCACCGTAGTGGGCACAAGCACTGCAACCTGCTTACTGTCAGATACCGCCTTAAAAGCTGCTCGAATGGCAATTTCGGTTTTGCCGAAACCAACATCGCCACATACCAACCTGTCCATCGGTATGGGACGCTCCATATCTGCCTTTACCGCTCGCGTGGCCTCCAGTTGATCTGGCGTATCTTGGTAGATGAAAGAAGCTTCTAGCGTCTCTTGTAGATAGGTGTCAGCCCCATAGGCAAATCCTTTTTCCTCTCTTCGTCGCGCATAAAGGTGGATCAAATCTCGGGCAATATCCTTTACTTTGCCCTTGGCCTTCGCCTTCATCCTACTCCAAGCCGCAGACCCCAGTTTACTGATCACCGGGGCTTCTCCCTCCTTACCCCGATACTTTGAGAGGCGATGGAGGTTATGAATACTGACGAGGATCGTATCTTTATCTTGGTAGGAAAGACGAACGTACTCTTGGGCCACCCCATTCTCTTCTGTACGAATCAACCCCTCAAAAACACCAACACCATGATCGGCATGAACCACATAATCACCAGGCTTTAATGCCTGCATCTCTTTGACGCTGAAGGCATCTCGCTTGGGCAATTGCTTGCGTAGGGTATACTTATGGTAGCGATCGAAGATCTGGTGATCGGTAAAGAGGTTCAGCTCCAGGAGTTGCGAAGAAAAACCACCCCACAGGGACGCTTGAACCAACGTGTAGTGCTCTCTGGGCACACCAAGCTCGTCGAAAATGGCCTGCAGACGGGCAAGCTGGCTTGGTTGCTCTGCGCTTATGTACGTCTTTATCCCCCGTCCCCAATCAGTCTCTATACGCTGAGCTACTGCAGAGAAATTCTTCTGAAAGGGAGGCTGAGCCACCGTATGGAAATCTAGCAGACCGCCGAAGCTTCCAAGTAATTGAAGCCCGCCTTCCACTAGGGGATATCTCTGGAAAAACACCTTCAACTCCAATGGAGCGATGAAATGCGGGCGCTGTCTTAGCTCTAGCTTCTGGTAAAAATTCTCATAACCTACCAGTTGCTCAGGAATTTCTTCACCCCACACCAACGTCTCAGCTGGAAGAATCTCGAGCAGAGAGGTTTCGTGCAAAGCCCCTTCTCCCCCCGTTGGCGGTATAACCGAGATCGTCTCTACTTTCCGCACAGACTGCTGCGAATCGACCTCAAATTGCCGAATCGAGTCAATCGTATTCCCCAGAAAATCTATTCGGTACGGCAGCGTATCAGACAGGGAGAATAGATCAACTATTGAGCCTCGCCGCGCAAACTGTCCAGGCTCATACACAAAATCGACCTGCTCAAACCCCTCCTCTACCAGCCGCTCGCATAAAACCCGAGGGTTCATGGCAGCGCCAGTGCGAAGCGAAAAGGCATGCTCCTCAAAAACAGACGCATTGGTAAATCGTTCGGCTACTGCTTGCAGGTAGGTTACCACTATGGTCGCACTGGTACCACTAGCAATGTCCGATTGACAAGCCACTAGCTCATTGCGCTGAATTACGGGCTCTAGCAAAGCCTGCCGACTATCCCGAAGGGTACACGGCAAATAGTAAAGTTGATGCTCAGGGAAAAAGAGCTGAAGATCTGAAAATAGGTAACTCGCATCCTCCTGGCTTGGCATCAATACTACCGTGGTTCCCGCATTGCGCCGAGAGATCTGTAGAGACGCTACTGCTAGCGAATAGGCAGATCCCTTCAGCCCCTTTACCTGTAGCGCACGGCCTGGTGTTCTATGCTCACTCAGTCTTTTGATTTCGGGGAGCTTCGCAAAATCCTTTAACAGAGACGATAAAACCCCCTCTTCGCGCACTGCCATCATTTACCCACCCACGCTGAATTTTGCCCCTTATCGCCCCTCTATGCTGCTCATGCCACCACTTCTTTTGCAAAGCAAGGTGTGCGCTTCCTACTGGCAAAAAATACACCCTACAATAGACTTCATCCATGTAGAATCCGATGGTCTAGCAGTTAAAACCCTGACCATTGGGCTAGCTGCGCGCTTACTGCTCGTAGGCCGAAAGCTCAAAGGGGATACCCGCAATCTCACGGTAGTCTTCACCAGCCTCCAGCATATCCTCATCGTCTGCATTATAGCACCACTTCACCTTCACCTCACTCCTCCGATCCTGCGCTATCATCTTGAGACGCTTGAATATATCCAGTATGCACTTTGAAGAACTCGTATTGAAGTACTCCAGACGCACCACAAACTCCGTTACGGCACTCGGATTCTTGCTGTACTCGGCAAGCCAATCCATCACTGGTTTGTAGAAATCGATAGAATTCTCTGGTATAGAACGTCCCTCTATGATCAATGCTCCAGAGGGTGAGAGATCTATACGGGGAGTCTTAGCCGTGCCCTCTATGCTGAAATTCTCCATATCCACATCAGTTTACGTCGTTGGAAATTCTTTAAACTTGGTTGGTGCAATCTTGAATATCGCCATTCGATTCCCGTGCTTACGCTACATACCCACCCGAACCTCTAGTAGATAGAACAGATACCCCGCCTCCACCGGATAGAACCTATAGCGAAGCTTCTGCCGAGACTTCCTCGCTATTTCTATCAATCCCAGTCCGCCACCTCCCTTAGCCGAGTACACCTCGTTATTAAGCACCTGCCTGTAGTAGTCTCGAAGCGCCTCAGAATCCATCGAATTGAGTTCATCCACCCGGCTACAAATAGCCTCCTTCTCGCTCGGACGTATAAAATTCCCCGTCAGAATCCTACACTCGCCATCGGCTAAACCAACGCAAAACAACCCAAAACTTTTGGCAAGCTGACGTTCTCGCTCTGGAAGCACATCTGGAGGAAAAAAATCCGCATGGTGAAACAGATTCTGCAAATCCTCCACTAGCACATTGTACACACGTCTGGCAAATGGTAGAGGATAGCTCGCCTCCAATCTTCTGTCCACCTCCACTAGAGCCGCATCTACCTCTTTCTCGCTTATCGCACCTGCGTAACGCATAAGCACTTGCCACCCTTTACAGGTAGAAAAGTACTCCTCCACATTGAATTTGACCATGCTCGCCAAGGCCACTTTGCGCATCCATTTCCGACCGCTAATATAGGCATTTTTGGCAACATGGCGATACCCCACATCTATTTTTGCACCACACGCTTAATACTCGTAATCCCTATCGGCGTATCGATCCCGCAGAGAGCCCTTGTACATGCTGAATCGTTGATACTTACATTCTAGCGGACCATTGAAAAGTGTTATCGTCTTGGATGGATGCAATCCAAAGCTTTTCATTGCGAGCTGATTGCCCGAGATCATCCAGACATCCCACCCTGCCCAGCGCGCCTTGAATACATCGCTCAGCTGCTGGTAGAAACTATCGAGCTGGAACTGCTTGAGCCGTTCACCATATGGAGGGTTGGTAACTACCACCCCCTCGCTACTCGGAGGCATAAGCTCGAAAATCGATTGCTTAGCCACTCGAATGGTCTTAGAGAGCCCTGCTGCCCGCACGTTTATGCGAGCCATCTCTACCGACTTCTCCGAGATATCAGATCCCGCAATCAGCACCTCGCACTCCCGTTCACGAGAATCATCGTTGTAGATCGTATCTAGCAGATCCGCGTCAAAATCCTCCCACGACTCAAACCCAAAATGGCTACGAAAGATCCCCGGGGCAATCCCCCGTGCTATTAGAGCCGCCTCTATGGCTATCGTCCCCGACCCGCACATCGGGTCGACGAGCGGCACTTCGCCCAGCCAGCCCGTAAGGAGGATCATTCCAGCAGCCAGCACTTCATTGATCGGCGCCAGATCCTGCGCCCTTCGGTAGCCCCGCATGTGGAGTGAATCGCCAGACGAATCTAGAAGCATCGTGCAATGTTCACCCTGTATATGCAAATGGATTCGAACATCAGGATGATCGGAATCTACAAATGGACGACGCCCCACACGCCCGCGGAATTGGTCCACTATCGCATCCTTCACCCGCAGTGCCGCAAAGCGTGAGTGGGTAAAAACCTCAGAATTCACCACACTGTCCACCGAGAATTTCTGGTCTACACGCAGTACCTGCTCCCAATCATACGCTAACACCTGCCCATAGAGCTCATCGGCATCCTGAGCATCGAACTCAAAGAGTGGAACGAGTACCCGCAGAGCTGTCCGTAGAAAGAAGTTTGCCTTGTAGAGCAACTCCTTCGTTCCGAAAAACTCCACCATGCGACATCCCTCACGGATCTTGGTCGCACCCAGCCCCTCCAACTCCCACGCCAACACGGATTCCAGCCCTTGCAGAGTCTTGGCTATATAGCGATTCTCTAGCTCCATTGCATCCTAAACCCCACAATTTCAATCCCTACACACCACTTTAGTTCCGCTCTTTTGCCTTTGTTACCAGCGGTTTACCATCTACAGTCTCGCTACGGAATACATCCAGCAGCCGGGTAGCCTCCTGATAGGGTACCGTGATGAAGGAGAATTCATCCAGCACGGCCACGTCATCTATATCACGCCCACGAATCGTCCCCTTCTCGCAGATATAGTCGATCAGCTTGCGTGGTGTGAAACCATCCCGCCTACCCAATGCGATGAACAGCCGTGAACTCCCCACCCTATCCACGCTGAAACTGCGTACCTCCGGGTAGCTATTCACATCCAAATCGCTCTTATAGGCCATCTGGAATAGAGCGGCTAGAGCCACATCGGGCTGCTGGGTGGCCAGTATACCCTTCGCCATATCTAGATAATCCTGATAGAGGCCGCTCTCTATTATCCCATTCAGCTTTTCCAGCAGCAACTCTCGCTTCACCTCTACTATATCCTGCGAGCTCGGCAGCGTTTCCTTCCGAATCTTGAACTTTATGGCTTTCTGGAAGAACTGGAAACGGCGCTTTTCTGATGGGACAACGAACGTAATGGCCGTGCCCCGCTTACCCGCACGCCCAGTACGTCCCACCCGGTGTACATAGGACTCAGGATCCTGCGGCAGGCTGTAGTTGATCACATGCGAAAGATCGGCTATATCTATCCCCCGAGCAGCCACATCCGTAGCTACCAGGATATTCACCAGCCGCCTACGGAACTTGCTCAGAGTCTTCTCACGTTGAGCCTGCGATATTTCACCGTGAAGCCCTTCGGCACTGTAGCCCCGCTCCACCAGCTTCATGGTCAGGTCATCTACATCACTCCGCGTGCGGCAGAACACCAAACCGTAGAACTCGGGCTCTATGTCCACAATCCTAGTCAGCGCATCGAATTTATCGCCACCCCGTACATCAAAGTAGATCTGGTCAGCCAAGTGCGTGGGCTTCTGCTCCTTATCCACCTGTAGCACCTTGGGCTCGTGCATATACCTACGCGAGAGCTTCACTATCCGATCTGGCATAGTGGCAGAGAAGAGCATCATGCGGTGCGGCCCCGTCACGTGCGATAGGATCTCTTCCACATCATCAATGAAGCCCATGTTTAGCATCTCATCGGCCTCATCCAGCACCACCCACTGCACTCCCTCTAGGTGCAGGTCGCCACGCTTTATCAGGTCTATAATTCGCCCCGGAGTACCCACCACTATGTGCACACCCCGACGAAGCCTACGCTGCTGCTCAGAAATCGACTGCCCACCATATACGGTAAGAAGCTGGATATTCCGATGCCCACGGAGAGAACCGATCTCATCGGTCACCTGCACCGCCAGCTCTCGCGTTGGGGCTAGTATTAATGCCAACGGATGGTCTGCCGTGGAATCTATCTTCTCCAGTATCGGTAGCCCGAAGGCCGCGGTTTTCCCCGTGCCTGTTTGGGCCTGACCTATAATATCGCAATCCTCCTGCAGCAATACCGGAATCGCAAGCCGCTGGATAGGCGAGGGGGTCTCAAAACCCTTCGCGGAAATGGCTTCTAGCGACTCTGCCGACAATCCAAGGTCGGCAAACTTCAAATCTTCTGTCTGTTCACTCATCAATATCGCACTCCCAACTCTAACCTTTTATCCCACGAACATCTCAATATTAAACCGTGGGGGTAAATGAAACTTGCTGGCAAAAACCGTATGCTTAATTAGGCGTTGCGCTGTTTTTCGCAATTGGAATTCTACACGCCCTCGTTGGCCCTCCACCAGCTTGAAAGCCATTGCAACCCAAACTTATTTCTTCACCATTGGTGATTTTCCGTCTTTCTTCCCCTCCAGTATCGGTACAGCCCTCTTATCCCAATGCTCCAGCAGATCCAGAGCCTCACGCATCTCCCCAGAGCGAGCATTGAGGTAGTGCACCATGTCGCTGAATGAGAATAGCGTCCGCACCATATAGGCCTTAACCCTCCACTGCAGCATGGCCGTGTCACGCGCCGTTAGCCCTACCTCGGGCATCTGCACCTTCTGCGAAACACCCTGCGCCACTATAGTATCTATATCTGCCGCTTGCAAGGAAAAACCCGATACAAATCGCTCTAGATTCGGGTATTGCTTTACGAGCCGACCCCGGTTGGCATCCACGTAGCGGAGCGACCATTGGTTAAGCTCTCCCACCCTATCCAACCGCGACACGTATTCAGACCATTCCGTCGTGTCTAGCGGTACAAACACATCTGGCAAAATCCCCCCGCCCCCATACACCCTTCTGCCCGTTCGTAGCGTGCGGTAGCTCGTAGTATCGGTTCGGTGGATGCTGTCCGCAGAGAAGACCTCTCCTTTCGTGTAGCGTTCGGCAAAACCCTTCCGGTAACCCTGGCTATCGCCCAGTTCGTAGGGTGTTTGGATGAGCCGTCCCGAGGGGGTGTAGTAATGCGCTACCGTAATGCGCATAAGCGAGCCATCGGGAAGTGGCACCTGGTTCTGCACCAATCCCTTGCCGAAAGTTCTACGTCCCACCACTATCCCTCTATCCCAATCCTGTATCGCGCCAGAGAAGATCTCGCTCGCCGAGGCTGTATACTCATCCACCAGCACCACTAGCGGCAGCTTCTCCTCCTTCGTTCCAAGCCGTTGCGCCGTAAATTCCTGCGGGGGTACAGCCCTACCACGCACTAGGAGAGTCCGAGCGCCAGCCGGCAAAAAGATCCCTGCCATTCCTGTAGCCTGCTGCATGATACCGCCGCCATTCCCGCGCAGGTCTATGATCAGGCCACGTTTCATACCCTTCTTGCGGAGTGCCGTGAGCGCATCTATAAACTCTTTCTCCGTGTTGAGCGCGTACCGGTTGAGCCGCACGTAGCCTATACCAGGAGCTGGCATATACTGCGCATCCACGCTGTGGATGGGGATATCGTCACGGGTTAGCCTGAAGTGGAGCGTATCCCCTTGCCGCAGGGCATGTACCCACACCTTAGTCCCCTTAGGTCCCCTTAGCAGCTTGGCCACCCTGCTGTTAGTGAGGCCTATACCAGCCACATCCAGCGTATCTATGCGGATTATTCTATCGCCAGCCCGCATACCATTTCGCTCGGCAGGCGCATTGGGTATCGCATTCACCACCAACAGGGTATCTCGCTGGATGCTAAACTCTATCCCAATCCCGCTGAAAGTCCCGGTCAGCTCCTCATTCACCTCCTGCGCCTCCTTCGCGCTGATGTAGGCCGAATGGGGATCAAGCTGCTGCAGCACAGCCTGTATTCCCTTCTCCACCAGCTGCCCCTCATTCACCGTATCTACGTAGTAATGTGACACGTAGTTGAGGAATGCCAGCATCTTGGCATCTGCCGGGCTAAGCCCCTTCCACTGCGCATGCAATGATAACGCATTAGCCAAGAAAAGCATAAAGCACACCGCACCCCATGCGTACCGCACGCCTACGAATTTTATTCGCATAGCCAACACCTTGCCTTAATTTCGCCCATTGCCCTACTCCCACTCTATCGTAGCTGGCGGCTTGCTGCTCACATCGTACACCACCCTATTCACGCCCCGCACCCCGTTGATGATGTCGTTCGAAATCCGCCCGAGCACCTCGTAGGGGATTGGGTACCAGTCCGCCGTCATCCCATCCACCGAAGTCACAGCCCGCAGCGCAACCACGCTTTCGTAGGTTCGCTCATCGCCCATTACGCCCACAGAGCGCACCGGGAGCAAAATCGCACCAGCCTGCCAGATCTTATCGTAGAGCCCTGCGCGCCGAAGCCCCTCCACATACACCGCATCGGCCTCTTGCAGCACCCGAACACGCTCACGGGTCACCTCCCCTAGAATACGGATAGCCAACCCAGGCCCTGGGAATGGATGGCGTCCCAAAATCTCAGCTGGAATCCCCAGCTCCGCCCCCACTCGGCGCACCTCGTCCTTAAATAGAAGCCGAAGTGGCTCCACTACCCGCAGCGCCATATCCTTTGGCAAGCCCCCCACATTGTGATGCGACTTGATGGTGACGCTCGGCCCATTCACCGATACCGACTCTATTACATCTGGGTATATCGTCCCTTGCGCTAGCCATTTAATGCCTTTCAATCCAGCAGCTGCCCGGTCGAACTCCTCCACAAATAGCCGCCCGATGATCTTGCGTTTAGCCTCGGGATCCTCCACCCCTTTCAGCGCACCCAGGAATCGTTCCCCTGCATCTACCCCAACCACCCGAAGCCCCATCCCCTCATACTGCCTAAGCACCTGGGCATACTCATCCTTACGCAGCAGCCCGTGGTCTACAAAAATACACGTGAGCCTATCGCCAATAGCCCTATGGAGCAGCGCAGCAGCCACCGTGCTGTCCACACCGCCCGAGAGCCCGAGCACCACCCCATCGTCGCCAAGCTTCGCCAGGAGTTCCTTCACAGTCTGCTCCACAAAGGCCCTGGGCGTCCAGTCTCCTTTGCATCCGCACACCTCAAGCAGAAAAGCGCGTAGTAGCTCCAAGCCACACTCAGAATGCGACACCTCTGGGTGGAACTGCACCCCATAGGTGATGTTATCCCCCGCCGAAAAGGCCGCAATGGGTATCGATTCGGTAGAACCCAGCACCCGCCATCCTTCGGGCAGGCGGGCTATCGTATCGCCGTGCGACATCCACACCACACCCCCCTTACGGATTGCAGATCCCAACCCTGAGCCTTCCGTAGTTCCACAGAGTTCTGCCCTTCCGTACTCCCGCTTGGCACTGCGCTCCACTGCCCCCCCGAACGCATGGGCCAGTAGCTGCGCACCATAGCAAATCCCCAGCACCGGGACCCGCCCTAGGAATGCTGAGAAATCCACCCTCGGCGCATCGGCATCATGCACAGACCGCGGACTCCCCGATAGCACCACGCCCCGCAATCCCTCCGAGAGCGCTACACCCGCCGTGTAGGGATGCACCTCGCAGTACACCCCTATTTCCCTGATTCGTCGTGCTATAAGCTGTGTGTACTGCGATCCGAAATCCAGAACCAATACCCACTCTCGGCCTGCCGTATTGCCCATAAACCCTGCGCTGCCAATTACCATTCAGGGCGCAAAGGTAATGTTTTTTGGGAATAAACCGAAGGTCGCTGCGAATAATACTCCAAAATCCCCCACACCTGCCCTCAGAAAATGCCCCACACAAGACCGCAGCAAAAAGCGCATGAACGAGGCGGCATGCTTAGCGGCACAATACGGCATTAATAACCGCGACGCGGCACTATAAATAATCGCAACGCAGTATTACAATAACCGCGACGCGGCACGCCACGTCGCTACAAACGCCGGAGATCCCGCCTGGAGCACTCGGGGGTGGGCGGGCAACTCTCGGCCTGCCCCTACCAAGATTGCAATTGTAATCTCGTTAATGGGTAGAAATGGGATTTCCCACATTAAACGATGCGGCACGCCGCGTCGCTACGGTCTTCGAGAAATGGAATTGCTTGATTGAAAGCTGTTTGCCCGTAGAAAGGGAAAGACCCCAAAAAGATTGAACCCATACCGGCCTTTTGCCGCAGTCTCCCTTTTGGAATACGGCGGTTTAAAACCTATTCTCCCATTCCACGGAGTACGTAGCGACGCAGCGTGCAGCGTCGTGATCCGCCTTCGCGCCGCTTCCATTGATCATCGCATCAGCCTACAAGACTCTCAGATTGGTTGGCGATATGCGCAATGGCATACCCGTGCAAGCGTACATGTTAGCCGACGGAGATACCCCGCTATGCCGACTGTAGGGGCGGGGTCTTCGCAACGCGAAGATTCCCCCGCCCATCGCCAAGGGGATGTTGCGATTCTTTACCCCTCAAATAGTCCATGCAGCCGCTCTATCAACGAGCTGTGGGTAGGAGTAGCCGCCGTTGGCGCGAAGTTGCCCCCCTCCTGGCAGAGGGCGTGGAGCTGCTCCTTCTCGGTGCTAGTGACTTTAGAGGGGATATGGATATCCACCACCACAATCTCATCGCCTACTGCCCGTGAATTCACTATGGGAAGCCCTTTACCCCGAAGCCGTAAGAGCTTGCCGGGCTGAGTGCTGGGTGCTATCTTGATCTTGGCCTTACCGCCCAGCGTGGGTATCTCCACCTGGCCGCCCATCACAGCCTGCTCTATGCTCAGCGGGAGATTGTATATCACATCATGCCCCTCGCGCATAAAATTGGGGTGCGCCTCCTCCTGGATCTCCACCAGCAGATCACCAGCCACCCCACCCCGCCGGGCAGCGTTACCCTTACCCGTCAGGGTGAGCTGCATGCCATCCAGCACCCCCGCGGGGATATCCACCGTCACCATCTCCTCGCGCATTACCACCCCTTCGCCACGGCAGGCCTTGCATTTATCGGTTATTACCTTGCCAGATCCCCCGCAGGTGGGGCAGGCCGACTGGGTTTGGACCCTGCCGAATAGCGTGTTGGCCATCCGCACCACATAGCCACTACCGCCACACTCGGGGCATTGCTTGTAAGCATCGGCATTGGCAGCGCCGCTACCGTGGCATTCCTCGCACGCCACATACTTATTGATCTTCAGCTTCTTGCGAACCCCAGTGCTAATCTCCTCTAGCGTTAGCCGCAGACGAACCCGCAGGTCGCTCCCCCTATTGGTTGCATGCGCCGTACCACTCTGCCGGAATCCGCTGCTAAAGCTCCCTCCGAAACCTCCGAATAGATCGCCAAACTGCGCAAAGATATCCTCCATCGACATACCCCCAGCGTGGTATGCCCCTCCCCCAGGCCCCGCCATCCCCTCGTGCCCAAACCTATCGTAGCGCGCGCGCTTCTGCTCATCGCTAAGCACCTCGTAGGCTTCTGCAGCCTCCTTGAACTTCTCCTCAGCGGCCTTATCGCCTGGATTACGGTCCGGGTGGTACTTCAGCGCGCATTGCCGGTAGGCCTTCTTTATCTCCTCTGCGGTGGCATTCTTCTCCACCCCAAGCACCTCATAATAATCTCGCTTTGCCATGCAGTATACGTCTGGCCTATAGTTGCCAGGATAATTTTTAGCTATCTAAATGATATTCCCACAGCCCTCATTCAGGTGATTCTCCCCGTCCCCCAACCTCCAGCTGCCCCGGGAAAAATGCAAGCCCAGTGCGCCCCGTGTACTGCGGGAAAATTCCCCTCTCTCCAGAACGCAGCCTTTTGCTTGCCCACCCGTAGCAGCCCTCCATTCCATGTTGCGTACTACTCACCCACCACCACCTGGGCGTGGCGGAGCACCGTGCCATTCAGCAGGTAACCCTTTCTTATCACATTCACTATCTTCCCCTTCAGCTCGGCACTGGGGGCGGCTATCTTGGTTACGGCATCGTGGTAATCGGTATCCAACGGCTTGCCTACCGCCTCTATCTCGCTCACACCCGAGCTCTTCAGGAATCCCTGTAGGCTCTTGAGTATCAACGTAAGCCCATCGCGCATTGCCTCCACGCTCTCGGTGCTTTCGGCGCTCTTGAGTGCCAGCTCAAAATTATCCACCACTGGCAGCAGCTGTTCTATGGTTTTGCCGGCAGCCGTTGTCACCATATCGGCCTTTTCGCGTAGGGTACGCTTCCGGTAGTTATCGAACTCTGCGCTTAGCCTCAGGTACTTATCCTTCCACTCCTCTATCTCTGACAGCGCCGCCTCCAGAGGGGTAGGCTGCCCATCCTCGGTGTCATCTGCCACATTGTCGCATGCCGCAGCCTCGCCCTCCCCACGGGGCTCATCCGTAGCGTTACAAGCCCCTTCGGGCGTTTCGGCACCAGCATTGCGCATCTCCGCCTCGGCCTGCTCGGCATCGTGCGGTTTCTTCTCCCGATCTTTTCTGCTCATAGCTTTACGCTTTTGCCCTATCCAATGCAAACTGCCTGCCAAAGGGAACGAGTAGGCCAATATGGCAGGTTCTACCTTGGCCTCAGTGGTGCAATTGTTCCGCGTTACCCGCAAAATCCCTTTACATCCGAGGGGGCTACCGACCTGAGCCTGCGCACTCCCTACTCCACCGCCCGCACTATGTTCGCCCCCAGCTGGTTCAGCCGAATGTCTATCTGCTCATAGCCTCGGTCTATCTGCTCTATGTTCAGCATGCGGCTCACACCGTCGGCAGCCATGGCCGCTATCAGCAGCGCAACCCCCGCGCGTATATCGGGCGAGGTGAGCTGCGCAGCCTTCAGCCGGAATTGATGCCCATGCCCTATTACCGTAGCCCTGTGCGGATCGCAGAGGATGATCTGCGCCCCCATGTCTATGAGTTTATCCACAAAGAAGAGGCGGCTCTCGAACATCTTCTGGTGGATCAGCACCGCCCCCCGCGCCTGGGTAGCCACCACTAGGAATACGCTCAGCAGATCGGGCGTGAGGCCCGGCCAAGGAGCATCGGCTATGGTCATGATAGAGCCGTCCATAAAGGTCTCTATTTCATAGCTATCCTGCGCGGGTACTAGGAGGTCGTCGCCCTCTAGCTGAAGCCGGATGCCCAATCGCTGGAACGATAACGGGATAATGCCGAGATCCTTAAAGTTGACATCCTTAATCCGGATCTCCCCGCCAGTAATAGCCGCCATGCCTATGAAAGAGCCAACCTCTATCATATCGGGCAGCAGCCTATGGCTACACCCCTTGAGCGATGCCACACCCTCTATACGCAGTAGATTAGAACCGATACCATCTATCTTCGCCCCCATCTGCACCAGCATACGGCAGAGCTGCTGCACATACGGTTCGCAGGCAGCATTGAAGATTTCGGTATAGCCCTTGGCCAGCACCGCAGCCATTATGATGTTGGCCGTGCCAGTTACCGAGGCCTCATCCAGGAGCATGTAGGTGCCCGCCAGCCCCTTTGTCCGAATCCAGTACCCCTGCTCCGCATCGCTGTAGTCGAGCACTCCGCCCAGCGCCACGAGCCCTTGCAGGTGGGTGTCGAGCCTTCGCCGACCTATCTTGTCCCCCCCCGGCCTCGGCACAAAACCCAGGCCGAAGCGCGCCAGCAGCGGCCCCACCAGCATAATAGAGCCCCGAAGCCGCCCGGCCTGCTCGCGGAAGTGGGGTTCACCCAGACGCTCCAGGATAATATTGGAAGCCCGCAACCGCACGGTGTGCAGCGTTGGCCAGCTCATCTCTACCCCGAGGTACGCGAGTATCTCCACCAGCCGAAGCACATCGTGAATCCGTGGCAGATTCGAGATCTCCACCTCCTCTGCCGTAAGCAGGCAGGCACATAGCACCTGGAGAGCCTCATTCTTAGCCCCCTGAGGCACTATTGTACCCTGTAGGCGATGCCCACCCTCTATGCGAAAGTACTCCATAAAAACTCCGAAATACTAGCCCCTTGTCTGCGCACAGCGCGCCATCTAGTTCTTTTTCTTCTTCTTGCGCTTCTTCCCGTTGCCAGATTTCCCGCCTTTCTCTGCCGACAGGTTCATGTCTTCATCTAGGAGCGCCACCCCCTCGAGGCTCAAGCGCCCTTGCGAGAGGCGTTGCACATCGCGCAGAACCTCAGCATCGGTAATAGGCCCTCGCCCCCAAGCCGCGGCATTGCGCTTCATCTGGTTGGCCAGCATCCGCAGCAGCTCGTTGCGCTCTGGGCTAGGGGGCTCTTCAGATAGGCGCTGCACCATATCGCGGGCTAGCTTACCGTAATGGCTTGGGCGCACATGCCGCGGCGGATACGGCAACGGCTCCAGCGCACCGTTCACCTCCTCGGGCGTTGGCACCGGGTAGGGGGAGTCCACATCGAGCCGGTAGTGTGCCATCTGGTGGAGGTGATCCCAAAGGCTGTGCTCATACTCCTCGCTACGCTGCCGCTGGGGTTGTATCAGCATCATCACCCGTATCACCTCCAGCGCCTGCTGGGTTCGCGCATCCCTATCTGGGATGGTCAGGAGGTAATCCACCATCTGCTGCACGTGCCTACCGTACTCTGGCTGCACAAGGGTCAAACGATACGTATTGTACTCCATCATGGGCATTGATTCAAACCCGATTCCACGGGCTAGCCGTTGAAAAACACTGGCAAAGGTAGGGATTATTGACGAGCAACCAAAAAATGGCGGCGAATTCACCCCGAGAGGCGCAACCATTTATTCACCTAACCGTTTATTACAGCATATAAAAACATAATGAAATGCGAAAAATAGCATACCGGATTGCAATTACCGTTAGCCTCTTACTGCTAGCCTGCCAAGCGCTGCTTGCACAGCCCAACGGGAAGGATGGAAAGGGATTCATAACCCTCTGGAATACGATGCTCCCAGCCTCCGAGGTCTGCGATGCGAGCGGTAATCCACTCCCCAAGAGCGATGACCACAGCATCTACTTCCCGGGAATCGGTACCGACTACGACCTCTGGTACTGCGGGCTTGGCGAAACGACCTGGCATCCTGTGAACGGCGGAAAGGCCACCAGCAATGTGGGTACCCCAGTGAAGATCGACTTCGGGACGCCCGGAATCTACTACGTGATGGCTGGCCCCACGAACTTCTACGGTTTTTGGATGTTTGGGCTCCAGCAACAAAAAGCGCTAGGCGATGCCGAAAGGCTAACCCAAGTGATCTCTTGGGGCGAGCAAACCTGGGGGAACAATGGGCTCGCGCAGGCCTTCTACGGCTGCAAGAAGCTCGCGGTGCTCCCACGCACAAATCCCGATTTCCCCGACGCTGTGCTAAACCCAAAAGGACTGGCTGGTACGCTCACTTACATGTTCTACGGATGCGAGAACCTCCGGGCCGACATCGAAAACCACACGTGGAGCATACGAGACTGGGATATGAGCCAGGTGACCATGACCTTCGGCATGTTCTACGGTTGCAAGAAGTTCAACGCAGACCTCAGCAGCTGGAACATGGGGAGGGTTACCAACACCGCCTGGATGTTCAGAGGGTGCGAAAGCTTCAACCAGGACCTAAGCCGGTGGAATGTGGAGCTGGTTACCAACATGCAGGAAATGTTCTCTGGCTGCAAGGCCTTCACCTCCGATCTCAGCCGCTGGGAGGTGGGCCGAGTAACCGACATGAGCGGCATGTTCAGCCACTGCGAGAATTTCAATTCTGACCTCAGCCGCTGGGATGTAAGCCAATGCACCCACATGGGTTTCATGTTCAACTACTGCTCCAAATTCCAGAGCGACCTCTCACTCTGGGATGTGCGAAAAGTGGAGTACTTCGACGCGATGTTCCAATTCTGCAGCGCATTCAACTGTCCGCTGGGCAACTGGCAAATGCTATCGATGAAACCCGATTCACCCACTGCCATGCTGAACTACAGCGGCCTCTCGCCCCAAAACTATGACCACACCCTCCTGGGCTGGGGGGCAATAGCTGACCAGCTGCCCGCCAATATAACGCTAGGGGCGCTGGATGTACACCGAACCTACAGGAGCGCTACAGGAAAGGCGCAGCTAGAGGGGCGCGGATGGACCATAAACGACGGCAATGAAGTGAGCCCCTACCAGTACAGGCCCGTAGCCAACCTGACCACCACCACCGCTACCCTAACCATGAAACTTGGCGATAAGGGCGACCTCAATACCCTTGTTCCCCTGGTGCTAGAGCCTGCCAATGCCACCTTCACCACCATACACTGGACTATAGACAATAAGGGGATAGCCGCCGTGATGCCAACAGGCCGCGTAGAGAGCCTAACCCTGGGCGAAACTACCCTGCACGCCACCACCCTCGACGGGCATAAGCAGGTGAACGTGAAGCTGGTGGTAACCGAAGACCATGTGGTGACCTTCGATCCGAATGATGGCCTAACCCCCACCTTCACCCAAACGATAGCCGACGGACAGGTCGCCACACGCCCTGCAGATACCTATGCGCACGATGGCAAAATGCTGATAGATTGGTGCACCGACCAGTACGGGAATCACCCCTACGATTTCTCAACCCCAGTACGCAGCAGCTTCACCCTCTACGGCAAATGGGATGTCCAGTCCCACACCGTAACCTTCGACACTCAGGGCGGCTCCACCGTCCCAACCCAGACCGTGCCCCACAGCCAGCACGCCGTAGAGCCCAAATCACCCACCCTGCCGGGAAAGATCTTCAGCGGCTGGTACAAAGCGCCCAACGAGGCCAACCCATACGACTTCGCCACGCCCGTTACCGAGGACATCACCCTCACGGCCAGGTGGGATGAGCCGACACCCGTAGAGAATCTCCTCGCAGAGGTGACCGTAGCACCCAATCCAATCGCAGATAGGCTGCATATAATGAATGCCGAGCGGGTAGCGAGCTACACCATCCTTACGGCAACGGGCATCCCTGTGGCGCAAGGCCAGAATAACGGCGAAAACACCATAGAGATAGCGGTAGGGAGCTGGACGGCAGGCCTCTACGTCGTAAGGCTCGAGTCATCCCAAGGAACCAGAATGCTACGCGCTATAAAACGGTAGCGCGCTAGCCAGAATGCGAGGCGGGTAATCCCGCCTCGTTTTTTTTATCTGTCAATGAACGGGAACTGGGAGGACAGGGAGGGGATACGCGCATGGGGAACGGGACGGGCGGGGAAATCTTCGCGAAAACCGCAAAGACCCCGCCCCTACAGGCGGGCGTTGGCGGGGATATCATTGCGATCCAAATACGTCCATTGCCCTCGTCCATGGAGACCCGCAAACTTTATAACGACGCGGCACGCCGCGTCGCTACGTCCTCCGAGGAACGGGAGAATAGGTTTAAACCGCCGTATTCCAAAAGGGAATCCGCGGCAAAAGATCCGTATGGGGTCAACCTTTTGGGGGGATTCTTTCCTTTTCCTGTATTCAAACAGATTTCAATCAAGCAATTCCATTTCTCGAAGAGCGTAGCGACGCGGCGTGCCGTGTCGTGATAAAGAATTCTATCAATTGTCGAGACTGGCTATTGCGATCTCGGTAGGGGCGGTGCCGAGCGGAGCGAGTGCCCGCCCTAACAGTGCCGCATCGGTTATAAAAACCGTAGCTCTCCATGTGTGGTATGGGATGCGCATGGAGGCGGCAATGGCGACATTAGGATCGCAATGCGACACGCAACGCCCTCCCCGCAAACGCCGACTGTAGGGGCGGGGTCTTCGCAACGCGAAGATTCCCCCGCCCACCCCCTCCACCATGCCCATCCCATGCCCCACGCACCTCCAC
>LIIK01000032.1 GCA_001421095.1 Candidatus [Bacteroides] periocalifornicus | reverse complement strand
GAGNAAAGCCCTCCTATAAAAGATTGAACCTATACAGGACTTTTGCAGAGGTCTCAAAATACGACTCTTTGCTGGGGATTTCACCAGCCGTGCGGGGGAGGGGGGGCCTATGGCCTGTAGAAGTGGGGGCGCATCCGGGAGGGGGGCTTCACCACTCCCAGCATAACGATATAGAAAACGGCAGCTCGGTTACACCGAGCTGCCTTAGTAAAAATGGGGTGAGAGCCCACCGCGGATCGTACCCCGAAGGGACAATCCCTCTCACCCCAAGACCTTGCGTTTACTTTTCTTCCTTCTTCCCTACTAGCGCACTGAGCTTTTCGTACTGCTCCTCCGTCACCTGCTTGAACTCAGCCTTCAGATCCCTAAAGTGCGCCTTGATAACCTTGGAATCGGCCTTCTTATCGTAGGCTTTAATCCTTTTCTGCACTGCATCCCAGCGGTCAAATGCCTCCTGGCAGAGCGCATCTACAGACTCCGCAATCTCGTCTCCATGCGCCAGCACCAGAAGCGAGCAATCGTCCAGAAAACCTGCCCGCACGCTGTTCATCTGCTTTTTGAGATCCCGAATACTTGCCATCTTACTGCCCTCTATTGCCCTATCTACTCTCGAATTCCAGCACAAAGGTAGTGCTTTTTTCCTTAACACCAAAACTGTCATACCATTCACCCCGCATTCATCCCAGATTAATAATCGCTTTATCGGGATTTATACTATCCGTTTTCAAATATAAAATGCGCTATATCAATAATATAATGCAAGCAATTTCCCATTTATCCATAACCCCAAAATACCGTTTCGCCCCCAAACTTTAGATAGAATACAAATAGATCCTCTAGGGGGGCTGTACGTAAGAGGCCGCCGATGCAATAGATCGCACCGGCGGCCTTTTTATGTTTCTGATACTAGCGCTTCCGGGCTACTTCATGAGCTTTTTTATAGCCCCAGCAAGCCGTTTTACCCCCTCCTCATTCTTCTCTTTAGACATGTAGGAGAAGTTGCAGCGCAGGGTGTTCTTCCCGCCACCATCGCAGTAGAAGGTGGTGCCGAGTACGAAGGCCACTTTCTCCTCAATGGCAATTTTGAAAAGTTCCTCCGCATCCATGTAGCTAGGCAGGGTGAGGAAGAGGAAGAGCCCCCCTTCGGGTTCTGTCCACGTTACCCCCTCTGGCATGTACTTTTTGAAGGAGTTGATCATCACCTCGCGCTTTTCGCGGTAGTTCTCTATGATGCCCGCAAGGTTCTTGTCAAAATAGCCCTTCTGCAAGTAGTGCGCCGCTATACGCTGCACGAATGGCGGTGTACAGAGGTCGGTTGCCTGCTTGGCCATCACCACCTTATCTATTATACGTTCCTCGGCCACCACCCAGCCGATACGGAATCCCGGCACAAAGGTCTTGCTGAAGGTGCCGAGCAGCACCACGCGCCCCTCGTCGGCAAGCTGGTAGATGGTAGGCTGAGGCTTGCCGGCAAAGCGGATTTCACGGTATGGGCTATCCTCTATGATTAGCAGATCATGCTTCTGGGCCACAGCGATGATCTCCTTCCGTCGAGATTCGGGCATGGTGATACCCGCAGGATTCTGGAAGTCAGGGATCACGTAGATGAACTTAGGCTTGCGGTTCTCGGCTATCAGCTTGGTAACCTGCTTGTCGAGCAGGTCGGCACGCATGCCCTTGTCGTCCAAAAGCACCCCTTCCATCTTGGCGCCGTAGTTGTTGAACGCCTGCAGTGCCCCGAGGTATGAGGGCAGACCGCACATGATGGTATCGCCCGGGTTGATGAAGATCTTCGGGAGGAGATCCAACCCTTGCTGGGAGGCCGTGGTGATTATCAGATTGTTGAGTTCCACCTTTAGCCCCTGGCTCTGGTAGCGCTTTACCAGGATCTCGCGGAGCATGGTGTCGCCCTCAGTGGCGCCGTATTGCAGCACCTGCCGCCCCTCTTTTTTCAGCATCTCATCTATTATCTCTTGCAGCTGCACAATGGGGAAGCTCTCAGGAGCTGGCAGCCCCCCCGCAAAGGAGATAATATCAGGTTTCTGCGTGAGTTTCAGCAGTTCGCGTATGGCGGAGCGACGCATCCGCCCCGCGCTCTCTGAGAAGAGAGATTCCAAATTCTTGACCATAGCTATAGAATTTTGAGAAATTGCAACAGTACGAATGCCCCCACTATCTACCCCGTTGCAAAGGTAGGCATAATTCGGGGAATCTGCAAACTGCCGTCCTAAACCTCGTACACTAATCGCAACGTCCCTCGGTAAGCGTGTAGGCAATGAAGGCTGATAACGCGCTGAACGCAATAGCGCGATGCGGCACGCCACGTCGCTACGGTCCTCTATAAATGCAAGCGATTGATATCAAGATCTCTTGGGCAGGGGAAGGAAAAAGCCCCTCTGAAAATAGCGCGTTTGTGCACCATTTTCAGAGGGGCGCATAGCCTGATTCCACGCTCGAATTGCGCATTATCCTACCTCCGCATTCGCCGCATAGCACGCATATCCCCCTTCGTACTGAGCGTACACACAGCATCCGTCCAGTCTAATCCCGCAGCTTGGCGAGGAAGAACTCCCGATTGAGCCGGGCGATGTGGCCTATGGAGATCCCCTTGGGGCACTCGGCCTCGCAGGCACGGGTGTTGGTGCAACTCCCGAAGCCGAGTTCCTCCATCTTAGCCACCATTCGCTTGGCGCGCTGGGCAGCCTCGGGACGGCCCTGGGGGATTACGGCATACTGCGACACTTTAGCCGCCACAAAGAGCATGGCCGAGGCATTCTTGCAGGCAGCTACACAAGCCCCGCAGCCGATGCAGCCAGCCCCATCTATCGATTCATCGGCCTTCTGCTTGGAAACCAGAATGGCGTTCGCATCCTGCGCTGAGCCGATATTGACCGATACGTAGGCCCCTGCCTGCTGGATCTTGTCGAAAGCGTGCCGATCTACCATCAGGTCCTTCACCACGGGGAAAGCCGCCGACCTCCAGGGTTCTACCGTTATGGTAGTGCCGTCTTTAAAGGAGCGCATGTGCAGCTCACAGGTCGTGGTCTTCTCCTCCGGGCCGTGCGGGTTGCCATTGATGAAGAGCCCGCAGCAGCCGCATATGCCCTCACGGCAGTCGTGGTCGAAGGCCACCGGTTCTACCCCCCGTTCTAGCAATGTGGCGTTCAGGTAGTCCATCATCTCGAGGAACGACATGTCGCCCACCACCCCGTCGAGCTCGTAGCGCTCAAAATGCCCTTTGACCTTGGCGTTCGCCTGCCGCCATACTTTCAGTGTGAACTTCATAACTCTACCTCCTGCCCATTATGCACCATGCCCTGTGGAAGCGACCCTAGAAGGCCTAACCCCGTAAACGCCTCTACTAGCTGAAGGCTAAAAATGTTTCCAACCAAAATCCTGCACCACCACGCTACCATACGGCACATCTTTCGTCTTTAAAAAGCCTACACCCATATGGGTATACTTATCGTGCAAGATATTCCACCGATGGCCGCGCGCATCATCATCCACATCTATCACTAGCGACCGTACCACCGCCCTCGCCTCCGTGAGGCCGTACTGGCAATTCTCACCCACGTAGCCACCAAATACTTTAGTGTAGCGTTTTACCCTATCCGAAACGTCGCTGCCGTCGCTCCCAATATGCCCTATCTTCTTGGTCTTTACGTAGTCATCGGCAAACCATTGGGCAGACAGCATCAGCGCATCGTGCAGTGCCAGCGGCTTGCGCGCCTCTGTCGTTAGCAGAGCTTTATAGCATCCCTGCAGCGCCACCTGGAATTTGCTTTGATCCCCCTTCTTTATCAGGGGTTTCAGCTCTACCTCTGCGTACTCTTTGGGTTGGGTGCGCACCCTATTCACCTCGCTGAGCATCTGTTGGGCAAAGGCCGAAAGCTCGGCGCTATCCCCTCTGACCCCCTCATGCTTACTGCAGCCCATCGCAACCGAGAGCACGGTCATGGGTAGCAGCACCACGAGTGCAAACCGAATGGCAATGCGCCGCATAATCGTAAAATTAACCTGACTAGCCACCAAAATTCAAATACTCGCCACACAGCAACGCTATAACCGCAGAGTGGTACGCTATAGCCGCGTCGCGGCACGCCACCTCGCTACAAAGATGAGAATATCGAAAATCTACTTTTCAGCACTCAATTAAAAACACGAATTATTGTACAGAAAGGAGAACGCTGGCAACGTGGAGCGCTTGCTCGGCATCATTCCCGTCTAGCCCTCAAGATCAATGGCCCTCAATTGATGGTAATGTTATCCTTTCTCCCGCATCTCTACCTGAATCTGCTAATTATTCAGCCTTCCGCTACTTGTAGCTCCTTACGGCCAGCTTCACAAACTCAAACTTCAGGGGTTCTTTGTGGAGCTCTGGTTGCTCCCCAGCCCCCTTGTACTCCCAGGCCGATACGTAGGCGAACTCCTCGTCGTTTCGTTGCGCCTCGCCCGTTTCGGTCTGGTACTCCTCGCGGAAGTGCGCCCCGCAGCTCTCCTCTCGGTTGAGGGCATCGAGGCACATGAGCCGCCCGATCTCGAAGAAATCGGCCACGCGCCCAGCCTTCTCCAGCTCCTGGTTCACCTCTTTGTCGGTGCCCGGCACGCAGAGGTCGTTCCAGAATTCCTTCTCCAGGTTATCGAGCTCTACCAAGGCCTTCTTAAGCCCCTCGGCATTGCGGCTCATACCGCAGTACTCCCACATTATCTGCCCGAGGCGCTTGTGGAATGAGGCGGCCGATTTCTTGCCCTTCACGCCCATGAGCCGCTCGATCTTCTCCCGCGCCTCCTGCTCCGCGGCATCAAACTCCGGGGTGTTGGTCTCAAACCTCGGAACACGGATCTGATCTGAAAGGTAATCAGATATGGTGTAGGGGATTATGAAGTAGCCATCGCCGCTGGTCTGCATAAGCGAAGCCGACCCTAGCCGGTTAGCCCCCTGGTCGGAGAAGTTCGATTCCCCTATGGAGAATAGCCCTGGCACCGTGGTCATTAGGTTGTAATCTACCCAAAGCCCGCCCATGGTGTAGTGCCCGCTGGGGTAGATACGCATGGGGGTCTCTAGGGGCGATTCACCCACTATTTTCTCGTACATCTCAAAGAGGTTGCCGTACCTGTCGAGCAGTACCTGCGGGCCCAGACGCTTGAGGGCATCGGAGAAGTCGAGGTATACCGATTGCCCTGTGGGGCCCACCCCGTAGCCCGCGTCGCACCGTTCCTTAGCCGCCCTTGAGGCCACATCGCGCGGCACAAGGTTGCCAAAGGCCGGGTAGCGGCGCTCCAGGTAGTAGTCTCGTTCCTCCTCCGGAATATCGCCAGGCCTGCGCTTATCGCCCTTGGCCTTGGGTACCCAGATTCTGCCGTCGTTCCTGAGCGATTCGCTCATAAGGGTGAGCTTGCTCTGGAACTCGTTGAGCATCGGCAGCCCCGTGGGGTGTATCTGGATAAAGCTCGGGTTGGCGAAGTAGGCCCCCTTCTTGAAGGCCGCCCACGCAGCAGACCCGTTGCTATTGAGCGCGAGTGTGGAGTAGTAGTAGATGGTGCCATAGCCGCCAGTGGCCAGCACCACCGCATGGGCAGCGTGGCGTTCCAGCTCGCCGGTTACCAGATTCCGGGCGATGATACCGCGCGCCTTACCATCTACCAGCACTATGTTCACCAGCTCGCGGCGGCTGTACATGGTTACGGTGCCCGCGGCTATCTGTCGGTTGAGCGTGCTGTAGGCCCCCAGGAGGCACTGCTGCCCCGTGAGCCCCTTGGCGTAGAAGGTTCGCGATACCTGCACCCCGCCAAACGAGCGGTTCTCTATGGTGCCACCCTCCTGCCGGGCAAAGGGAACGCCCACCGCGGTGAAGTGGTCTATCACATTGTTGCTCACCTGGGCTGCCCGGTAGACGTTCCCCTCGCGCGAGCGGAAATCGCCCCCCTTGAGCATGTCGTAGAACAGGCGGTAGACGCTGTCGTTGTCATTCTTGTAGTTTTTGGCCGCATTGATCCCCCCCTGGGCAGCCACCGAGTGCGCCCGGCGCGGGGAATCCTGGTAGCAGAAAACCTTCACGTTATACCCCAGCTCCCCGAGGGCAGAGGCGGCGCCAGCACCCGAGAGCCCTGTGCCCACCACTATGATGTCCAATCGTTTCCGGTTGGCCGGATTCACCAGCTTGAGCTGCGCCTTATGGCGATCCCACTTCTCGGCTAGTGGCCCTTCAGGTATCTTCGATTCTAACGTTGCCATTACCATGCCTCCTCTCTCTTCGTTACCGTTTCAGCACCACTAGTGAATGAGTAGAAAATAGAGCGGTATGCTGCTGAAGCCCAGCCCTATAACTATAGCGTACACCACGCTTATAGCATGCAGCCTGGGTATCCATTTCCTATTGTTGAACCCTATGGTTTGGAATGCCGACCAAAAGCCGTGCGAGAGGTGCAAGGCCAGCAGTACCGCCGCGGCTATGTAGACCAGGCAGTACGCCACGCTCCCTTTGAACAGCCCTGCCACTACTGAGTAGGAATCGTCTACCGTATGCCCGCCGAGCTCCACGGTCGGCATCTCGGTGAAGCGGAACTTCCAGAAGAAATTCATGATGTGCAGCACCAGGAACGCCAGCACGGCCAAGCCGAGTATATACATGTTTTTCGACGACCAGGAGGTGAGGGCATTGCCCGAGGTCTGGGTATAGCCTATGGGGCGAAACTTCCTATTCCTCAGGGTGATGATGGTGGCGTAGATGATATGGAATACGAACCCAGCAGCCAGCAGGGGCTCCATAATCCGGATAAGCGGGGTAGAGATCATGAAGTGCGCCCCCGTATTGAACATCTCCCCCTCTGCCCAGTGCTGCCCGAACATATCCACATCGTTGAGCATCAGCGTGAGGTTGATGCTCAGGTGCATGAGCAGGAACAGCATGAGGAATAGCCCCGAGATCGACATCACCAGCTTCCGCCCCAGCGGGCCACCAAAGATCCCACCACTCATATCTTTATCTTTTAACCTTTTAGCCTAGCTAGCCTGGGTATTGAACCCGCACAGCACACCGCGAAGGTAGACTTTCCCCGCCACCCGAAAAAGCCCTAAAGAATATCCTGCGAATATTTATACAGATTCTGATTTAGCCACCCCCTCCAGCATAGCGCAATACTGCTGCAGCATCTGGGAAAAAGTGAACTCCCGTTCGAAACGTCGACGCGACTCACGCCCCATCGCCTCCCAGTCATACTCCCCCATCCGCCCGAGGAGGTCGGCTAGTGCCTCCACTTTGCAGGCTATTAGCACCCCATTACGCCCGGTTTCCACCTGTTCGGGCATACCTGCAAGGTTGGTGGTAATCACCGGGAGCCCCGCACGCATCGCTTCGATTATCGAGATGGGCAGTCCCTCATTGCTACTCATAAGGATGAAGATCCCATGCCGCTGTAGCTCTCCGTGCATCTCCCTATTCGCCACACGCCCCCTAAAGGTTACCTGTTCCTCCATCCCATGGCGCCTTGCTAGCTCGCGGCAGGCCTCCATTGCTGGGCCATCGCCTACTATAGTCAGGTGGAATTCTCTACGCTGTTCCTCGCGCAACCGCCCTAGAGCCTCGAGAATGAGGGTTTGCCCCTTCCGGGCATTCACGGTGCCTGTGCAGACCAAATCGTACTTTACCCCATCGCCCTTCTGGCACTTCCCCAAAGGTAGATCCTCGATCCCATTGTGGAAAAAGACCAGCCTTTCCCTCGGTATATCAGGGTTCTCGTGATTGAAATTCTCCAGCCCTACCCGAGCGATGAACACCAACCGGACTGCTCGATGGTAGACCAGATCCATCTCCCGATCCATCCTCTTGTACAGCCATGTGTTCCTTAGTTTTGGGAACGAGGCCAATTCCATAGTCCACTTTGTGCCATCGGAGTGCTGGAAGAGTACAATCTGAGGCTGTCCAGCCCGATTGCACCCCAAGAATCCCGCCTGTCGCAGATACTCGTAGGCTGTGTACTCCTCATGGAATACCAGAATATCGACCCTTCGCCCCAGGGCTAGGTAAGTCCTCACAAAGTGCTGCACATGTCGTCTCTCTCGCAGCAGGTAGAGTTCTGTGAGCCAACGGTTACCTTGTATCAAGCCCCGTAGCAAAGCCTTTATCCGGCCAAACCGTCGCTTTGGAGGGGTGCTGGCAGCCTCCATCCCGCCTGGCCGCACGATATCGTAGGTAAAAACCCCGAAATCAATTCCCCGCGCCGCAAAGTAGTCCTGGTTGGCCATCAATCGCCGCAGAGTGCCCGTAGGACCAATCGGTGTGTGTAGATTGGCCGACAGTAAATCGTCTACTATTATCCGCATGGTGCTAGCCCTTCCTATCGGTCGGCAATACAAGGGTGCGCGCCAACTCTTCGGCCAGGGATGCGGGTTCCAGCACATCGATATACCCCGCCAGCGTGAAGAATGTGATCTCGTTGATAAAGCACTCACGCCCATTGCTCAGCAAGTCGATCCGCACGTGGTAGGGGAATTCCTGCGCCAAGCGGGTAGCCAATTCCAGCATCTCCCGGCTATTTACGGGTAGCTTCACGCTATCTACGTACTCCTCATCGCCTCCCAGCATATAGGAGGTCGGGTAGAGTGTATAGTCTGGCGCCAAGTAGCGAAACCGTCGCGTAAGCTGCATATCGGCCTGCCCGTACTGGATAACCACCAGGTGCCCGCAGCAGAAGTAGTACTTGTACTCCTCCACGGTACCCTCGGGGGTTTGTATCAGCCCCTCGGCCATGATTCGAGGTCGTATCCCCCTATAGCACCACTCTCTATTGCTATTCCAGAGCCCATTCCTGAATGCCATCTCCCGCCTCATGGCGAACCGAAGTGCTGTCCAGTCGGCCTCCGCTGGGTTGCCCACCAAGTGCACATTCCCGTTTCCGTGATTACACTTCAGCACAAAGGGCAGATCGCGCGGGAAATTCTCAGGGCGAACCTCCCGCCAATCATCGGTCAAGAAGTAGAGCGGTGTGAGGTACTTGCTCGTGCCGGTTACCCGGGTTACGAATTGCCGTACCCGCAGCTTGTCGGCACACTGGTGGTAGAGTGGATTGCGATCATGCAGCTTGAGCCATTGCAGCTTCTCTTGAAAGGTTTTAGGATGGTCCAAATCAGGAGTGTACCCCACCAAGCGCTTGAACTTCCTTCTGATAATCCACCTATCGGACCATATGGTGTAGCGTAGCCACGTATAGAGCCGCCGCAGCGGCAAACTGCATACGAATAGGAAGGGAGAGGCTTCCAGTATACTCTTTAACCTGCTCTTCAAGCCCATAGTGCCTTGGTCTTCTTTTGGTAAACGTAGACCCTGTAAATCAGCTCCACAAGGTATGAACCCACGCACAAAAGTACAAAAAACAGCAAACTATGGTGAACTCCAGCCCCAATGCCCCCCAGCAGCCCCACGAGGTAGCCCACCGTGGTGACCATAATGCTCCACAGTAGGTAGCGTGCATAGCGGAAGGCTATGAGGAATTCGGAGGCCAAATAGCCACTTACGGACAGCAGCAGAGGGGCTACCATGTATACGCGCAGCTCGAGCAGGCTGCTAAGCCCTGGGATGAATAGCGGGGCAATCCAGGGTAGCAGCACGAATAGCACCGCGGTTCCCAGCAGCGTAAAACCTACCACCGCCACGCCACCCCGGCGAAATAGGGAGAGGCTCTGCGTAGCCGCTAGGCGGGGAAAAAGCACGGTACCTACCACTCCTGCGGGTTTCACCAGCAGGGAGGTAAAGCGCGCCCCGAGATCGTACACCACCACCCACTCCATGCTCACCCAGCTGCCGATGAGCAGGTAGTTGAATTTATCCTTCACTGAGCATATCGCATCGGTACCGAGTATTGGTAGGGCATCGTGCAGCATGTAGCGGATGTAACGCCTGCGCGGCCAATGCAGCCGCACGCCGTACCGGTGCCCTATATACCACAGCGAAGCCACACCAGCCAGCAAATACCCTACTCCCATGAGCAGCGGAGCGTACACGTAGTCGCTAGGGCTGTGGATAAGCATGAAAAGCAATACCACCGACACCAGCCGTACCGCAATATTCATAATGGCGACCCCCCGCATATTCTCCATCCCTTGGAAAAAGAATTGCGGGAATAGCAACTCATTGAATGTAAGCGTGTAGGCGCAGAGAAAGAGCATCGTATGCGCCCTATACTCTGGCACTAGGCGCACCAACCCAATGTACGCCCCTAGCGCAACAAACCATACCAGCAGACGCACCCCGCACACCGCTGAAAGCAGCTCTGAGAGGACTCTAGGGCTATCGCGGTACACTGCCACGCTCCTAGCCCCCACGGTGCGAAATCCGAAATCGACCGCTATGGAGCAATAGCCCGCTAGCACCTGTGCAGTTATCACTAGCCCGTAGACCTCCTGCCCGAGTACCCGCACCAGGTAGGGGTACACGAGCAGCGGCACCAGTAGCACCACGGCCTCCAGCGCCGAAATGTAGCTGAAGTTGGCCAGCAGCTGCCGATTGCGCGCGGCTAAATCCCGAATGCTGGATAAAAATGGCATCTACGCAAATACTGAAAAACATGTAGACGAAGCAGCATGCAGCGTCCCAAAATGCTAGATCCCGTAATAATCTCGATACCAATCAACGAAATGCGCTATACCCTCCCGCAGGGAGGTGGTAGGGCTGTAGCCGAAATCGTGTTGTAATCGAGAGCAGTCAGCCCAGGTTTGATACACATCGCCAGGCTGCATGGGCAGGTACTCCCGCAAAGCCTGGCACCCCAGGCGATCCTCTATAGCCTCTATAAAGTCTAGCAGGCGCACAGGTGCTCCATTCCCAATGTTGTATACCCGATAGGGGGCACTCGAGGTTGCGGCATCCGCTAGGCACGCATCCCAACCAGGCTGAGGCTCGGGCGGGCAGGGTAGCACGCGGGCCACGCCCTCCACTATATCGTCTACGTAGGTGAAATCGCGTAGCATGTCGCCCCCATTGAATACCCGAATCGTCTCGCCACGCAGCACTGCCCCCACAAAGAGGTGCGGACTCATATCGGGGCGTCCCCACGGCCCATACACAGTGAAGAAACGAAGCCCCGTGGTGGCAAGTCCGTAGAGGTGGCTGTACACGTGGGCCATAAGCTCCCCTCCCTTCTTTGTAGCCGCATACAGGCTCGCCGGGTGGGCTATGCCATCGGCCTCGCTGTATGGTGTTTTCGCATTGAGCCCATACACGCTGCTGCTACTGGCATACACCAAGTGGCGCACCCCATGCGTCCTGCAGCACTCCAGAATATTGAGGAATCCAGACACATTGCTCTCCACGTAGGCCGCAGGATTCTGCAGAGAGTAGCGTACCCCTGCCTGGGCGGCTAGGTTCACCACTGCCGTGAACTGCCAACGGGCAAATAGAGCCTCCAGTGCAGCACGATCAGAAATATCAACCTGGTAAAAGGTGAATCGTTGCATTCCCCTCCCCGTCCCTCTCTCTCCGGCACCATCGAGATTCCCAGCCTCAGATAGCGACTCGGGCTCTACGCCCAGCTGCCGTAACCTATCGAGCTTGAGGGAAACCTCGTAGTAATGGTTCAGGTTGTCGATCCCCACCACCGTGTAACCATCGCGCAGCAACCTAAGGCATAGGTGCATACCTATAAACCCTGCGGCCCCCGTTACAAGAACACGTGTGTCTTGCACCGCCTCTATCGTAGGGTGTACCGTACCCTCGCGCATGTTCATCATCCCTCCCATCCTTCCGGCAGCTCTATATCCCCCCATGTTAGCCGATCTCCAAACCTCAATGCCCGCACCACCCTCAGCCCCATGATCTTTGGCAGATAGTAGGGGGGGAGTCCGAACCCCGGGCGCACGCTCCGCACATTCTGGGGGGTTATCGCATCGCCCGCCTCCATATCCTCGGCCACGTAGAGCGAGCGTCCCCCCATGCGGGCTGCCTCCATGCCTGGCGTTAGGGTGTAGTCTACCCGCCCGAGCATGGCCTCTGCGGTGCGCACAGCCTGCACCATGGCGGTGAACTCACCCTCATCCATAGAGAACGAGGCATCGGGCCCGCCAATAGCCCGGTCGATAATGAAGTGCTTCTCCACCATCACCGCCCCTAGGGTTACCGCCACCACCGGGGCCCAGGGCCCGAGCGTATGGTCAGACAGCCCCGCCTTCACCCCGAATCGCCGCGCCAGGTCTGGTATCATGCGCAGGTTGGCCTCCTCGGGCTTGGTAGGGTAGGCCGAGGTGCACTTGAGCAGGGTGATATCGTCATTCCCCACATCCCTACAGGCTTTCACGGCACGAGCTATGTCATCCTCGGTAGCTATGCCCGTGGCGAGCACCATAGGCTTGCCCTTGCTGGCGGCGTAGGCTATAAGGGGCGTGTCGGCTATCTCGAACGAGGCGATCTTGTACATCGGCGTCCCCAGCCCCTCGAGGAAATCGACTGCCGTGGTGTCAAACGGTGTGGAAAAACAGATGAGCCCCAGCCGCCGAGCCTCCTCAAAGAGCTCCCCGTGCCACTCCCACGGGGTATGCGCCTCTTGGTAGAGCTCATACAGTACCCGACCATCCCAAGGTCCCCCCTCGTTGGTCACAAAATCGGGACGAGCACAGTTTAGGGTTAGCGTATCCGCCGTGTAGGTCTGCAGCTTTATGGCATCGGCCCCGGCGCGCTTGGCGGCACGTATGGTCTCCAGCGCCGTGCGTCGGCTACCATTATGGTTTGCCGAGAGCTCGGCCACTATCAGAGTCTTGCGCATTGCGCCTGGATTACCGTTCATGCCCATACTGATTCTACCATTCCCCATCGCCCTTCCACGCCGCGAAGTTAGGAAAAGGAGGGGAATAGAACAGCAACAGCATCAACGCGGGTAGCATGCGCCAGCAGGATGCAGACCGCCCGCACTTCAAATTCAGATTCGCAGAACAATTGGAACGCATTCAACCTTTTAATTGGCGAAAATGATGATTCGTTCTGCAATTTGCTCCTCCACCCCTCTCCCCCATCCGGTTCCCTACAGCGCAGCATTTGCCCCTAAAGGATGAAATCGAGCACCGCTCTAACACGCTAATAATCAACATCGACTCTAGACCTGCGCCGTACCAACGCCGTACCAACGCCGTACCTGCGCCGCTGCATGTTCGGATTTCGTAACGAAATCCGAGGATGCACCAGAGGAGGTACGGCGCAGGTACGGCGAAGGTACGGGGTTGGTATGGAGCAGGAGGGGAATTAACGCCGCGATGGATGGAGCGGGGATAACCGAAAGCTTCTCTCAATACAATCCAGATTTCATTGCGAAAAAATATCGCATTGATCGATATTAAATTGCCAGATTATTCAAAGGATTCCCACTCGCAAATCCCAAAATTTACATTTCTACCCCTTGGCGAGCTTTACTATGCAAGATTTTGCTAGGAGTGGAGACCGAGCAATGCGAGTACCCGCCCTACTCTGCCAGAATCCCAGCCCTACAGAGGCACTGCACCCCGCAACGTTACGAGAACCTAGAAAACGGAAATTGTGCTACTTTTGCGCGTCCGATGATGCCATCTACAAACCTCGATAATTCGCCTGGCCCATGCCCACATTCCTTTTCCACGACACGGTATTCGGGCCTGTGCATAGCCGCCGGCTGGGGGTATCGCTCGGGGTGAATCTGCTACCCACCGACAGCAAGTTCTGCAACTTCAACTGCATCTACTGCGAATGCGGATGGACAGGGCACGGAGATATGCCCAAGCTTCCGCCCAAGAAGCTGGTGCATAGCCTACTCCTCGAGCGGCTACAGGGGATGGCAAACGAGGGGAAACGGCTCGATGCCATAACCTTCGCGGGCAATGGCGAGCCCACTATACACCCAGATTTCGCGGAGATCATCGACTTCACGCTCGAGGCCCGCGATCGGCTAGCCCCCGGGGCTAAGGTGGTAGTGCTCTCCAATGCCACCATGCTCCACCACCCCCGAGTTGCCCACGCCCTACGGCGGGTAGACCAAGCGGCGCTAAAGCTAGACTCGGCCATAGACGCCACCCTCCAGCTGATAGATGGCCCCCAGATGCCACTTACAGCACGGCAGGTGATAGATAGGCTGCTCGCCTTCGGGCACAGCTACACCCTACAAACCCTCTTCCTGCGAGGCGAATACGCCGGGAAACGGGTAGATAACACCACGCCCGCAGAGGTGGAGGCCTGGCTGGCTGCTGTGCAAGAGCTGCGGCCAAAGGATGTGATGGTCTACACCATAGACCGCGATACCCCAGCCGCCGGGCTACAGAAGGCTCCCATCGAGGTGCTAGAGGCGATAGCTGCGCAGGTGGAACGGCTGGGAATACCCGCGCAGGTGAGTGGCTAGTAGAGGATTCGCCAACGTGAGGGTCTTATTCGCCCCAAGCCTGCTATAATCCTGGGTACGCCGCATCGCTACTTCACCCAATAGGCGTGGGTGCTTGACGCAAAATCTCACCCCAAAAAAAGGAATGGTCCGCAGCAATGGGGTATCGTATGGGGCTTTCTGCCAGCTCCCCACACAAAGCCGTTGCATGGTTAAAATAGTTTAATGGCAAACGCATAGTTCACAGCAACTTACACTATATTTGTTTTTTTTCAAAAAAATATAACAGGCAATGCGGACATCGGTAGGATATTATTCCTAACTTTGCAACTGCTGGGTCGATCTGGAGCGTTCTGAAATGGTGGGGCTAGCAGGCGTCAATTCCCCTGGGGTGCTAGCATATTAGGAGATTTCGCCCATTAGGGCTTTCCATAGTTAACCTAAAATCCTAATACCATTGAAAAGATGCGATGGATGGTGCGGGGCATGCTGGCGGCGGGAGTGCTGCTGGCGGCATGCGAGAAGGAGCAGCAGCTAGAAATAGCCGAGAAGACTCCTAATGAGGCTATAGAGTTGATAACCACGCCTGTGGGTGAAAAGGACACCCTTGCGATGCTGTTCGCCACGCTGCTGAATAATGCGGACTTTGGGCAGGCAGTCTATCGGGGTGCAGCTGAAATGCTCGATGGTGACAACGAGTTTCTGCTCGCAGAAGTCGCTACTCCAGCACGCAGCCGCGGTGAAAGTACTCGCGCATGGCAGCAGACTATCAGTAGCTACGTGCGGGTCGCTTCGGATGGAACGAGAGGGAATGGGCGACTACCTGATGTAGTAGAACGCCTGCTGCAAAGCGACCCCCTGACCAATTTTCTCTTGCTCGCCCCCGATGGCGAAGTGCTGGATGCGAGCGACATGGATCGCGACGACCTCTTGGTGGTAGCCCTTCCTGCCAACTACGATGATCAAAAGGATTACCAGCTACGCGGCTACACCAAGCAAGGCGAAATGGTGATGCTCAGCTCTCGGGTTGCACCAAACCGACCTGTACTAGTAGTGGGGCGAAATGAGCGGGTGATTTGCGTGCCGCGCGGAACGAATCCTGGCGAGGGGTATAAACTCTACTACCAAGGGCGAACGAATGCGTACTATTTTCGAAACCCTCCTCGTCAGTGGCATTTGCCAGAAGATGGAGACGATGACGGGGGAGGTTATATGCCACCTGTAGAGCCCAATCCCCAACCACCAAAGCCAGTAGCACCCACTCCCACTGACAGATCGAAGCTTTCTGGAAAGTCTGAGTACCTTCTAAAAGCTGGTTTTAAGAGCCAACGGGATTTGGAAGATGTGGAACCTTGGCCAAAAGGACGGCCTGAAGTGAGATGCTATGTGGCTTTTCATGATGGGAGCAAAGAAAATATGTTTTTGGGAGATCGCGGATGGTGGAATGGTAACACGAAGGATTTGAATATTCAGTTCTGGAAATGGGCTGATGAGGCGAAATCAGGTGATTACTACACAATCAAATGGATTGAAGAAGATGGGGGAGCAGCGGTCGATCTATCACTGAGCTACACGTATAAGGGTATAACCGGAAAAGTAGGCTTTAAGTGGAATGATGACGATGACACGATAGGGGAGAGATCCGTACACTATACCGATGAAGCTCTGCGTGATGGAAAGCTCTACGATTTAGGAGGCTTCAGATTCTGGATTGCCGTAAAATAGCATACGCCATGAGACATACACATCTTCTTCTCTTGGTAGCCGCCCTTTCTCTCGGGCTTGCTGCCCAGCTACAGGCTCAGCAACGATTCCACGCCAGCCTAGACCTCGGGGTGAATAACGGTGAACACCTAGGCGCTTCGCTGCAAGCCATAGGCGCATTCACCTACACGCCACTCCCCTATCTGGGCGTGCAGATTCGGTTCGACGGGTACGAGCTCCCTGGACAGGGAAACCGCTACATTTTCTTCTGGAAGAACCCTGTGGACGGCACCCTAAGAACCACAACCGACATGGATGCCCTGCCGAAGCTGAAGACGGGTATGGCGCGCTTCATTGGCCTCGGGGTCGCATTCATGCCTATAGCCATCGCTAGGCCACTTACGCGGAATATCCTAGCCATAGAGGCGGGTGTGGGGTACTCGCATGAGTATATGCTGCGCTCAGACCCCGATAATAACCAGTCGCTCTACGGGCACGAGGAGACGAGCTTCGGCACTTTCGCCACCCTGCGCTACCGCTACCGCATATGGGAGCACGTGAGCCTGGGCGGCTACGCGAACTGCCTGCTCAACCACTCGCTGCAGCTGGGATTGGGCATCTCATGCAGCCTAGACATCTAGCACCCACCAGCGCATAGAAGAGAGGGAGATTCAGCCAGAAATACAGGCCGAATCTCCCTCTTCTTCTGCAATTCGGTGAAAAACGCTATATTTGCCCCCAGCAAAGCGATAGAATCTATGTGGAAGGTGATTAGATTTCTCCAGCGAATGTGGCAGATACCCTACGTGAAGCATCCCGTGCTGGGGGTGCTCCTCTTGGTGGTGTTGATCGTGGGATCATTTCTCTTTCTGAATCTCTTCACACGGCATGGGGCGGAGTATCCTGTGCCAAACCTAGTGGGCGAGTCACTCGCTGATGCCGAGGGGCTGGTGAAGAATCTACGTTTGCGGCTAGAGGTTAGCGATTCAACCTACATTATCACCAAGCGCCCTGGCGAGATTTTGGATCAGCAGCCCAGAGCTGGCGAAATGGTGAAAAAGGGCAGGCGGATAATCCTATCGATCAATGCGCTTTCGCCCCAGCTGGTGGTGGTGCCCAATCTCGTGGGCGAGACGATACGCCAGGCCCTGATTGTGCTTGAACAGGCTGGGCTCACGGTGGGGCGGCTCTCGTTCACACCTGATATTGCGATAAACAATGTCTTAGCACAGAATTTCAAGGGAGTGGCCATTGCGCCAGGCGACAGCATCCCTAAGGGATCATCCTTAGATCTTGTACTGGGCAATGGTTTTAGCGGGGCAGTAACCGCCATGCCAGAGATACAGGGATTCACGCTTGCAGAGGCACGCAATGCGCTGGCGGCGGTATCGATGAATGTAGGGCGGGTGACCTTTGATGAAACGGTGAAGGATCTCTCCGATAGCCTAACCGCCAAGGTCTACAGCACATCGCCACGCTACACTGGGCATGATAATCTCCCCTTAGGTGCAAGGGCAGATTTGTGGTTGACGCTCAATGCTTCCAGAATAGCCGCAAGCGCAATAACGAGCCCGGATGAGCCTAAGCCCGTAGAGGAGGCGAGAGATACATCGCCCGAGGAGGAGAATGAGGATTTAGAGTTTGATCAGTAGACTTTTCTGTACGTCTTTTCGTTCTTACTATAAGTAAATAGTGTGATGGTTGGCAGGAATCATGTTGCCATTGGCAAGGCATCCGTTTTTGCCCGAAAGAAATAGATGATCGCTTTATGCGGAAACCCCTTTTTAAGCTGCTATTTTCCGTAGTATCGATATGTTGGCTGTTCTGGGCGAGTGGTGCGGTTTATGCCCAGGAGAGGGCGCATGAGGTGTTGATCCCAGTTCAGCATCCAGTCCCTGCGCGCATGGCAAGTAGAAGTGCTGCGCAAGCGGTGGTTAGGTCATGCAAACTCCGGGGTGGCAGCTTGAGCCTGCCGTTCTATGACGATTTTAGCCGGGAAGTACCCGTGCCAAGCGCAGATTACTGGGCAAAATCTGAAGCGGTATCGTGTGGATTTTCTTGGGCAGTGCGCCCTCCCACAGTGGGGGTAGCAACCCTCGATGCGCTGGATGCTCACGGCCAACTATATGCAGGGGCAGGAGCTGCGCAATTCCATGCCGATACGCTAGAGGGGCGGCCGTTGAACCTAGCTGGTGGTACAGATACCTACCTCTCCTTCCGCTTTCAGCCGGGCGGTTGGGCTGAAATGGCCCCCGCACCTGGAGATTCGCTCCTGGTGGATTTCTACCAGCCCGATCTGGCAGAATGGCGTACAGTGTGGCGGGCATCTTTGGCATCTACTCGGCGCAGCGTGTCGCAGCATTTGCGCTCGGCAGGTGGAGACTTTGAGGAAAGCGTAACGGATGCTCCGAGTGCCTTTTCACAGTTCTTCAGGGCGATGATTCCTGTTGCGGCAAACTACTGTGCTGATGGATTCCGATTTCGTTTTCGCAATCTGGCATCCATTCCGGTGAACAGCGCCATGCCCAGCAGGGCGGGGAATACGGGGTATTGGCATATCGATCAGGTGTATCTCAACTCGCACCGTTCTCCGCAGGACTCTACGCTTGAAGATGTGGCCTGCACCTCGTTGCCCTCGCTTCCCTTTACGCTCTATAGTACCATTCCCGCATCAGCATTTGCCCAGCTCCTGAGAGCAAGGCCTGCCACCGAGATTTATGACTCGGTAGATTTTGATTATAGAAATTTTAGCCACGAGAAGAAACTCATTGGGCGGCGGTTTGTGTTGTATAATCTTGTGAAGCGCGATAGCATTCATAATTTCTCAGGAGGCTTTGAAAATTTAGCTCCCTTTGCAGAGGCCCATTGCTCGAGGAACTATAAGTTTGACTGGAATTCGCTCATAGGCAATGAGATCAGCATAGAGCTAACGGCTTTTATCGACAATGAAGATGCTGCAGAGAATACCCCCTTCCGTTGGAATGATACCGTGCGCGCCAGATTCACCTATAGCAATGCGTATGGGTACGATGCGGGTAGCAGCCCCTCTATGGGATACGGCCTTGCTGGCAATGGGGCCGAGAGAGGCGCAGTAGCCGTGAAATTTACCCCCCTAGGGCCAACAACGCTGAAGTCAATCAGTCTGTGGTTCAATCAGATTAAAGATCCTAAAACCCGCCCGGCCTTCAAGCTTACCGTGTGGACAGATCGCAATGGGCAGCCAGGGCAGAAGGTGATTGAGGAGCTGGTACAGCCGCCTAGGGAGCCAGGGCAGATGGGAGTATTCCACGAGTATGAGCTTAAGACGCCCGTGAAATTTTCCCGTCCTCTCTGGATCGGTTGGGTGCAAACCGCAGACGATGTGCTGAACGTGGGGTTTGATACTAATCCAGCGGGGCAGCCTACCGTTAGCATCAGAGTCGACGGCGTTTGGAGTCCTTCAGCTGTAGCGGGTGTACCCATGCTGAGGGCAGTGTGTGGCGAGGGAGATGGAATAGACCCGCCAGACGGACCTCTGGCTATAGAGGCTACAAGAGTGAAGGTAGATGTTTCTCCCAACCCTGCTACAGATGCCATACGGGTAACCTCCTCATTGGATACAGCAAGGTTTGCCCTCTACTCGCTTCATGGGCTAAGGGTTACAGAGTGGGAGAGGTGCGGAAGTAGCGTGGCAGTATCCACCTTACCACGTGGCCTCTACCTGGTGCGGGTGGAGGGTGATTATGGCCAAGTAGCTACAGTGAAGCTAGTGCTGGAGTAGGGGAGTGTGTTTTTCGGTAGGGAGTCTAAAGGTAGATTTTGCCGTCTTCCAGCGCAAGCACTCGCTTTTCGCCCTCTAGATTTCAGTTACGGCAGGCTCTCGCATTCAAATTCTGATGGTTGAATGGAGGAAGCAAGCGAGCTATCAGTCGATTCTGCCCCCGAGGGTTGCTATCTGCACACCGAACTCGTGGTGGATGCAGGACAGGCTGCAATCCGGATTGACCGCTTCCTTGCGGCGCGTTTAGAGAATGCAAGCCGAACCTTTGTGCAAAGGGCTATCGAGGCCGGGTGGGTGCAGGTGAATGGTACACCTGTAAAGGCCTCCTACAACGTAAAGCCAGGGGAGCTGATAGATGTCTATCAATCTGGTAGGCAGTACGATACCAAGATTGAACCTGAAGACATTCCGCTCGACATAGTGCATGAGGATGATGATCTCCTCATTGTCAATAAGCCGGCGGGCATGGTGGTACACCCTGGGCACGGGCATTTTCACGGTACGCTGGTGAATGCGCTACTCTACTACTTGAAAGAGAATCCGCTGTTTGCAGAAGGGGGAATTCGCCCGGGGTTAGCGCATAGGATCGATAAAGACACCAGCGGGCTGATAGCTATAGGCAAGAGCGAACGAACGCTTAGGAATTTGAGTTCCCAGTTCCTTAGCAAAAGCGCGCACAGGGAGTACCTTGCCCTTGCCTGGGGAGGATTTACAACTGACGAGGGGACTATAGAGGGCAACCTTGGGCGCGACCCCTCCAATCGCCAGCGGATGAAGATCTTTCCAGACGGTAGTCAAGGGAAACCGGCCATCACGCACTGGAGGGTTGAAGAGCGATTCTGCTACCTAACATTGCTGCGCTGCGAGCTTGAAACTGGGCGTATGCACCAGATAAGGGCGCACATGCAGTGGATAAATCACCCGCTATTTGGTGATGCACGGTATGGAGGCGACCAGATAATAAGGGGAGTGGAAACACCCGAGTATCGCCAATTCGCCCAATGCGCACTGGCCATTTGCCCACGGCAGGCCCTGCATGCGGAAAAGCTGCACCTGAGGCATCCCGCCAGCGGGCAAGAAATGGAATTCTACGCACCACCGCCAGCCGATTTTAGCCAGCTGTTAGACTATTGGAGAGGCTGGAAATCATAATTAAAGCGGGCATCTCGGGTTAAACCGAGATGCCCGCTTTTCTTGTTATTGTATCAGCTCAAATATCAGCAATTTTCTGTACGGATACCGTTTTGCGGTGGTAGCGTTTGATTCTGATGTTGCTGATGGTGGAAAATGTAGCATTGCAGCGTGTTGCGGTGTTTCAAGAGAGTTTTACAGAGGCTACACTACAGGAAAAATCCTAGCCAAGCTGCCATTGGCAGGGCGAATAGCATGGCATCGAACCTGTCCAGAAATCCGCCGTGTCCTGGCAGGAAGTTGCCAGAATCCTTCACCCCCACGTGCCGCTTTAGCATAGATTCTACCAGGTCGCCCAGCACAGCCATTAGCCCCATAGCCAGGGGCATTATTATCAGGTAGTTGCTGTAGCTAGGCCCAAATGTAGGTATTAGCGTAAGCCCCACGGCTATTGTTATCACCAAGCCCCCTATAAATCCCTCCCAGCTCTTCTTGGGTGAGATTTCAGGTGCTAGCCGATGTTTTCCCAGAAGACTCCCGATTACGAAAGCGCCGATATCATTACACCAGATGAATATGAGGGGGAGTAGTATGCCCCAAGCTCCCCTTTCGCCGCGGAGTATCGGTAGGCAGGCAAAGGGGAGAGCTACGTAGATTATTCCGAGTAGAGTATTCGCCCACCTCTGCGTAAGATTCCCCTGAGGCTTGTAAAGTTCCAGCAGCGGGATAGCTAGGAATAGCGTCAGTATAAACATGCCCACAAGTATGTATGCGGACGGAATCCCCAGGATGAGTAGTGGAAATACCATCAGGGATGGGAACAGGAGGTTTGCGAACAGGAAGAGGCTCACCCCAGCAACAATCCCCACTATTGGGCAGCTCTTTCCGCCCTCCTTTCGCCCGAGTAGAAGGTAGAATTCTAGCTGCGTCGCCACCTCCAGCGCCAGGAATAGCGGAGCTTCAAATCCGTTAATCACCGAGAGAACTATTACCGCCACGAAAAGAGCACCGCTTAGCCCCCGTGCTATTAGATTCTTCATAGGGATCTCCTGTTTGGGGTAGATTTGATTCCTTCAAGTGGAGTGCTGTGGATTAGAACGAGTAGCTAATCATTCTTCTTTTGGAGGGCAAGCTTGCGCGAGTGCCTTTCCATTAAAGGAATGCCCTCCCCAAAAAGGCTGCGGATTAAGCCCTACAGCTTCGTTTTCTCCAGTATTTGCCTTGCGGTTTCAAGGTCTTTACTCTGCACGTAGATCTGGATGCAGCCCACCGTGGGGTACGAAGAATCCTGCTGATTCACTATTTGCGATTCTATGCCGTTGGCCTCCAGCACCTGTTGGGCTATAGTACCCTGTATCAGCGCTGGCACTTCGTAGGCCAATACCCAGTTCTCAGTATCCATGATGTTTTTCTCTTTAGGGGGCTGCTGAAAAAGCCTTCCTTGGTATTTCTGAGGATTCGCCAATCATTCCGCCTTTTTCCCCTCTTCCTCCACCTTTGCCTGCTCTTCGTCTTTGGCCTCCTGCTTCAGCGAGCTTTGCAGCATCTCCTCGCGCGTTTCACCCTTCCGGGGCCCGTAGATGGCCTCCAGGTCGTCAGCAAATATCACCTCATCGGTCAGCAGCCGGTTGGCCAGCCTATCTAGCCCATCGCGATGCGCGGTTAGTATCTCCTTGGCCTTGTTGTAGGCCCTATCGCGCAGTGCCGCCACAGCAGCATCTATACGCTGGGCGGTCTGCTCGCTGTAGGGCTTGGCGAAGTTGAACTCGCTTTGCCCCGTGGAGTCGAAGTAGCAGGCATTCTCTAGCCCCTCAGCCATGCCGTAGTAGGCCACCATGCCGTAGGCCATCTTGTTCACCCGTTCTAGGTCATTGAGAGCCCCGGTAGACACCTCGCCGAATACCACATCCTCCGCGGCACGCCCCCCCATGAGCGCGCACATCTCCTCAAACATCTGCTCCACCGTGGTTAGCTGCCGTTCTTCTGGCACATACCAGGCCGCGCCCAACGAGCGTCCACGGGGAATGATAGAAACCTTAAGGAGCGGACTTGCATGCTCTAGCAGCCAGCTTACCGTGGCGTGCCCTGCCTCGTGGTAGGCCACCTTCTCCTTCTCCTGCGGCGTGAGTATCTTGCTCTTACGCTCAAGCCCGCCCACTATTCGGTCTATCGCATCCAGAAAATCCTGCTTTTCGACCTCCGTTTTGTCTTTGCGGGCAGCTATCAGCGCAGCCTCGTTGCACACATTGGCAATGTCAGCCCCCGAGAATCCAGGGGTCTGCTTGGCCAGAAAGGTCGGGTCGAACTCTGGGTGGAGCTTCAGGGGTTTCAGGTGTACCCGGAAAATCTCTAGCCGCTCCTGATAATCGGGAAGTTCTACATGTATCTGCCGGTCAAATCGCCCGGCTCTTAGCAGCGCGCCATCCAGAATATCGGCCCGGTTGGTGGCTGCCAGGATGATCACTCCCTGGTTGGTGCTGAAACCGTCCATTTCGGTAAGGAGCTGGTTCAGCGTGTTCTCCCGCTCCTCGCTGCTGGAGAACCCGACGTTCTTTGAGCGAGACCTGCCTATGGCATCAATCTCATCGATGAAGATGATGCACGGGGCCTTCTCCTTGGCCGTTTTGAACAGGTCGCGCACCCGAGAGGCGCCCACGCCCACGAACATCTCCACGAAGTCAGACCCCGAGAGGCTGAAGAACGGCACGTTCGCTTCACCAGCCACGGCTTTTGCCAAGAGGGTCTTCCCCGTGCCTGGAGGCCCCACTAGCAGCGCGCCCTTGGGGATTTTCCCCCCGAGTTCAGTATATTTCTTCGGATTCTTCAGGAAGTCCACTATCTCGCGCACCTCCACTTTCGCCTCTTCCAGCCCGGCCACATCGGAGAAATCGACCTGTACGTAGCCCTCCTTGCTGAAGAGCTGGGCCTTGCTCTTGCCGATATTGAAGATATTAGCCCCGCCACCAGCGCCTCCGCCCCGGCCCATTCGCCGCATCATGAATAGGTAGAGAGCTATTAGCAGCGCGAAGGGTACCACCCAGGTTAGAATCCCTCCCAGATAATCTGGACGCTCTATGTAGCTGGGGTATATCTGTTTATCCTTCGGGAGGTCTTTCTGCGCATCGCGTAGCTGCTGCTCGAAGGCGTCGAATGAGCCGATGGTGAGGTAGAAGGGCGGATGTTCCGCATCGTACCCCTTCCGGCCGCCCAGCCGTTTCTCAAAGTGCCGTATCCCCTCCTGGCTCAGGTAGATCTCCACTATGCCCTTGTTCCGCACCCCCACCATCTTGGTGATGTAGCCCTGCGGGAGCATTTGGAGCTGCACCTCCTGCCACGATGTCTCTACCGGATTGCCGCCTTGGTAGAAGAACAGAATTCCCACCACGCCCAGCGCGATCAGGAGGTAGATGTACAGAATGTTGAACTGCTTGGGCTTGCGACCCTGCCCTTGGGGCGTATCCTGCTTGGGTACACTCATGCTGTTGCTAAATAAACTGTGGTAAAATCACTTGGCGCATTCGGTAGGATTCCCCTGGCTCTTTAGCAGAACAGGGAGCTGGTAGCGCCCCGAGCCTGCGTAGCCCGCCCCATGCCCAGATCTGCATTCAGCCCTGTGAACCTCCAGTGTGCTAGAGAGTTCTCGTAGTGGAGTTGTACGCTGAACTGCGGCTGTCTGCATCTTCCCATCCTACCGAAATCTACCGGTTAAAACGTGGCAATTCTGTAGAAACTTACAGGGCAAACCGCCTATCCAGAGGGCGCGCAGCCCTAGCCTCCACACCCCGCGGTCGTTCCCTTTAGTCCTCATCCTTGTACTCCGTCCGCTTGGCATCGGCCCATAGCCCTTCTAGGTCGTAGAAATCGCGCGTGGGGTTGGTCATTAGGTGCACCACCACGTCTATGTAGTCGAGCACGATCCACTGGGCATTCTCTCGACCCGATGAGCGCCAAGGCCATTCTCCGGTTGCGGAGGCCACGCGGTCCTCCACCTCATCGCACAGCGCCTTGATGTGGGGGGCGGTGTCTGCGCTGCAAATCACGAAAAAGTCGCATACCGCCTTCTCTATACCCCTGAGGTCCAGCACCACCACGCGTTGCCCCTTCTTGGCCAGCATGGCGCTGGTCACCTCCTCTATCATCTGCATGGTCTCGGCTAGCCGGGCGTGGCTATTGCTCTTGCTTGGCGTATCTGCCTTTTTCGTTGTAACCATATGGTTCTATTTCTGATAATGAGTATATTACAGTAGAACAATGCAGCCCTATGGCAACCCTCCAGCCTTGGCTGCTACCTTGCGGGTGCTGACCCGTACAAGGCGTAAGGCTGCCACGTGTCGAGGCTACGGGTTGTATTTCTCTCAACGCGGGAACGGGCTACACCCTCCTTCCCGTAGCAAATTCCGTGCAAAGATAGCGAAAATAACTCTTGTGGCAACCCTCCTGCCAAAATGTACTACGATTCTGCCACAACAGCCATCCTAGGCTATGGCAGAAACCAATTTTTGGGAGAGGGTAGAAAAGCCCTCCAAACGGCACACTCTCGCTGCGGTGTTGCCCCTTCCATTCGCTGTGCAGTATGCGTTGAATCAGCTACTTAGAAATTCGCTAAACCAGTAGCGATGCTGTGCGTAGCCACGTGCAGGGGAACTCTCAGGGTTCGCCTTGCGGCGGTAGGCAATCGGAGAATTTCTGGAATTATTTCATGCGACTCTTGCCCAGTTGGGGGAAAGTCGCTACCTTTGCGGCGGTTTTTAGGGGAGGGTAGAGCATTCGGGGTGTAGCTCAGCCCGGTTAGAGCACACGTCTGGGGGGCGTGGGGTCGCTAGTTCGAATCTAGTCACCCCGACTAGTTTCAAGGCCGTTTTACCTGGTTCAGGTAGGACGGCCTTTTCACGTTTTCTTGGGATGAGACCTCTGCAAAAGTCCCGTATGGGTTTAATCTTTTACAGGAGAGCTTTCCTCTGCTTGCGAATAAATAGGTTTTAATCAATCGCTTCCATTTCCCGAAGACCGTAGCGACACGGCGTGCCACGTCGTGATAAAGAATTCACCTGCGCTTTGCTGAAGAGAACCGCATTTCTATCAATTGGCGAGATCGGCTACGGCGATCTTGGTAGGGGCGATGCCGAGCGTAGCGAGTGCTCGCCCTAACAGTGCCGCAAGACCTCCTCGAAGACCGTAGCGGCGTGGCGTGCCGCATCGTTATCCCCATCTGTGCCGTTCCCATTGATACCAGCATGGACGTAGGCTGGTGGTAATAACCTGCAACCTCCTCCCTGCAATGCCGTTACCGAGAACCATCGCATTGCGGCACGCCACGTCGCTACCAAGATCCATACCGACTGTAGGTATGCGGTTTTCGCAGAGATTCCCTCTCCTGCTTGCCCCTCTTACCCTGGTCGAACACGCTCATTTTTCAGCCTCCTGCGTGAGCTTTCCTTCGCGCTTCATCCATTCGCGTACCCAGCGGAGCTCGCCGTAGTAGTAGTCACCCTTCAGCGCATTGTAGCGTTCATTCAGCGTGAGGTCAGGCGCATCGGCGTAGCTCTTCATTATCGTTACTATGCGTTCATGCGGCATCACCACGCCGATGTCTAGCGAGCCGTTCGCTATACCCCACACCACATGGCCCACCAGCGTGTTGAGCTTCAGCCCCCTTCTTTCTGCGATATCCTCTAGGCTGAGGCCCTGTAGGAGGAGGTTTACCGTCTCGGCTTGCGATTCCCCTCGGGCGGGTTGCTTGCTTTTGCCCCGCTTGCTTTTCCTCTCAGGGAGCGGCCTGGGTTCAAAGTCCATGTAGCCCTCCCCCTTGTATTGCCTGCAGAGGTCGATGATCTCGTTGCCGTACCTAGAGGCAAAGGCGCGGCCGATCCCCTTCACATGCAAGAGCTCATCCATAGTTACCGGGAGGGTAGCGGCCAGCAGCACCAGCGTCTGCTGCTTGAGTAGCGTATGCGCCGGGGTGTGGGTCTGCTCCGCAGTGAAGTGGCGCCAGGCTGCGAGAGCCTTGAGGCTCTCGCTTCCCTTGTCTACCGAGCTCTCTATGCTGGGGGCGCGGAGCCTATCGGCCTCCACCAGCGCCCTGCCACGGGCTAGGAGGTACTGCTGTACATCGAATCGGGCGGCGCATGATGCTAGCTCTAGTGCCTTCACGTAGGCGGCCCTGTAGGTGGCAATCAGGGGACCGCTGAGTTCCTCCTCGGCGCTGCGGGTCTGCAGGGTGATTTCGCAGAGGGGGGCTACGAAGCTGGCCTGCTCGCCAAGGTGGGCTAGGGCGTAGGCGCAGGCTTTACCTATGCGCTCGGTGAGTGCAGGCAGCTCATTCACGCTGTGCGCGGTGGTGGGGTAGTCTGCCAGCTCTACCCCGAATCGGGCGTAGATTTTGGCCAGCCGTATGAGTTCCTCCAGTATTTTTGCCGTTGCCTCCCGCTCGTTAGGATCGGCAAGTGGCAGGGCTTGGGTTCTATGCTGCGCCTCCTGCGCGGTGTGCGCGATCTCGCTGAAGTCGAATAGCTGCGCGAGTACACGCCGCGCGTACCGCCGTTCGGCCTCTTGGAGCATTTGCTGGTTTGGCGGTGTCTGGTCTAGCGTGCGGGCCAGCTGGAGTATGGCGGTGTCCATCACCAGCGCGTTGCCACCAATGGGGCTGCTGAGCATGATACCCTCTAGCGTTCGGCAGCGGCTTAGCGCCACGTACATCTGCCCCGAGGCGAAGGCCTCCGCGCCCTCTATGGTCACGCGGTCGAAGGTTAGCCCTTGGCTCTTGTGGATGGTTATAGCCCACGCCAGCCTGAGCGGGTATTGCGTGAAAGTTCCTATCGACTCTTGCGCTATTGCTCGGCTCTCGGCATTCATCTCGTAGCGGAGGTTCTCCCACTCGCTTAGCTCCACCTCTACCGTCTCCTCTTCCTCGGCAAATCGTACCGATATCCCCTCCTCGTCGAGCGCATCCACTATCCCTATTTTGCCGTTGTAGTAGCGTTTTAGGATGCCAGGGTCATTCTTTATGAACATGACCTGCGCCCCCACCTTCAGCTCGAGGGTCTGGTCAGTAGGGAATGATGATTCTGGGAATTCGCCCGAGATTTTCGCGGTATAGGTGTAGCTCTCGCCGGGCAGTGCATTTAGGCGGGCCTCATTTATCCGTTGGGCCTGCCTGTTGTGCGTTGTTAGCACTATTCGCCCCTCCTCATCCAGCATCTCGGCGCCGGGTTGGTATCGCTGGTTGAGCGCGCTTAGCAGGTCTGGGGTGCGGCTGTTGATGCGCACCTTGTCCAGGAGCTCTATGAAATGGGCATCGCGCTGTCGGTACACGTGGCGCAGCTCTATGCGGATAAAATCGGCGCGCCGTAGGGCCTGCGATTCGAAGAAGTAGGGCGAGGCGTAGTAGTTGCGCAGCAGCGTCCACTCCCCCTCCTTGGCCACGGGGGGGAGCTGGTGCATATCGCCAATCATCAGGAGCTGCACCCCGCCGAATGGCAGCTGGTTTCGGCGCACAGTTCGCAGCACGGCATCTATGGCATCCATCACATCGGCACGCACCATGCTGATCTCATCTATCACCAGGAGCTCGAGCCTGCGGATTAGCTGGAGCTTATCCCTACGGAAGGGGCGAGTGGATAGGGAGGGGGGGAGTTCAACCTGCATCCAGGGATCGCGCGGTTCGAGAGCGGGCACCACTATAGGCCCGAAGGGGAGCTGGAAGAAGGAATGGATGGTAACGCCGCCCGCATTGATGGCAGCCACGCCCGTGGGGGCCAGCACGGCCATCTGCTTGGGCGCATGGCGTACCAGCTCGCGGAGAAAGGTCGTCTTCCCCGTGCCAGCCCGCCCGGTGAGGAATAGGCAGCTGTCAGTGTTGGCTATGAATTCGCGCGCGAGCTGCGCCTCTTGATTTACGTATACATCTGCCATTTCGCCTAGGGGTTACCAACCCGCAAAGATAGCCATTTTTTGAATCCGTAGCGCGCTGGGGCAGGGCGGGATTATTCGCAATGGTGAGTGGTAAGTCGCAGTGCGCAATAGTCTGAACGCCACGGCATGGCCACGAGGGCGCAAGTGGTGGGCGGTGCGGCGCGTAGCATCCATCTTTCGCAACGCGAAGATTCCCCCGCCCGTTGCCCTCCCTCGCCACCATAGATGCATACCATGCCGCCTATTGCGCCCTCGCCACGCACATACCATTCAAGGCCTATGCAAAACCTGCGGCAAATTCTTTATCACATATCACGACGCGGCACAGGAAGGGCGGGCACTCGCAGGTGGGCGGGCAACTTTCGGCCCGCCCCTACCAAGATCTTTATTGATAATCGCCTTCCCCTGTCGCCTCCTATCTATGGAGACCCTACGGTTTTTACAACGACGCGGCACGCCGCGTCGCTACAGTCTTTGAGAAATGGAATTTCTTGATTGAAACCTATTTACGTGCAAGAAGGGAAAATCTCCCCAGAAAGATTGACCCCTTACGCTCCTTTCGCCGCGGTTTCCCTTTTGGAATACGGCGGTCTAAAACTTATTCTCCCAATTTCTCGAAGGACGTAGCGGCGCGACGCGTCGTTATACGCCTCGGAGCCGTTCCTGTTGATCTCCGCATGGGCGTAAATGATGGTCAATGTCGCATCGCTCTCCCCGCCATGCCGCCTGTAGGGGCGGGGTCTTCGCAACGCGAAGATTCCCCCGCCCACCGCCTACACCCGCCACCATAGACGCATACCATGCCACCCTCTGCCTCCCCCGCCCTCCATGCGCATATACCTGACCTTGCCCATTCCTCCGCTTCCCTCACCCATCCCCCCGCCTCAGTGGCCTTGCCACCGCTACGCGCACTTCCCTTGCCCGCCCGGTTACCCCCACATAGGGGTATACCAACCCCGTACCATCGCCGTACCAACCAAAGAC
>LIIK01000031.1 GCA_001421095.1 Candidatus [Bacteroides] periocalifornicus | reverse complement strand
CTCGAAATCTGGTACGATGCCCTGCGCTATCTAAAGGCTAAGGTAGGGATTTTTTCCTGATTGGGCTGCTAGGGGTATTCAAGGTGAGCGGCGATAAAAGCGCGCTGATCACGCTCATGGTTACCTTTGTGCTGGCGATTCTCGGGTATGGGCAGGGAGTAGTGGATGCCTCGCTATCGTTCGTGTACGGGGGGATTAAAGCCTTAGTCCCGATCCTGTTCATCATTCTAATGGCCATCTATAGCTACAATGTGCTGCAATACACCAAGGCTATAGATGTGCTGAAGGAGCAATTCTCCTCGCTAAGCACAGACCGAAGCATCCAAGTACTACTGATAACCTGGGGATTCGGGGGTCTGCTAGAGGGGATGGCGGGCTTTGGGACGGCTGTGGCCATACCCGCTGCAATACTCATCGGGCTGGGGTTTCGCCCTATATTCTCCGCGCTCGTGAGCCTGCTGGCCAACAGCGTAGCCACGGGATTCGGGGCTGTGGGTGTTCCCGTGACCGTGCTAGGCACCGAGACCGGACTGCCGGCGCAGGCACTGGGGGTTGACGTGATTCTACAGCTATCACCCCTGATGATCCTTATCCCGCTGGCGCTCACCTTCCTGTCTGACCCTCGCCTGCGCGCACTCCCTAAGAACATCATCCTCGGGCTGCTGGTGGGTATCGTATCGCTATTGGCCCAATACGCTGCTGTTAAGTACATTGGGGTGGAAACCCCTGCTATACTCGGAAGCCTAGCCGCCATTGTGGTCATACTGGCGGTGGGGAAATTGCTCCCCAAGGGGAAAGAACCCGTAGCGAATACCCCTGAAAAAAGAGCCGATGCTCCCCGCTCCGTAAAGCGTGATGCGGCAACCATGTGGAAGGCGTGGGCGGTCTACGGATTCATCATGCTGCTCATACTGCTCACGAGCCCCCTGATCCCCTCCATAAATAGTACACTAAAGTGGCTGCTGGTGAGCAAACCCACTCTCAATATTGGAGGTACGCCGCACGGCCTCACTATAAGCTGGCTCACGCAGGGCGGGTTGCTTCTATTCCTTGGCAGCCTGCTAGGCGGCCTTGTGCAAGGGGGGAAGCTGGGCGAACTGCTCAAAGTACTCGGGCGTAGCGTGTGGCAGCTGCGCAAGACGATTGTGACGGTTATCTGCCTGGTTGGATTCTCTAGCATAATGGAGACCTCTGGCATGATAGCCCTACTCGCCAGCGGGCTAGCAAGTTTAACGGGGGCGGCCTACCCGTTCGTGGCCCCTGCCGTGGGTGCACTAGGGACTTTTGTGACTGGTAGCGACACCTCGTCCAACATCCTATTTGGCAAGCTGCAGACTGGGGTAGCCGAACACCTGAATGTAGATCCCACCTGGCTTGCGGCCTCCAATACTGCAGGGGCTACTGGAGGGAAAATAATATCGCCCCAGAGCATTGCCATAGCCACCAGCGCCTGCCAAATGCCCGGGGAAGAGGGACCGATCTTGAAAAAAGCGGTGGTCTACGCCCTGGTGTATGTGGCGATAGCTGGCGTTGTGGTGGGGATCTTTATATAAGACGTTTCTGGGCAGGAGCGTAACCACTCGCAACGAGACAGGCGGGTGTACGCACTAGCCATTACGGTTTATCCTTGCCCACGGATATCAGAGCATTCCCCAAGAAACGATGATTTCAGGCATGAGGTGCGGTAAATATTCACCCGTTCTACGAGTTCTTGCATCAATCCATGCCTAACCCAAAGACATCCAACCTTTCACTGAAAACCTGCACACTATGAAAGTGGCACTATTCATCCCCTGCTACGTGAACGCAATCTACCCCGAAGTGGGTGTAGCGAGCTATAAGCTCCTGAAGCAGGCAGGGCTAGATGTGACCTACCCCAAAGGACAAACCTGCTGTGGGCAACCGATGGGCAACGGCGGCTATGAGGGGGATTCGGCGGAGCTGGCCGCATACATATCTAAACTATTCGCCGATTTCGACTACGTGGTAGGCCCCTCGGGGAGCTGCGTGGGCTATGTGAAAGAGACCTACCCTCGGCTACTCCACCAAGACAAAAAGACGTGCCTGAGTTCTCGGATCTACGAAATCTGCGAATTCCTGCACGATGTGGTGAAAGTGCAGAATCTGCCCGCCCGATTCCCTCACAAGGTAAGCCTGCACAACAGCTGTCATGGGGTACGCATACTCCACCTCTCCAGCATGAGCGAGGAGAATACGCCCCACTTCTCCAAACTGAAAGACCTGCTGCACCTGGTGGAAGGGATAGAGGTGGTAGAACCCAAGCGGGTGGATGAATGCTGCGGCTTTGGCGGCCTATTCAGCATGGAGGAACCCTGGGTAAGCGGGCGCATGGGACGCGATAAAGTGGCCGACCATATGAGCACAGGCGCGGAGGTGATAACAGGGGCTGACTGCTCTTGCCTAATGCACATGCAGGGCATAATAAAGCGCAACGGCTACCCGATTCAAACCAAGCACATAGTAGAAATCCTAACGGCAAACGAACGATGACCAAGCAAACCCACGCGCTGAAGGCAAAGGCGTTCCTGGCCGACAGCGAACACGTAACCTGGCATGACCAGGCCATATACCTCATCCGCCAAAAGCGCGATGCGCTAGCCCATGCCATACCCGAATGGGAGGCTCTACGCACTGCTGCCGAGCAGATTAAGCAGCACACGATAACCCATCTAGCACACTACCTAGAGGAGTTTGAGCGCAATGCTACCGCCAATGGGGCTATAGTGCACTGGGCTGTAGATGCCGAGGAGATGAACCGCACAGTGCTGGATATAATCAAGGAGCATGGCGGGACGAATCTGGTGAAAAGCAAATCGATGCTCGCCGAGGAGTGCGGCATGTCGCCCTACCTGGAAGCAAACGGTATAGATGCTGTAGAAACAGACCTCGGCGAGCGAATCATGCAGTTCCTCGGGCAGCCCCCGAGCCACATAGTAATGCCCGCAATCCACGTAAAGCGCGAGGCTGTAAGCGAGATCCTGCATGAGAAGATTGGCACAGAGAAGGGCAACTGCGACCCAACCTACCTCACCCACGCGGTGCGCGCCCACCTAAGGCAGAAGTTCCTCCATGCCGATATCTCGATGACGGGGGGAAATTTTGCCGTTGCGGAAAGCGGGGCGGTAGTAGTATGCACCAATGAGGGGAATGCCGATATGGGCACCGCATTCCCAGACCTCCACATCGCGATTATCGGCATAGAGAAGGTGGTGCCCAACTACGAATCGCTGGGAGTATTCACCCGTCTGCTCGCACGCTCTGGCACGGGACAACCTATAACCAGCTACACCGCCCACTACCGCAAACCCGAGAATGGGAAAGCCTTCCACATCATACTGGTTGATAACGGGCGGAGCGAAATCCTGAACCACACGACGCACGCCGCTATGCTACGCTGCCTACGTTGCGGCTCATGCATGAATACCTGCCCTGTATACCGTAGGAGCGGCGGCTACTCGTACTCCTACTTCATTCCAGGGCCTCTGGGAGTAAACCTTGCTATGCTGCGGAATCCCAATAAATACGCTATGGACATGTCGGCCTGCAGCCTCTGCTATAGCTGTAGCCACGTTTGCCCAGCAAAAATCCCACTGGCCGAGCAAATTTACCAATGGCGACAGCAGCTCTACCCCATGGGCGTTGCCAATAAGCAGAAACACCTGATAGTAGAAGGGCTTGGAATAGCGCTGAAAACACCCGCTAGGTTCAAAGAGGCCGTTGCAATGGGACGGTTAGGGTTGAAACTTGCCCCTCGATTCACGCTCTACAACAGGCTGAATGGCTGGGGAATATCAAGGGAAATGCCCACTATTGCCCCAAAGACCTTCGAGCAACTCTGGCGCGAGGGAAGGGTGGAAGAATAAGAGTTCCCAACCAAGTGCTAGAGCCGCTTTTTAACCACTCAACGTGCCGGTTTGATATAGCCCCATTACAGCTCCCCTTGCTCTTCCATAAATAAACGACACACGCCATGAGCAGCCGTGAACAGATACTGAACCGTCTCCGCGAGCATAACCTCGCCCCAACCGACATGCCCGACCTTGGGCATCTGGCAAAAGGTCCTGTTGTAGAGCCTGTAGAGACCTTTAAGCAGGCCATAGAATCCTCTGCAGCCAGATGCGTTATCCTGCAGAAAGGGCAAACTGTAGACAAGGTGGTACGCGAACTCTACCCCGAGGCCAAGGTTATCGCTAGCCAAATGCCAGAGGTAACCTGCACTACGCTACGGATTGACCAGCTAGAGCAGGCTCAGGGGCTAGAGGGCGTGGATGTAGGAGTGGTGAGAGGCGTATTCGGTGTGGCGGAGAATGGGGCAATATGGATTCGGCAAGATGTGAAGCACCGGGGTGTGTACTTCATCTCCGAGGCCTTGGTGATAGTGGTCCCCCGCCTAGAGATAGTACAGAATATGCACAATGCCTACCAGCGAATAGCCCAAGAAGAGGGGGATCTGAAGTACGGGGTATTCGTAGCCGGCCCCTCAAAGACTGCAGATATAGAACAGGCACTAGTGATAGGTGCCCACGGGCCAAGAGGAGTGACGGTGGTGCTGGAATAGGGATGGGAAAATACGCAATAAAAAGGACTGCCAGCAACATTTAGCCTGGCAGCCCTTTTTACCATATAGCTGTGCAATCATGAGAACGCTGAAACACATCTGAAGAAGTCCTCTGCAAAAAAACATTAGACAATGAGGCTCGCCACACTGATACGGCCTTCGATAAATGTACGTGATTGATTAAAATCCTTTTAATCGAAATGGGAAAAAGAGTTCTCCCACAAATAGCGCACACGGGAGTCCTTTAGATGTCTCAGCTTAAGAGAATGCGGATAGTTTTAGGCAGACCGCACCATTACTAATCACTACCAGCCCCCAATAGCCTAATTTCTGCAGCGTCCAAGAGAAAAATAACTGGCATCTGCGCCAATTCAAAAAATATCGCTACCTTTGCGGTGCAATTCTGATGGGGTAAATAGCCCTAGAGCTTGTCCTGTAGTGTAATTGGCAACACGTCTGACTCTGGATCAGAAGAGTCCAGGTTCGAACCCTGGCAGGACAACCAGATGAGCGGATATGGCGTAATTGGTAGCCGCGCAAGACTTAGGATCTTGTGCCGAAAGGCGTGAGGGTTCGAGTCCCCCTATCCGCACTGGAGCAGGCTGTAGCATTAAACGAATGCTGCAGCCTGCTTTTTTACATCTACGCCTCCCATCTAAGACCTCCTAAACAGAGACCTCTTCAAAACTCGTAAATGATGCCGTACACCACATCGCTACATCCTTACGATAATAGTAAGCGGTTGACGCAAAAGATACCAACCCATGAGAGGTGCTAGCGCATTGAAGGGGTTTCGCATTGTTCTCTCTACTTCTCAAATTGCCCGAATGGTAGAACCCACACTGGCTAAAGGGGCTTCCTCCTGCAAAATCGCCCCCTATGTCTAAAAATCTGCTTGCATAGCTCTGAATTCAGCGAAATCCAATAGTTTCCGCTATCTTTGCATTGGATTTTCTGCACGCACGGGAGCGTTATTTCACCAATAATGGCTATGGATTCGGAATCGGCACGTGGGATATTAGAACGGGTAAATTCGCCTGCCGATGTCAAGGCTCTTCCTCCAGACCTACTGCCAGAACTTGCGCAAGCTCTCCGGAGTTTTCTGGTGCAGTCTGTATCTACCAATCCTGGGCATCTGGGAAGCAGCCTCGGCGTGGTCGAAATTACCATAGCGCTGCTACGGGTTTACACGCCACCAACCGATAGCATTATATGGGATGTAGGGCATCAGGCCTATATCTACAAGCTGCTCACCGAGCGTAGAGGAGGGTTCGATACTAACCGCCAGCTCTGCGGGCTGTGCGGCTTCCCCTCCATGCAGGAGAGTCCCTACGATGCCTTCGGCACAGGGCACAGCTCAACCTCCATCTCGGCAGCACTCGGTATCGCAGAAGCTAACCGCCTGCTGGAGCTGCCCGGGCACGCTGTGGCTGTGATTGGCGACGGGGCAATGACAGGAGGACTGGCCTTCGAGGGGCTTAACAATGCAGGTGCGCTACGAGACGATATCCTAGTGATACTGAATGACAATGACATGTCCATCGATCCTAACGTTGGTGGACTGCACGAGTACCTGCTTGATATCGTAACGTCCCCGAGCTATAACCGTGTGAAAGACCGTGTATGGAATGCACTAAGCCGCACCCGTACTGTGCGAAATGGCGTGCGCAGCATAGCCCAACAGATAGACCGTGCCATAAAAGGGGCATTCCTAGAAAAAAGCAACCTTTTCGAGGCTTTGGGAATCCGCTATTTCGGTCCTGTAGATGGGCATGATGCCCTCTACCTCTCACAGATACTCAACGACCTCAAACAGATACCTGGGCCCAAGCTGCTTCACTGTATCACCGTAAAAGGCAAGGGGTTTGAGCCTGCCGAGCGTGAGCAGACGGTATGGCACGCCCCTGGACGGTTTAACGCCACCACCGGCGAACGAGCTCCTGAAGGGGATAACGGCTCACTCCCCCCAAGATACCAAGATGTATTCGGGCAAACATTGCTAGAGCTTGCGGTCAAAAATCCGCACATTGTGGGCATTACGCCCGCTATGCCGAGTGGCTCGTCGCTGAACGTGGTAATGCAAAAATACCCACACCGTACATACGATGTGGGCATAGCCGAGGGGCACGCTGTAACCTTTTCCGCGGGGTTGGCAAGCCGAGGGATAGTCCCCTACTGCGTCATCTATTCTTCATTCCTGCAGCGAGCTTTTGACCAAATAATCCACGATGTCGCCCTACAGAACCTCCACATGGTGCTATGTCTCGATAGAGCTGGGCTAGTAGGCGAAGATGGAGCTACCCACCACGGGGCTTACGACCTTGCCTATCTGCGTCCTATCCCGAATATGACCATATGCGCCCCGCTGGATGAGTATGAACTGGCCGATATGCTACGGCTCGCCGAGGTAGGGTGCGGCCCCTGGGCCATCCGCTACCCGCGAGGGCGTGGTGCTGGGATTCGACTAGCCGGGCCGGATGAACAGACTCGCAGCAAGGATGTAGAGGGCAACGCCACAGGCAAAACCTCTAGGGATTCTAGGGAAGAGTACCCCTATACGGCTGAAAGCCAATGCTTGCAATCTCCTATCGTAGTTGGGCGCGGACGCTGCCTTACGGCAGGTGAAGGCATCGCTATCCTAAGTTTAGGTGCTGCCGGGCAGAACGCCCACGCTGCTGTAGAGATGCTACGGGACAAAGGGATAAATGCTGCGCACTATGACCTTCGCTTCCTCAAACCACTAGATCTGGCTCTGATCCATGAGGTTGCTCAGAAATTCCATTCGATCTACACGGTGGAAGATGGAACCGTGGTCGGTGGATTCGGCAGCGCGGTGCTAGAGGCTCTGAATGGAATGGGCTACAGAGGGCGTGTACATATCCTCGGGATTCCAGACAGGTTCATCGGGCACGGCTCAGTAGCCCAACTACAGGCACAGTGCGGCTACACCGGAGAGGGGATTGCGAAACTTGTGGAAAATGATTGGAGGAGTGATCAGGCGGAATAGGGTGGAATGCCATTGTGGAAACGCACGCCTAAAACTCTGAAAAACGTTGCAGCGAAAATGCCCCCAACGTCCTACGAAAGTCGTAAGTGGCCGATTCAAAAGCTACGGTACCCGAAAAAAAGCGCCCTCTGCATTACCGAATGCGCACACACGAGAACTTTTTCAACGGCCCAACTATAGGCTTAGCGCACTCGCACCACCTCCGTACAGTTCGGTCTTGCCGTCTGATAAGCAGAGTGATTCGGCATACCTACCACGCCCTCCACTCCCCTCTCACCACCTAAACTCGCACTCCAGTACCTGCGCATTCCCCAGAGCATCGAACACTTTGAGCTTTAGCTGGTGGCTCTGTCCCTTAGCAGTGCGGGTGCTATCGAGATCATGCCAGATTTCACCAGTCTTGGGTTCGAATTCCCACAAAGCCCACTGCCCATCTATTGCCCCCTCTACCGCAGCTATCGAGGTAACCTTATCCCTTGCCCTTAGTAGCATTCGGGCGTTCTTTCGGGGGAGCCCTGAGCATACTTTAGCCACGCGCGAAGGCTCCAGCCTCGGAGGAGTTGTATCAGCAAGCAGCGTATAGCGCCCAAAATCCCGTACCTTAGCCACGGCTCGTTCCCCTACCAAATCGGCTTTTGCATAGTACTCAAAGTGCTTGCACCTCGCATTCCAACGGGCTAGGTAGAGATGCTGACGTAGAGTATCGGGTATCGCCCGGGTGGCAAGCGAAAGTTCTCCGGCTCTATGCAGCGGCACTACCTCTGAGTGGAGGTCTACCACTGGCCCAAGGCTTGTTGAATCAGCGAAAGCAGCCTTTGCCTGTAGAAGACAATCGTAGTATAGATCGCCAGGCTGGAGTGTAAAGCTGAAGAGGGAGTCAGAAACCGTTCCTCCCTTATCCCAATGAATCGTATCGCTTACTGGTGATATAGGAGTATGCCTCTTTGCCACAGGCCTTCCCGTCCCTTTTAGTACCAAGGTAAGCTGGCTGGTGTTGCCAGCGGCATCCGAGGCCTCTATCGTCACTGGCTGCACCTCGCCCTTCTTAAGTGTAAGCTTGCCATGATTGAGCGTTCGGTAGCGTGAGAACCGATTGCCTGGGAGCTGGAAGAGGAGACGCACCTTAGCCCCCCGGCTCACCCGAATCTCATTGTCTACGTGGGCATCGGCATACGCCGTTTCTGGGAATGGAACTTCATCTGTATCGAACCAAAAGGTCTGGCTCCCGCCCACCAGCATACGAAGACTAGCAATATTACACCGTAGGCTCTGGGGATTCACGAGATCGGTAACCTCCACTGCCAATCCTGCCACGCTATCCACCAGCAGGGTGTCTAGTACACGGTAGCTATTACCCTTGCCCCGTAGATGAACCTCCCGACGGGCTGAGAGGGATGCCTGGTAGTTAGTTGTGTCTATCGAATAAACGTACAGCCTTCTGAATTGTGGCGGAGCTACATCTACAAACTTTATGCCCGAGAGGTAGGAGTTGTACGGAATCCCCTCAGAGTAGCGAAGCTCAAAGTGAAGATGCGGGCCACCGCTGCTCCCAGTATTCCCGCTGTAGCCTATCAGTTGCCCCGCTTTGACAGGGAAACGCCCAGGCTTCGGGTAGAGTACTACAAGCCCCTGCTGCAGACGGTATTGCTCCGCCTCTACCCACTCGGCAATATCGGGTGCAAAATTCCTAAGATGCCCGTAAACCGAGGTCGAACCGTTAGGATGGGCAATGTAAATGGCCTTCCCGTACCCGCTCACCGCCACGTTGATGCGAACGATCTCCCCATCCATCACTGCCCTCACAGGCATTCCCTCCTTACCGCCAGTACGAAGATCAGTCCCGGCATGGAAATGTCGAGTCCGAATCTCCCCGAAAGAGCCGGAAAGTCCCAGAGGTTCAGGCAATGGCGAGCTGTAAAATCCTTGGGGATAGCGGCTCTGCCCCCAAGTGCCCATGGCCAGCAAAAGTAAAGGAACAAAAAAAATGCCCCTACGGCATTTCAAATTAGGCTTACACATATGAAGCTATAAAGTATTATCACACTGCTACCTCGCCCGAAATGTGCGCATGCGCTTGGTAGCCTACCAGTTCTATATCGTCAAAATCATACCTCTCTATCGCCTTAGCCTGGCAATTAAGGCGAACCCTCGGCAATGGGAATGGCTCTCTCTCCAGCTGTAGGCGCACTGCCTCTAGGTGGTTCGTATAGATGTGGGCATCACCGAAAGTGTGGATAAAGTCGCCTACCTCCAAGCCCGTAGTATGCGCCACCAGATGGGTGAGAAGCGCGTAAGATGCGATGTTGAACGGCACACCCAGGAACAGATCTGCACTCCGCTGGTAGAGTTGGCATGAGAGCCTCCCATCCTGCACATAGAACTGGAATAGCGTATGGCACGGAGGCAATGCCATGCTCTCCAGCTCCCCGACATTCCACGCAGACACTATGAGCCTCCGGGAATCGGGTGTCTGCTTTATGGCCTCTATCACCTCGGCCAGTTGGTCTATCTTCCGTCCATCGGCAGCCCCCCAGCTACGCCATTGATGCCCATAGATCGGGCCAAGTTCCCCTGCGGCATTGGCCCACTCATTCCATATACGTACACCGTGCTGATTCAGATAGGCGATATTGGTATCACCACGCAAAAACCAGAGCAGCTCGTAGACTATGGATTTCCAATGCAGCTTTTTAGTTGTGAGTAGCGGGAAACCTTCTTGCAGGTTACACCGCAGCTGATAACCGAATACTCCAAGAGTATCGATCCCTGTGCGATTCGCCCGCAGAGTTCCATGGTCTAATACGTGCCGAAGAAGGTCAAGGTACTGACGCATAACCCTATAGCACTACTTGCTCAGCACCGTTTTTCTATAGGGACGATACTTCACCTTCACCGACGGGGGCTCTCCGTAGGCCTGCATCACCTCAAGCGATTCTATTAGGATGTGTGTGGCTTTTTGCTCCACAGCCCGTTGCTGTAGCTGGATGATAGCGGCTTTTTCTATATCAGAGGCTTTGGCTCGTTTGCCCCTCTGTCCTAGGGTTAGCGTCACCTCTACCGATTTATCGCCAAGCGCTCGCATTCCCTTCACATCGCCCTCTTTACGTGTTACCACCACGCTCCTCCAGGCTTCTTCACCCATTTTTTGCACCTTAGGGGGCTTGGGGCTAGGCTTAGGCCTTGCACCCTTTATTACGCTACGCACTTGCTTACGATCCACTGTCCTTTCTACAGCATCCCCTTCAAGGATATAGCGAATAGAATCGCTCGTTTCTTTCACCACCAATACCCGCAATGTGGTATCGCTCACCAGATAGATCCTATCAGGTGCTGGAGCTTTTACCGTATCTGCGGGCAGTATACCTCCTGCAAAACAGGGGGCTACGACGAAGAAAAAAACGCTAAACGCAACCAACCCTCTCCTTCTGTCCTGTGTATCCACCTCGGTCTGTTCAAAAGTTTATACCTGCAAAGGTAGCAAAAATCTCAATAATCACAGTTTTCCACAGTTCTGGAGTGCCGCAGGCCCTGCACGCAATCTAGAACGGGATTCCTAGGTTGAAGTAGGCCCATACGGTCTTGCTCTCGTTGCTCGCAGCCACTGTAGCCTCCATAAGCCCAAGGTGGGTAAGCCACCCCACTGAGAGCGCACCGCCAAGCAGCGACTGCCTAGGTGTGGTAAAACTCTGGTAAAGATGCTCTGGCAGCGTGCTATGTACCGCGTAATTCCCTCTAGCTGTGAGGTAGAACTCGCGCCAAATACGAAAACGCAAGTCTACCCGCCCCAGGGCGTAGTTATTCACCGCAAGCTGCCTGTACCCAATGCCGTAGAAAGGGGCATCAAACACCGCATCGCGCTGTAACTCTGGCTGTCCCCCCAGCCGAAATCCTCCCAGCCTCCCCTGGCGAGAAGTGAATACTCCCCCTCCCACCGAAATGCTGAGAACCAGCGGGCGTGCCAGCCGAAAATAGCTAGTATAGCTTACATTGCCCGTAAATACCTGGGGCGACTGACCAAATTCATCCTTGATCTCTGCCGATGTAACCGTTTTCCCCTCCTGTGGATCTGTGGAGACCGAATTGAAAAGTTGGTAGCCTACCCTAGCGTACAGCTTGTGCCCATGCCTTGGGTAGTAATGCCTATCCAGAGTATTCAGCGTAACGCGTGCAAAGGCATTTACCTCATGGGTAGCCACTCGTACTGGGGTCTCTACTCCAAGCCATCTCACGTAGGCAGCGTTAGGTATCTGCCAGTTGAACTGGTAGCCCACCCCCGCCTCAAAGAGCGCGCTAGTTCTGGCAATACGCCCTAAGGCCAACTCCCCGATAAACTGATGCTCCCAGAGTGCTGCCACACGCTGGAAACCTTGGTAGAGTGGGATTATAGACGATGAATAGTATGCCGATAGGGAAAGGAGAGTGCGCATCTGCGAGCTGAAATACTGCGTATGGCTAAAGCGAATACGGGGCTGGGTAGCGACCTCTGCATCTACATTCCAGCGACTGATTCCAAAAAGTGGATTCAGCACCATGAGCCTAGCCACAAGCCCTGCACCCCAAAAATCGTTGAAGTTCAGCCCAAATTGCAGACTTACCTGCTCCGTTGTGCTAGTCGCCACCCGTAGCTGCCCGCTCGGGGTGAGGTAAAGCGATGCTCGGCGCAAAAACTGCGTACTATAGAGGCGATTCAAGCTTTGCCCCACTCCCACAGCATCCACAGAATCCGGGGTTTTCATCTCCATGCGCTGCGCGAAAAAAGCGGCCATTGTAGAGTCTACGCCCACTACTTTAAGGCTTTGCACCCACTGCTTAGCCTGCAAATTCAGCTGCGGGAGATGCAATGGACGGCTACTGCCGTAGAGACGCACGGCAAGGGCACGTAGCTCTGGCGCCTTTTGCAGGGCCGCCTCATGCCCTTTGGCTATTATGGCAGAGGTCTCCCTAAAATCCATGGAGGTGTAGCCGTCAAGCTCTGGAAACACCAGGATGTCGCACTTCTGCATGTCTGCCATAGCCTGGCGAACTCCCGCAATCATGGTGGCTTGGGTAAGCAGATCGCGCACACCATAATTCTCCCGCTGCGCTAGCGACTTCGGCCCCGTATAGCTGCCTATCACCACATCGGCCCCCATCTCCCTGAGTGCTTGATAGGGGAAGTTATCGAGTACTCCGCCATCTACCAATAGCGAGGAGTCGCCCACTGGCACTGGGGTAAAAACCCCGGGTATCGCCATGCTAGCCCGCATTGCCACAGGGAGTGAACCGCCAGAGAGTACTACGAGTTCCCCTTTCTTCAGATCTACTGCGCAGCAGCGAAAGGGGATGGTAAGGCTATCGAAATTGTGCACTTTAGCTGCAGGCCACACCAGCTGTTGGAATAGAATCCACAGGCTCTGGCTCTCTATAGCCCCTCTCGGTAGGCGGAATTGGCCATCTCGCCACACCATGGAAAGCTGTGAACGCCCCACATTGGGCTTCAGATCGATAGCCACCTCCTCCAGAGGCTCCTCATTCGAAAGGAGGTGAAACCAATTCGCCTCCCTAGCCAGCCTCTCTATCTGGTCGGCTGTATAGCCCATGGCGTATAGCGCACCCAGCAGGGCGCCCATACTCGTTCCGGCTATATAATCTGGACGTATTCCATTATCCTCCAGCTGCTTGAGCAGTCCAATGTGCGCAAAGCCTCTAGCCCCGCCACCGCTGAGCAAAAGGCCGACCTTAGGACGGGAATCTCCCGATGCCGAATGCTCTAGAAATGCGTTCCCTTCTTCCTGGGCAGCACGTGCTGTATCCTGAATGGTAGTATCTTGCAGCAGGGGGGCTAGGTGTGCGCCCGTACACAGACTCCGTTCGGTTGCCCTCCCGACCACAGATACACACCCCAGCAAGCACCCCAAAACCGCTAGCAGAAGGCGATGCCTAGCCGCCACCACGTAGAAAGACTTCACCGCTCGCTCGCTTACAGCCATCGTGGAATGCGTGTACTCCGGGGGCGCCCTCTCTACTCCTCACTCAGCCATGACGAGGTATCGTATACGCCACCTTCCTCATACACCCACATATCCTCGGGTTCGTCTTGCCCACGGCGCGCACGGTTGATAAACGCCACAGCACCCTGCATAGAGTCAAAATCGGCCACCGATACCAACTTAAAACCATTGGGGGCGTTGAAAATCTTAGCCGCAGGGTAGCTTTGCAGCATTCTCGAATGGAATCTATCCGCATTGCTAGGAACTCTGAAACTCCCGAGTATCACGTGGAACTTGAGCCTAGCACGCTCGCTTTGCGCAGCCACTTCTGCCTCGCGCTTACGGTTTTGCTCGGCCTCTTCCACTGCATGCAGGCTGTCAGATGCCCGACGAGCCAGGCTGTCGCGCACCGTATTCGCCCGCGCTATTGAGTCTGCAATACGCTTCTTCTCCGCCTCTTGCCTCTTATTCTTACAGCCCGCGGTAAGCAATGCAGCAAACACTATCAACGCTCCCGCCAAAATTACCGTAAATCTGTTCATTGCCCTATCCATTGTCTGGGTTCATACTTAGAGATCGTTGGGTACCACGAGGTGCTTGGACAGCCCGAAAACTCTCGATTTTCCCCTTCAAGGCCCTCTACCAAAAGCCAATAGTCAACCTGGAAAAACTTCAGCAGCCCTATAGCTTTTCGATGGGCAAATTTACAGCTTTTTGGGGAAATTGCAAAAAATCATACTCATGGCTTTCCACCGTTCTCAATACGCCTTAAAGCCCTGCAGATCCTTACGCAGAAAACCTACAAGCCGATCGTAGCGATCTGCCGGTGCGCAGTAGTAGACCAGCGCAGCATATTCATTGGCCGTCTCGCTAAAGCAGCCCTCCAATGGACAGATAGCCTCGCACCCTTTCGGCACACCATCCGCCAGCACGTAGCGATAGCTATACACGCCCTGCTTTAGGCGGAGCGAGACCTCATACTGCTCACGGGCAGCATTATAACGCATGGGGATTCTATCGCCCTGCGCAGCTCCGCTAGCAAGGCAAAGCTCCATACGCCCAGCAACATACGCCTGGAGACGAAATGAGAAGTAGACCCAAGCGTAATCTGCCGACTCGGCCTGGCTATTGAACCTAGCACCTGGCAGTAGCCCCGCCCATCGAGCTGCGTACCCAGGAGCGCAATAGCCATGCAGATTAGGGCGGTCGTCAAAACGCATTAATGGCCTATCAGGTTCCACCTCAACCATATAACCATCCACATCATGCGTAATACGCGCTACCCCCACCCCTGGGGTATTAAGGTCTTGGATGTCGAGCACTCTCCAACGATTTCCCCCGGGGAATATTGGTTGGGTTTGGTCGCCATACAGCAGCCTTCCATCACCTTGTAGCTTTGGCGCTGGCAATGTCTGCATGCAATCTACATCCCAGTTCTGCATTAGGTATACCTGTAGATTCCAGGGATCTACCCCATCTCCAATAGCCTGTGGGTTAAATGATAGCTCCACCCTCTGGTGGGATGCCCGCCTTACGCCTGGCACTGCGGCCAATGCCATTGCAATGGGCATCAGATCTTCACTCAGTGCAAACCTCCACTGGATGATGATGCGCCCTGGTGCCGATGCATCCACCACCTGCACTACGTAATTTCCCGATACTAGCAACTCTACATCGGGGTTAGGCAAGCGCAGCTCATAGTGTGAAAAGGGAACGGTAGTCGCCACCGAGGGGTTGGGCGATGCAATGTAGTTAAGCTCAAATCCCCGCATATAGTCTGATGGTAGCAGCCTATCTGGCCGCCAAGAGCGGTCGCAATGGAGAATCCGATAGGCCAGCTGGGGCGGATTGGGTCTTACGTAGTCGAAGGAGAGATGTAGCCTCTCCGTTCCTGAAAGGGTTACCACTGGCGGAGCTAGCACTCGTCCCTCTGGGATAAGCTGTACCGAGGCCACCCCCGAGTCTAGCACCTCGTTGCGCAAAACACCCTCGTCTCGCCCAACCCCCGATTGCCCTACAGCCCACAGGGGCAGCATTAGCCCTACTATTGCAAAAAGTGTCCGTCGCATATTACCCCGAATCTTATTCCTACAAACCCACCCTGGCGCTATCGGCATACAGCAGGTATTCTTCCCGTTTCACCCAAAAATCCTCAAGCTCCCTACGCCACCTACGCCTTAGGGTAGCCAAATCCTCCCCGGCTAGCAGTCCCTCCTCCAGCGATTCGGTACCAGCTAGCTTTGCAAAAAAACGGGTGAAAAACGGACTTTTCCCCTTATAGTGTGCCCGCAGAGCCTGTAGGTAGCCGATTTGCAGCCCAGGATTAGCCCGAAGCGAATCAACATCCACCCCTCTAAGATCCAATCCGTAGCAGCACTCGCCCGCATAGGGTGGATGTTTAGCTCCTGGCCGAGCCTCTGGGGTAAAGCTAAAATCCATTCCCTCGATGTTCGGATGTCCCGCCACCTGGAATGGCCAATCTGTCCCCCTACCGCAGCTAAGCACTGTACCTTCAAGAAATGCCAACGTAGCATACAGGTGGATGGCGCGCAGATTGGGGAGATTTGGCGATGGGGGCACTGGGGGTGTATATTTCCGCCCGTGCCAGTAATTCTCGCAAGGTATCACGGTTATAGCCCCACGTCCTAGCGGTAGCCGCATGTACTCTCTCTGTATGAGCATGGCCAGCTCGCCGAGTGTCATCCCGTGCTGCCAGGCTATGGGGTGCATACCCACAAAGGAACGGTAGGCCATGTCCAGCACGGGTCCCTCCACCAGGTAATCATTCGGGTTCGGCCTGTCTAGCACCAGCAGCGGTATTCCCTGCTCTGCACAGGCCTCCACCACATAGTGCAGCGTACTGAGGTAGGTGTAGCAGCGCACCCCCACATCCTGCAGGTCGAATAGCATCACCTCTACCCCCTCCAGCTGCTGTGGCGTTGGCTTCTTGGCCTTCCCGTAAAGGCTTACCACCTCTATGCCCAGCTCTGCATCCCGTCCGCTTTTCACGGTCTCGCCGGCACTTGCCATGCCCCGCAGACCGTGCTCGGGGGTGTAGAGCCGCACCACGTTGCACCCCAGCGATCTTAACGTATCGGGGAGCAAGCGCCCTTCAACCCTCGAAGTATGGTTGCACACCACCCCGATACGCTTACCAGAGATGAGAGCCCTGTAAAGCTCTACCCGCTCTGCTCCCACACGGATAGGGGGCTCTACAGCAAGCGAGAGGAGGGGATGAAGGAAAAGAAATGCAATGGAAAGTGCAGAGACTACTCTCTTTTTCAATCTGCCCTATTATTTGGAAATCCGTCCCAACCCGCAGTGCTACCTCCCCGTGTACCGCTTTAGCGCCACTGCCAGGGTCTCCATTGCAGCACGCAGGTCCTCTATCTTGAGCACGTAGGCCAACCGGGCCTCGTCTTTCCCCAATCCAGGGGTGGCGTAGAATCCCGATGCCGGCGCTATCATCACTGTCTGCCCTTGGTATTCAAACTCTTCTAGCAGCCACAGTGCAAAGGCATCAGCATCGTGGAGCGGCAGCCGTACCTGCGTGTAGAAAGCCCCTTTAGGCATAGGAGAATATACACCTGGCATAGCATTGAGCGCATTCACCATGAAGTTGCGCCGCGCCACATACTCATCATACACTTGCTTAAAATAGCTCTCGGGCGCCTTGAGTGCCGCCTCTGCCGCCATCTGCGAGTAAGTACCTGGGCATAGGCGAGCCTGCGCGTACTTCAGCACTGCAGCCACCAGCTCGCGATTCCTACAGATGAAAGCCCCCACCCGCACTCCGCATAGGCTATAGCGCTTAGAGACCGAATCCATAAGAATGGTACGATCCTCCAGACCGCGCAGCTGCATTACCGAGAAATGCTTATGCCCATCGTAGCAGAACTCGCGGTACACCTCATCGGCTAGGATGTAGAGATCGTACCGAGAGGCAATGGCGCCGAGCTGCTCAATCTCGCCCTGCGAGTAGAGGTAACCCGTGGGATTATTGGGGTTGCAGATCATGATGGCGCGCGTGCGAGGCGTTATGCGTCGCTCGAACTCCTCTACGGGTGGCAGTGCGAAATCATTCTCTATGCTCGAGGGGATCGGCACCACCTTTATCCCAGCCTCCTGCGCAAAGCCATTGTAGTTCGCGTAGAACGGCTCAGGTATCAGGACCTCATCGCCCGGATCCATGCACCCCAGAAAGGCGAAGAGGATAGCCTCTGAGCCGCCCTGCGTCACTATGATATCGCGGGGCTCCAGCCCTATACCCAGCTTTTTGTAGTACTCCACCAGCCCCTCGCGGTAGCTTAGATTGCCAGCCGAATCGGTGTAGCTCACCACCTGTACCCTATTCTCGCGCACGGCCTGCAGCGCGCACTCCGGGGTAGCAATGTCGGGCTGCCCAATATTGAGATGATAGACCTTGGTGCCACGAGCCTTAGCGGCATTAGCGTACGGTACCAGCCTACGGATAGGCGAGGCGGGCAGCACGGTAGCCCGTTGAGATACTGTCAGCATAGTTCTGTATATGAATCTATTTTCGAAATGTTACTCCATAAATCCATGTCTCTGCCCCGCAAAGGTAGCGAGAATTGGACATGCAACCAAATAGCTCTAGGATGTCTGTGCGCAATAGAGGCAGCATCTCGCCCAAAGGGCTTCAAATCCAAAACCTCTACAGAACCCACACTAAACGACGCCGCATGGCCATACCGTTTAAGCGCATTTTGCAGAACCATTGCTGCGATCAGGGTACAGCATAGAATGAGGCCTCTGCAAAAGCCCCGTAAGGGTTCAATCTTTTATAGGAGGACTTTCCTCTTCTCGCAAATAAATAGTTTTTAATCAATCACTTCCTTTTTTTCGAAGACAGTAGCGACGCGACGTGCCGCGTCGTTCATGTGATTTTTGTAGAGGTCTTAGAATAGGCAAAAAAAGGGTCGCACCCCAGCAGGATGCGACCCAATAGATGAAAAGTCCTAGCTATCGTTTCACGAAGCTAATAGAACGTCGGCCACCATCGCTAGCCACCAGCTGCAGCAGGTACATCCCTGGGGTGAAGAGTGCCGTGTTGATGGTTACGGTCTCCTGCCCCCCGCACACTATTTCCAACACCCGAGCACCTGTAGCCGTGTACAAGGCCATGTGGCGTACATTCTGGCAGTTATCCACCCGAATCCAGCTATCGGCAGGGTTGGGAGCCACGGTAACCTCCTGTAGCAGAGACGATATTACGGCATCAGGATTGCCTCCCTCCTTCTCCATCTGGACCTCAAAGGCATTGCCATCGGCGGCGTGGGGGCATTGCCCTTCAGCCTTCTTATAGCCATTCAGCTCGGCGGTATAATCCACCTGCCCAAAGAGTATGTCCTCAAACTTCACCTGCCCGTCAGCACCCGTTGTGCCCTTATGCTCGCCCGCTGCGTCTTTCACAGTGATCGTCACTCCTCTCAGGATTGCACTGCTAGCGCGATCCTTGCAGGTGAAGACAAGGGTTCCATGATCTGCGAGCTTGGTTAGGCTGATAGCTATTGGCTCATCATTCGGGAGCGGGAGGCGGAACTTGCCGCTCTCAGTCCTATAGTTGCCGCTCCTCGCCGTCCAGGTTATATCGCCATCCACAACGGGAACTTCCTTAATCACACACTTCCCGTCTTTATCCGTAATCGCCGATGGCTCATAGCCAAGGGTCGGTACACTTAGCGCAACCGTTACCCCCTTGACGGGTTCGCCATTGTAAGTGCAGATGAATGTAACATCGCGCGCTCTATCGTCTTTCACCACCTCTTTCTCAAGCCGAATTGCCACTTCCTGCCCCTCATCCTTCACATCCACTGTGCTATCCTTAGGCTTATAGCCCGGGCTAGCGGCGCTATAGGCGGTAGTACCCCGGGGGAGCGAAACAATAACGACACCATTATGCCCATTATCGCTATCGTTCTGCGAGGCAGTACCTACCGTGATGGCGGCACCCTTGGTGGGATTTCCAGTCTCGCTATCCACTACCCGGAAGGTAACTTTCACCAAATTCGGATTCGTGGGGATAAAGCTCGCCACGAAATCCTTATTCTCATCTACCCGCCTTTCCTGACGAGTAGATGCCTCAAGCCCATCATTCCACTGGGAGAACTGGTAGCTGATTTTGGGTAGCGCAGTAACCGGTTTTGCTGGAAGCCCCTTGGCTATCTCCATGCGTTTTTCACCCACTATATAGCCCATCGTCTCGTCGGCGCTCGCGTAGGTAAGCGTGTAGTACTGCACAAACTGTACCTTAACGTCGAGATCCCCGAGTACCTCAGCCCTTGCGGTATTGATGTCGCCGTCAGCATCAGGCGTAGCTTTCATCCACACCTGCACACGGTAGCCAGCATCAGGGTGAGCCGTGAAGGTCAACTGGGTGTGTAGGTCGAGTAGATCGCCATTCTTCACTTCCTTGCCCCCGGCCATTGCCGCCAGGCTTCCGTGCTCGCCATCCAGCACCGAGAAGGTAACGCGGCACTTACGGTTGAATATCGCCCGGTAGGTGCAATCCTTCGTTGCGATATCTTGCCGCTTGGCGTTCGCATTGCCGTCATCCCACCCTGCAAAGGTGTAGCCCTCCTCGGGGATTGCCTCTACCGCGGCTGTCGAATTGCCCTCGGCCACCACCTGCAGGAGATTCCCAACCACACGTCCTCCAATGCTAGCCTCGTAGACAACGTTGATCGCTGGGGCAAAGCGCGCCGTTACATTCAGATCTGCCTGCACATCCTTATCCTTACGCACCTGCTCAGTCTTACCATCGCTCCAGCCCTTAAACACGTAGTTCTTGAGTTCCCTCCCTTGCCTTTTCGCATTCTCAATATCCTCTGCGCTGGCCTCCTCGGGTTCTGCCACCACGGTTCGCCCGTCTTCACCCTTCACCACTTCCTGCAGCGGCATACCCTTTATACGCCCGTGCTCATCGGCAGTGTAGAATAGCTTGAAGTGCGGCCTATCTGGCTCGAAGAATGCCTGGAGGGTTAGAGCCGCTTCTACCTTATCGGTACGGGTAATCTCCTTGCTGCCATCGCTCCAGGTAGAGAGCTTGTACTCGGCATCGGGCACTGCAGTCACGGTGATCATCTTACCCTGTTCCACAAAGCGCGTAGCTGTGGACTCTGGCGCATCATCGCCCACCTTCACCTTGCCATGGTCACCCGCTATGTAGCGTACCAACTGCTTGCTCGTGCTAGAGCCCTCTATCACGAGGATGTTGTCTACCGATACCGGGGTGAGAAGCCCTGGCATACCCGAGACCTCGATTTTCCAGCAGAATTCCACGTACTTTTTGCCTGCAAGCGCCGCGTTCTCCAGCGAGAGCTTCCCATCCTCATCCATTTCGGAGTAGGTCCAGCTCCCCGTCCCATCAAATCGGTAGCCCACCTGCTTTTCGCCTGGCTTCCACATGTAGCCATTGTTCCAGCTGGCCTTATACCGCAGGGTTAGACCGGCGCTTACCCCAGCCAGATCGATTGGAGGGGAAAGCAGAACGGCCCGTACCGCGGTGTGCACCAGCTTATCAAGCTCTATCCGCAGCTCGTAGTCTGCCATACCCTTAGCTACAATGCGGAATTTACCGTTTGACTTCTTACCGTCTACCAAGTCCGATTTATCCTCCGACCGCCAGAATTCGGGCATCGTAGGGCGCTCAAAGTTCTCCACGTAGGGCAGAGCAAAGGGCCTACAGAGGCTCGCGGTAAGGGTAAGATTTCCCTTCACACCCTCCTCATGGCGGGTCAGCTCCATCTTGCCGTCGCTCCAGCCCATGAATACAACCCCAGGCTTTGGCTTTACCGTAACTGGGGCGGTAGAGGTGTTGATGGGTACGGTTTGCTCAGCTTGGCCCACAAGTTCGCCGAGTTCCGCATCTAGCAGATAGCGCACCGTGAACTCCGCGGGTCTGAAAAGCGCCTTGGCCATCACATTGGCCTGTACATTCATATCGGTACGCTCGGCCTTCTCGGTTGGGCGATCTTCCCATTTGTCGAACATGTAGTTCTCCTCGGGCACTGCTACCACAGTCTGTCCATTATCGCCCTTAGCCACCCTCTGTGTGAGGTAGCCGATTACCGATCCATGCTCCCCTGCCGTGTAGGTAAGGGTGATATCAGCCTTGCGAAGGGTAAGCTCTACCGACGCATCGACATCTGCCGTCATCTCAATCTTCTTGCTATCGGCAGCGTACCCATCCTTGCTGGCCTGCACGGTGTACTCGCTCGCGGGAAGGCGAAGCTCTACCTTACCGCTCGCAGTGGTTAGCGTAAAGCCTGCCACCTTCACCGTGGCGCCATCCACCTTTTGCCCCTCGCCATCATTTACGGTCACCGAGAGCTTTTTGGCCTTGGGGGCATTCACGGTAAGCGTACCATCCGAGAGCTTCACCTCGTAATTGCCACGCACCACAACCTCGGGAGTACCCGCAGTGGGCTTCAAATCGTACGCACCTGCCTTGAGCTGTTCCTTGGAGAGATCTACAGGAACTGTTGCCCCATGATGGTAGATCTGGTAGGCTGGGAGCTCAAGCTGCTGCTCGCTCTCACCGAATAGTAGCCCCTTCAGCGTGAAGTGAATAGCAGGCACAGGATCGCCCTCGTCTATCGATGGCGCAGTGGGTATAGCCTCCACCTTCGCCCTTTTCACCGTAAGGTCTACAGCCTTGGAGGGGGCTGGGGCAAAGAGGGCATTACCCGGCTGATCGGCATACAGGGTGGTCTTGCCAGCCTTTAGCAGGTTGGCGTAGCCATCGGGATCTATGGTGGCCAGGCTGTTGTCTTGCAGCAGGTAGCGCACGGGGAGCTCGCTAGTAGCCTTAGCCTCCAGCTTCTGCGCCTCGCGGGTTAGCGGGTATGAGAGGTTTGCGGCATCCCACACTATGCTCTGCGCAAGCCCCATACGGAAGGTGTAGTAGTTGCTGAACCTATGGTTGGCGCTCCAAACCTTAATGAGCTTGGGCGAGGTTAGGTCGAGTGAGGCAGGGGTATTTGCCTCTAGGCGTAGGCTATCGCCCTCGCCCGTAGGCAGCCAGGCGGTAGCACCCTCGCTCAACTTCATCAACCGAACCACTGCATTAGGCTTAGCCTCGGCGGGGTTCTCGAGCTCGGGCTTCAGCATCACCTCATGCCCCTTCACCTCTAGGCTATAATCGCTCTTCACCTTGAGGTCGCTGTTGTCGGCCTTGAGCATGGCCAATTCGAGAAGATCGCACCCCTTAGCAGCATCGGGCACCAGCTTCACCGTGAAGGTTTCCTCTCGGTCTTGCCCAAAGAGCCCGGCGCGCTTAGCCACAAACTGGGCGCTATGGGTGGTTTCGTCGAATTGCACATCGGTAGTTCTACTCCACTCCTGCCCATTGTAGTAGAAGCTAGTACCGCCCCAGCTTGGTAGCAGATCGGGATGCTTAACACCGAAGCAGTCCTGCCCGTAGGCCATAGTAACCTCCACGGTATGGGAGTTTTCATCATAGCGAGAATCCAGCGTTATTTCTTGCCCATCCATCGCCTGCACCTGATGAATCAGCCTATTGGCCGACACCCAGAGATCCTGGGCATCGCCGCCCACTATCCGGGGGCTTACCAGGTCGGCCTGCACCTCGCCTGAGAGTACCGCAGCCCCGCTCCCCTCATTGAAGAGGAACTCGGCTATCGCTTCCTTTGGCAATTCTCCCGAGGCTGTGCGCACAGAGCTGTACATCGTCTTCCGTATGGAGTCCAGACTCCTGCGCCCTTCCCATATACGGACCATCTTCACCTGCCCAGTGTAGCCCTTGCCCACCACCAGGTTGTTCACCGAGGGTTCGCCCTCGCCAGCACCTATCACCCGGGGGGCATTGCCATTCACGTAGAGGGTGATGTCTATCGCCTTCGTCTCCGGGTTCGAGCGCTTATCCACCACTATGGCCACGTGGTTCCATTCACCCACACGGAGAACACCCTCCTCGGTGGTGATGAGGTAGTTCTTATTGCCAAAGCTAATGCCGATCCCATTCTCTGGGAGCTGCACAGGCTTACCCTGCGCATCGCGCCTCCAGCTACGGCCAGAGTAGGAACGGACCGCGAGGTCGTAGCTATCGAACAGGGTGGCAAACTGCACCTTTTCATGGAAGAACCAGCCTTCGATAGTTATTGCCCTCTCGTCAAAATTCTCTATGCCCAGGGTGGCTGTCGGTATACGGAGCATCTCGGCAGGGTCGCCGTGGAATTTCAACGCCCAAAGGCTAGCCACCTGCCCTTTCGGCGCATGGTACACGCTACGCTGCAGCGCATTGTTCGAGAGGTCATCATCATCACCCAGCCGAACCTCCACCTGGTGCGCACCCACAGCACTAAGATCGAGTTTCGCAGCCAGGGTAACCTCCTTCTCCTCGCCAGGCTGTAGATTCAGCACCAGGGTCTCTAGCCCGAGCTGCTTACCGTCGAGGGTTACGGCCACTGTGCCCTTGGCCACCGCATTATGCCCTACGTTCTTCACCCGTATGCTAATGGTTTCGCTAGCCCCTAGATCGGCACTGTGCTTCAAGCCCTTCAGAGAGAGCAGGCTAAGGTCGAACCCGAACGACGAGGATGAGGTTAGCAGATCGGCGGTGATATCTACACACTGCCCCTGCATCAGGTAGACGATCTTCTTCCGTGCCGGGTTGTAGGGATCAGTCTCCTCCTTAAATGGCGAGAGATTCTTAAAGAAATTCTCAGCCTGCGAATCCTTCAGGAGGGCTATGCGCATTCGTACCGCCCGCTTGGAGTCGAGCTTCCGTTGAGTCAGATCTATATCGAGGTCAAAATCCTGCGTATAGTACTGATCCTCACGCTCCTTTTTGATGTGCGGTTGCTTTAGGGTGAAGACCTCATTCTTGCTCAGATCATCGCTCCGGGTGAACTGCTTATCGCCATCGAAGTCGATCATGGCATAGAAGGTAGCTGGGAAGAAATCATCCTCCGGATCCTCGGTCATCTGCACCGCATTGTTCATATGGAGACGCAGATGATTGAGCGCCCCTACCTTGAGATCGAGCCGCTCCTTGAGGCGGAAGTCGATGTAGGGTATAGGGGCATTATCCTGGAGCGTGGCGGTTTTACCGTTGAGCGTTGCAAAGTTGAGCGACTCCCGCTGGCCGCCGAATAGCGAACCCGCTGGGTAGTCATCATTCACAAAGTTCAGCTCATCCGAGTTATCCCGTGCGTTAGGGTCGCTAGCATCCACAAAGGCATCCACCAGAATTCGCTGTGGGTACGCCATCGGGAGCGGTTGCTGCAGCGTGTGCCAAACGGTACCCCCCACTGGGAGTTCCTTCACCCTGTCGGTGTAGAAGTCGTACATCCCGCTGGTATGGTAAAGCACCGGCACATTCTCCAGCTTACGGTCAGTAAGGTTGGTAATCTGCAGCTTGAAGCGCCCCTTACCATCGGGGAAGCTGGGCTGCAGGGGCGCGATAGAATCGAGCCGCACTATATTGAACTTCGGGATGGCGTAGGCCGTCGCGAAGAATCCCTTGCCTCCGCTGAGGTTGTTACGGTCGCTCTCCAGGCGGATGGTTACCCCACCGTTCTCAGCCTCAGAGAGCACTATGAAGGGCGTACCATTGCTGTCATCCCGCAGGGAGTAGGTAGAGGGGTTGCGGCGGGCATCTATGGTGAGCTCTGGGTCCACATCGCCGCTCCACACGTTGATCTGGTCGCCAGCAGCCATGCTATAGTTATGGAACACAACCTCTATGGTATGCAGCGTATCGGCCGGTAGCAGCTGCAGCGTGCTCCATTGCCCAGGGTCATAGCCCGCATAGATCCCCCCCATGTCTGCAAACTCCAGGGAATCGCGCACTACCACCTTGTCCTTCGGGTCGTCTATCGCATCCATGTTGAAGATGAACTTGAACTCCCTGGACTTCTTCTGCGTGTAGATTTGCCCGAGGTTGTAGACGCTCGTGCGGGCCTTATTGTTGCTCGGCTTCACGTCGCCGGGGTAGATGGCCTCTACCTCCACCTTGAACTCCTGTCCCCTACGCTGTGTGGACGAGAAATCGAGCGTGGTAGAATCGAGCCGGAGTTCGTAGGGTTTCAGACTCTTCACCTTCCCCGTTTGGCGTATGGTACCATCTACCCGAACGATGTAGGGAACCTCCTCCACCACATCCTTGGAGTTGTTCGAGATGTAGAACCGGAGCTTCTCGGTCTGCATGCCGCTCTTGGGCTCCGGCGGATAGATCTCAGAGACCTCTATATCCTTGCTGTCGTCCAGCTTGCGGAACATGTAGTAGAGGATGAAGAGCGCATCCCGATTCCCGTAGGCCTTGAACCGCATGACAAGCGAGATCTTCTTACCCGCGTAGGGCGAGAGGTTGTAGAGCAGCGTCCTCCCCAGCTCGCCAGGGCCTATCAGCTTATCGCCCACGGTGCATTCTATCACCTCAGGCGTTTGCCCCAATTCGCCTGCCAGCACTTGGAATTCTGGAGGTTTGTTACCAGTGGCCTTCGATATCTCCGACTGGTAGACCTGTATCAGCGTGGAGAAGAATATTGGGGTGTTGGGGGCGAAATCCGTTAGATCCAGCTCGTCAAACCTCAGCTCTATCGGCTTCGGGTCTGCATCGTTGTTGTAGTGCAGGGCCAGGAGGTAGTTTCCACCCCGCTTGCCATCGTTCTCCTGCGTAAGGCTCGGGGGCGTTTCCTTCGCCTCTAGGGTGTAGAAGGGCTTGCTATCTGTCTGGTCATTAGGGTCTATCCGCTGGGGATTGTTGTAGGCCAGGTACTGGAGTGGGATACGGCGGAAGAACTCCTGGTAGGGGAGCATGGCCTCGGTGAGCTTTAGGGGCGTGGTGGCCTTCACCAGTACCCCCTTGCTACGGGCACTGTAGTACTCCTTGCCGTTCTTATCCCGCGCTATCGCCTGCAGAGCCACTATATTCCTGGTGGTGGAGTGCAGCTTATCTGCCGGGAGCTTGAAACTCTGGCGGTGCCGCTCCTCCCCTTGGGCGGGGGTGTGCCGCCCTATCTCCTCAAATTCGCCCGTGGCCTCGTCCACCAGCAATACCCGGTAGGCCACAGCCCCTTGGCAGGGATTCCACTGCAGCGTCCAGCTCGAGAAATCGCAATCTTTCCCGTCAAAGACCAGGCTATCAGGTATCTCCATCACCGTGAAGTAATCGCTCTCCACCACAGCCCCGTAGGCATCTATCAGGCGTATACGGGCCTGGTTGGTAGGGAATCCCGTAAATCCAACTTTCGGGAGCTGGAAGTGGATGGAGCTGAGGGAGGTATGGAGGGGGGCCTCATAGCGCGTACCGCCATCGTAGGTTATCTGCGCGGTGAACTGCTTCCCCCCGAAACCCTTAGTGCGCAGCAGGAAGAGCTGGCCCGGGGCAAACGCATCACCAGCTAGGGGCGAGAGGATCTCGAGCCCCCGCTTCACAAAGGTCCACGTTACAGCGTAGGGCTGCTCTAGAGCCCGCGTAGTACCGCCAGCCATCTTCACCTCGCCACTCACCTTCACCGTGAGAACGCCCGGGGTGGGCCTGTCGATAGTCACCTGCTCTATCGGGTTTAGCTTATCGCGCTTCCGCGTGGCGGGCTGGTCGGGCAGCTGAGGAGTTAGCGACCAAGGGAGATATTCCCTGCCGTTCTGCACCACCGAGAGGTCGAGGTTGTTCACCAGCACCGTATCGCCATAGCTGTAGACCTTCTGCGCCGAGGGGTCCATCCACACCAGCATTACGCGCACTTCCTCCACCCCATCGGGCACCACCAGCTGGAAACTATTGGGTTCTTGGCCTGCCTTCAGCGTGCCCAGACGGTAGTTCTCCTTCTCCAACGCCTCCACCGAGGCCACGGCATCCATCACTCCGTACCCGTATCGGTAGTCTACGTGCGGATTGCCCCTATCCTCCGCATTGTTACAGATCAAGGCCTTAAGCAGCGCATTGCTCGGGTCTTCCCCATTGTGGAGCTGATGGTAGCGCTCTATCAGCAGCGCGGTATGCCCGGTAACCGTGGGGGTGGCCATGCTGGTACCGTCCATCTCCTTGTAGCCATTGCTCTTCACCGTGCTGTAGGTGGCCACGCCCTTAGCGCACACCGTGGGTATCAAGCGCCCGTCGTCCATAGGGCCACAGCTCGAGAAGTTCGCCAGATCGCCATTGGCATTCACCGCGCCCACGTAGATCACGTTTTTCGAACGGCTGGTGCTACTCGCGTACCAGGTGCCGCACACGCTCTGGTCGTTGCCAGCCGCGAAGATATGCAGCATCTCGGGGTATTTGATAGAGAGCGCGTCGATCATGTAGAAGGCCGACTGCAACCCGTAGTTCAGCTGGCTCTTGTTCACGCAGAAATTGCCCAGCGCCAGGCCGTATGAATTGGAAGTGAGCTGAATGCCAAACTGCTTGTGGATCATCTCCATCTCCACCTGCGCCTCCAGCCCATTGCTCTGGGTGTTGAAGTTCATATTGTAGGTGGTAGCCCTAGGCGCCATGCCGCGGGCCCTGGGATCTAGCAGTCCTGCCCCGGCCACCGTGCCCGTAACGTGCATCCCGTGGCTGCCGCTTGCCTCCACGCCATACTCGTACTCGTACACATTGACCCGATTGCCGTAGTCAGCATGCTGCTGCACATTACCATCCCAAATGCCCACGCGCACCCCTTGGCCCGTGAGCCCACGCCCCCCGAGCCCAGCAGGCTGCGCGAGGAAACGCCCTCCGCTAAGGATGCGCCCCTCACGGTTCAGGAGCTCTACCTGCGGGCTCCGCGGCTGGATGGTGGCTATATACGGCTGCGCGGCAACACGCTTGGCAGCAGCCAAGGGCATTACCACCTCGGCCACCCTGAGCGATGCCGAATAGCGCAGCACCGTAGCCCCCGCATGCGCAAGGAGCGCGCTAACCTGAGCCCAATCAGCATTCTCAAACCAGCCGACCACCAGCGCAGCCTCGCCCTTGCTCCTACGAGCCCACTCGGGCACCTCGCCACGCTCTAGCTCCAGCCCCATCTTCCACTCGGGGGCTAGCGACATGAGCGATACCAGCCCCGATCCCCGAAAATCGCTAGGCTTAGCCCCGGCGCGCACCGTGCCAAAGTAGGCGTTTGCACCCAGGTAGTCGGCCAGCCGAAGACCGTAGACCTGCTCTAGCTGCTCACGCTCGCGCTCTGTGGGAGGCGTTGAGAACTGCAGCAGCACATTGTTCCGCCCCCCAGAAGCCTCGCCAAGCGAGACGCTGCGCACCCCGCGAGAGTCGACGTTGGGCACTGGCACCACCTCATGGCCGCCAATGCGGAGCGTCTTTTGGCCGTATCCGCACACACTAATAAGCATGCAAGATACTAGTATACAAATAGATCGAATCATATTTACTGAACTTTACGCACTTATATTCCCAAAGAATTTGAGGGCGCAAGGTAGGGAGGATTCTTGAGAATTTGAATGCTGAATACCACAAATTCTCGAGTATTTTCCCAAAATTCAGGGAGAAATCCAACGAGAATCGCCAGTTTTGGGGAGTACGCCCATTCAAAATATCGCTACCTTCGCGTTCCAGATTTCCCCCTCTACCCGCACCCTGCTCAGTGCGGCCACCGGGGAACTGGATCTACACCCTTGCAATGAGGGTGCGGTGTTTTTAATAGGTTAAAAATCAGTGTAAAAACCATATCAGTATGATAAGCAAACCCGTTCTAGCCCCAGTGCTAGCCTTTCTACTTATGGCTAGCGTGGCCCTACTCCCAGCATGCAAGAAGGAGAAGCCTAACCCGCAGCCGAAGGTAGAGAAGCCCACGCCCGACAATCCCAACAACCCAGACACCCCCAACAAGCCGGGCAAACCCGACAACCCCAACAAGCCCACCGAGGTCCGCCACGCCACGGTGAACCCCAAGAACTACACCGCCACAGATTGGGTGTACTACGACCTCGACGAGAACACGGTGGTAAACATACCCGATGACCAACGGGGCAACAGCGTGCAGTGGGACATCGCCTTCCACCGCACCGACGTCCGCACCAACAGCGGCAAGACCAACCCGAAAGGGCAGGGCGGCGCCTTCCTCACCGGCGAGACCACACTCCGGAAGGTGGAAATACCCACCGACGATGCATTCAGGCAAGATGAGGATTTTACCCTGAAGGTCCTGATCAACTCTGGAGGCGGGATGAAGGTAGAAAGAGTACCCTCATACGCCAACAAACTACTAAGCTGGAACTATACTCCAACAAAAGACCCCAACGGGCTAGTGTATAGTGAAGAGAAACCCGGCACGAGCAACGGGCGGCACTACAAAGGCAGCCCATCGGCCTTCATCATCCGAAACGGCGAGGGTAATGCCTACTACCTCATCCGTGTGAAAGACAACACAGTGATCCACATTACCGACCCCTATAATGACGATTTCGTGATCCCCTTCGACTACATAAAGCTCTAGAAAAAAAAGGGCTACAGACCGCCAGCAACGGCAGCAAAAGGCGCACCCTCTGGTGCGCCTTTTGCGCATAGCTACGCGCCAGAAAGCGGATGCATAAACGAGGACCTCTGCAAAAATCACATGAACGACGCGGCACTCCGCGTCGCTACGGTCTTCGAAAAATGG
>LIIK01000030.1 GCA_001421095.1 Candidatus [Bacteroides] periocalifornicus | reverse complement strand
TGTTGAGTTGGTACGGCGCAGGTAGGGAGGAGGTGCGAGCCTGCCGGGGTGCTACACCCGGCAGAGCCCCTCCAGCACCTTCAACATGGGCATTACGAGCACTCGGCAAAAAAGCATGGAGCTGGGCGGCTCACCGCGACAAAGGCCCTGAAGGAAAAGTGGATACGTCACCTCCTTTGAAAAATTTTACTGCATTTCAGCCTGAATTCGGCTATTCTTGCGCCAAATTGCGGGGAATGCGCGGAATCTCATCGGAAAGCTGCATGCAACGAACTAGACTGTACGATGGCCTAGGAGTATGGTTTTAACCGTATTCCGAGGCTTTTTCTATCGGCAAGTATGGCAGCTGTAGCGCATACAGAGCAGCCATTAGCTAAGCGTGGGATAAATTCCTGTTCTACATACTATTACATATAGGAAGACCTCTGCAAAAATCACATAAATGATGCGGCTCGCTGCGCCGCTACAAAGGAGGTTCTGCGGCAGACTAGGACTCCACTGGCACGAAACTTTCGGACCGCTCGCGCCGCAGTATTCGCCCCTTTTGGCAGCCATTCTGCCGCTATCCCATATCCCTTTCGCCTTGAATCTGCCACTGCGCCTGACGAGATGGGCAGGTACGCGCGTAGCTGGACGGGTTATCCTGCCAATCTGTCAGCATCCGTCCGTTGGCATTCGGTTTGCTAGGAGAGCCTTGTGGCGCCACCCTCCCACGGGCCGGGGCGCGAGGGGTTAACCAGAAAAGCAAGAAAGGATAGCATGGCGACACAGACTGGGCAGATAGGGGTTACGAGTGAGAATATATTCCCCATTATCAAGAAGTTCCTCTACAGCGACCACGAGATATTCCTCCGGGAGCTGATATCGAACGCGGTGGATGCCACCCAGAAGCTCAAGACGCTGGCGACGGCGGGCGATTTCAAGGGCGAGCTGGGCGACTGCACCATAGAGGTTACCGTGGACAAGAAGGCCAGCACGCTAACCATCAGCGACCGCGGTATCGGTATGACGCAGGAGGAGGTGGAGCGCTACATCAACCAGATTGCGCTCAGCGGGGCAGAGGCGTTCCTGAGCAAGTACAAGGATCAGGCTAACAACATCATAGGGCACTTCGGGCTGGGCTTCTACTCGGCCTTCATGGTGAGTGACCGCGTAGAGATCGAATCGCTATCGTGGCAGCCCGAGGCAAAACCTGTCCACTGGTCCTGCGAAGGCGACCCGAGCTACACGCTGGAGGAGGGCAAGCGCAAGGATAGGGGCACCGATATCATCCTGCACATAGCCAAGGAGAATGAGGAGTTCCTAGAGCAGGCCCGGGTAGAGGAGCTGCTGGAGAAGTACTGCCGATTCCTCCCGGTGCCGATAGCCTGCGGCAAGAAGCGCGAGTGGAAGAACGGGAAAGAGGTGCTGACCGATGAGGCCAACATCATCAACACGCACGACCCGCTCTGGGCCAAGCGGCCTGCCGACCTCAAGCCTGAGGACTACGAGGAGTTCTACAGCTACCTGTTCCCCGGGGCTGAGCCGCCGCTCTTCTACATCCACCTGAATGTGGACTACCCGTTCACGCTCACGGGCATCCTCTACTTCCCGCGCATTCGTAACCAGTTCGACATGCAGCGGAACAAGATCCAGCTCTACTGCAACCAGGTGTTCGTGACCGATGCGGTAGAGGGCATAGTGCCAGAGTTCCTCACGGTGCTGCATGGGGTGATAGATTCTCCCGACATCCCGCTGAACGTATCGCGCAGCTACCTACAGAGCGATGCGAACGTGAAGAAGATCTCGGCGCACATCACCAAGAAGGTGGCCGACAGGCTGCAGGAGCTGTTCGACACAGACCGCGAAGCGTACCAGAAGAAGTGGGACGACCTCAAGCTCTTCGTGGCCTACGGGATGATAACCGATGAGAAGTTCTACGAGAAGGCCGAGAAGTTCGCCCTCTTCAAGAATGTGGACGGGAAGTATTTCACCCTCGAAGAGTACAAGAATCTGGTGGGCGAGGCCCAAAAGGATAAGCACGGCAGCACCATCTACCTCTACTCCACCGACCGCGATGGGCAGTGGAGCTACATAGAGCAGGCCAAGAACCGCGGCTACGACGTGCTGCTGATGGATGGGCAGCTAGACAGCCACCTCATCAACCACCTGGAGAGCAAGCTGGAGAAGGTGCGCTTCACCCGGGTAGACAGCGCCACGGTAGACCATCTGATAGAGAAGGAGAACCAGGAGACCGTAACGCTCTCGGCCAACGAGCAAGACTACCTGCGCGCCGCGGTAGAGGCTGCCGCCGATGGGCAAAAGCAGAGCATATTCGTGAGCATAGAGGCCCTGGGTGAACAGGAGCTGCCCGCGGTGATAACCCAGAACGAGTTCATGCGCCGAATGAAGGATATGGCCGCCCTAAGCCCCACGGGCAACTTCTACGCCAGCATGCCCGGGAGCCTGACGCTGGTGCTCAATGCCAGCCACCCGCTCATAAAGGAGCTAGCTGCTGACGTTGTAACAGCGAAGGGCGCTGAGGTAGAGGCTGTAGACAAGCAGATAGCCCCCCTACGCACCGAGGAGGAGACCCTACGCAAAAAGACCGACAAGCTGAAGCCCGAGGAGGTAGAGCAGGCTGATAAGGATCGGCTAAGCGCCCTGAGTAAGAGCATAGACGACCTGCAAGCCCAGCGGAAAGAGATCCTCGATGGATACGGCAAGGCTAGCCAAATGGCCCACCAGGTGGTAGACCTCGCCCTGCTGGCCAACAACCTGCTCAAGGGCGAGGAGCTGGCACGGTTTGTACGGCGCTCGGTAGAGATGATTGAGAAATAGAGGCGGGAATGTAAAACGGGGTGACCTCGGTGGTCGCCCCGTTTGCCTTTTCACCTCTGCTGCATAGGGTGGCTATAGAGAGTGGCAAGCACCCGCTACGCAGCCTCGCGTCTGCATAATCTACAGGCGCTCGCCTAATCGGTAGCTGGAGCTGCCGTTTTTCCTGAGGTTTTTTGGCCTAGCGATAGGGCGGTAGAAGAGGGGATGGTCTAAGGCATTTATTTGGCTGACCGCTAGGCCTGTAGTTCACCTGCGCCAATGGCCACGGCCTCGCCCCCCTGTAATGGCGCTACCCCCCTACGCATCGCTACCCGATCCTCAGGTAGGTGAAGCCCTCCAGCGCCTCGCGGTCGAATACATTCCGACCGTCGATGATGAGGGGGATGCGCATGGCGGCGTGCACCTGCTGCCAGTTCGGCATACGGTAATCCTTCCACTCGGTCACGTGGAAAAGGGCATCGGTCCCCTGCACCGCCTCGTAGGGTGTGGCAGCGTAGCCAATGCGATCTCCAAAGAGCCTATGCGCCGCTGGAATGGCTGCCGGATCGTAAGCCGAAACGGCACACCCTGCCCCCAAGAGCTGCTCTATGAGGGTGATGCTCGGCGCCTCGCGCATATCATCAGTTCCTGGCTTAAAGGCTAGCCCCCACACCGCCACCCGCCTACCGCGTACCTCGCCATTATAGTATGAGTAGAACTTGCTGAATAGCACCCTCTTCTGCGCGCTATTCACCGCCTCGGTGGCCTCCAGGAGCTGCATGGTGAGCCCATTTTGCCCGGCGGTATGGATGAGGGCCTTTACATCTTTCGGGAAGCAAGATCCGCCGTAGCCACACCCAGGGTAGAGGAATTTCGCCCCTATACGCGGGTCGCTCCCCATCCCCTGCCTCACCAACGAGACATCGGCGCCTACCCGCTCGCAGAGGTTGGCCACCTCATTCATAAAGCTTATACGCACGGCCAGCATGGCGTTTGCAGCATATTTGGTCATTTCGGCCGAGTGTATGTCCATGAATATCACCCTGAAGTTGCTCAAGAGCATCGGCTTGTAGAGCGCCGCCATCAGCTCCTGCGCCCAAGGGGTATCAACCCCCACCACCACGCGGTCGGGCTGCATGAAATCCTTCACCGCGCTCCCCTCCTTGAGGAATTCGGGGTTCGATGCCACATCGAAGGGAATTTCCACACGGCGTGCGGATAGCTCGCTGGCAATGACGGCCTTTACCCTATCGCCAGTGCCTACCGGGACGGTACTCTTATTCACCACCAGGAGCGGATGATCAATAAGTTGCCCCACTTGGCGCGCCACATTTTCTACCCCTTCTAAGTTCGCGCTTCCATCGGGATTCGGCGGCGTACCCACCGCGATGAATAGCACCTGAGCCTGCCCTACCCCCTCGGCTAGGCTCGTGGTGAAATGCAGCCGCCCCGCCGCCTGATTCCGTTCCACCAAATCTTGCAAACCAGGCTCATACATGGGAATCTGATTGTCCTGCAGGCTGGCGATTTTCGCAGCATCGGTATCCACACAGTAGAGGGTATTGCCCAGCTCGGCAAGGCAAGCGCCCGTTACTAATCCCACATACCCGGTGCCTACTATAGTAATATTCATAAATAGAAAGAGTTACAGCACATACAATAGCTCTAAAGCGAATGCTAAATAAGTGAAAAGAGGCGAGATATCCATCTATCTGCCGAAAAAGACGTACCTTTGCCCGTTGTGAGGGGTGAAATATAGCTGGAATATGCAGCATTGCCATTCGATATTGATAACGGGAGGAACGGGGTCCTTTGGACAGGCGTGCGTGCAGGCACTCCTGCGAGACTACCCGGGAGTGCGTAGAATAGTGGTGTACTCGCGCGACGAACTCAAGCAGTACGAGATGCGGCAACGGTTCGGGGTCCAAGAATACCCGCAGATGCGCTACTTCATTGGCGACGTGCGCGATGGAGAGCGGCTGAAAAGAGCCTGCGAGGGTGTGGATCTCATAATCCACGCTGCCGCCATGAAGCAGGTGGATACTGCCGAATACAACCCCGATGAGTGCATTAAGACCAACATTGGCGGCGCCCAGAATGTGATAAATGCCGCGCTCTACCACGGGGTAAAACACACCATAGCGCTGTCGACCGATAAGGCTTGCGCCCCCACGAATCTCTATGGGGCCACCAAGCTCACTAGCGATAAACTCTTCATAGCAGCCAACAACATCCGGGGGGCGCACGATGCGAAATTCTCCGTGGTTCGCTATGGCAACGTGATGGGGAGCCGAGGTTCTGTAATCCCCTTCTTCCAGCGCCTGAGAGACGAACATGCCGATAGCCTGCCAATTACAGACCGTCGGATGACGCGATTCAACATATCGCTACCGGAGGGCATCAGCCTGGTGTTTTTCGCAGTAGAACACCACCTTGGCGGGGAGATTTTCATCCCCAAAATCCCCTCATACCGCATTACCGATTTGGCTGAGGCTATAGCCCCAGGACTGCCGCTCAGAGAAGTGGGGATTAGGCCCGGGGAGAAGCTGCATGAGGAGATGATAACACCCACCGATGCCCTATCGACCATAGATCTTGGGCCTTACTACGCCATACTACCCGCGAATTCATGCAGCCACAAACCCTCTGATTACCTGGCCCACCACCAGGGCAAACCTGTACCCGCGGACTTCCACTACAGCAGCGACAGCAACCAAATGTGGGAAACGGTAGATACGCTCAGGGAGAAAATAGCGAAACTCCCCACGCATGGCTAGCGCGGGGCCGCACAAAAATAGCCTGCCACACCAAAGCGTAGCAGGCGCGTAGTTGCTAATGCTGGTAAGCCCCCAGCCGTTACCATGTATTCGCTCCGAGCATCCTTAGCAGCTGGAATCCTCCTACTGTTCCTTTGCTGCTCACCATGGACTTGCCCCGCGCAGATCAATAGGTGCGTGGTGGTGGCCTACAATGTGGAAAATCTCTTTGACCCAAGGGCCGACAGCGTAAATAGGGATACCACCTTCACTCCGAGTGGAGCTTACCACTGGACAACGAAGAGGCTGCAAGCCAAGGCTGTAGGACTTAGCAAAGCGGTAATAAATGCAGGGCATGGCCTCCCCGTGGCACTCATAGGTCTGGCTGAGGTAGAAAATCGACGGGTGCTAGAGGTTCTGCGCGACCGAACACCGCTACGCAGACTCGGCTATAGGATTGTGCACCGCGATTCGCCAGACCCGAGGGGCATAGATGTTGCGCTCCTCTACCGCCTGGATCTCGCCACTCTACTCCATTCGGCATGGATTCCCGTGCTAACCGATAGTGCTGCCCACATCTACTCGCGCGATATGCTGGCATGCACTTTTGCAATAGGCAACGATACCCTCTGGGTAGTGCAATGCCACTGGCCATCAAAAAGGGGAAGCGGCACCCTGTCAGATTCCCGGAGGCTAGCTGCTCTGCACCAGCTACGCCACTACCTCGATTCGTTGCGTAGCCTACAGCCGCTCGCGAAGATCCTGGTAATGGGCGATTTCAATGACGAATCGAACTCTAGCCTATTCACCCGTATAGCCAACAAGCAGCTAAGCACTGCAATACAGCAAGGGTTGCTCTACCTACTCCCTCGCATGGCAGAGGACAAAGAACCCTCGGCAGGCTACAAGTACCACGGGTGCTGGGAACAGATAGACCACATGTTCGCCTCCCCAAGCCTGCTAAGCCGCAAGGGGCTCCATATCAGCGGGGGCGGTTTCTACCTGGGAAGCCACCCAAGCCTGCTGGAGGAAGACTGGGCTTACGGTGGTGTGCGCCCTCTGCGAACCTACCAGGGGCCACAATACTACGGGGGCGTGAGCGACCACCTGCCTATAGGGGTAGTGCTAGCCTGGTAAATGCGCTCTACTGACAGACCACCAGTGCTATGCAGAATAGCACAACGCCCACGCAAAGCGCTATGAGTAGCTTTAGCAGCTGCAGGCGACGGATGGTTACCCGTGTGGTGCTGGTGTAGCGCAGTATAACGCTGGTAATCTGGATAACCATGGTGGAGGAGCGTGGAACTACTGCCAATGCCCCCTCTGCTACGGCAAGCGCGCTGTACTCCACCTCGTTCCCATTGGCTAGCATCACCACCATTACGTGGGGCGAGGCTCGCTGGATAGACTCCAAGACCTCTAGCCCATTGAGCGTCATGTGGGTTTGCGCCATGAACTGGTATGCCACAAGCGCGATGTGCATCTGGTTGGGCGGGAATTCCATGTCGGGCAACTCAGACACAAGCTGCTCACCTCCTCCATACTGCATCACCCTACAGCGAAGGCTGGGCGAGAGCGTCTGCATCAACTCCGTCAGGTAGGTGGGGTTGGAATCCACCACGTAGAGGTTCACGAGTATATCTGTCACGACTCTACCAGATTTTAGCCCGCAAAGGTAGCTAATTTACACGGTTTTTTACACATGGTAAAAGCGCACAACACAGCAGTGATGCGTTTTTTTACGTCTCCACCTAAAACACAGCTTTAAGCTGTACGCTCCCTGAATGCACCGGGGTATCTAGCCCTAGCGAGCGCATCTGGTATAACAACGAGGCTTGCAAGTACTTCGTAATTCGGTACCGGAGGGTTGCGCCCAGCAAAATGTTATGCCCGGGGGCTAATCCCTGCTGTAGGGTATAGCTTCGTGGATCGGCGCTGTTCAATGTTGTGCGAAGATTGGCGTAGGACAGGTTGCTCTGGATTTCCCAACGAAGGGCCAGCGGGCGGTTTGCTAACAGTTCAACCCGTTTTATACTGGCATTCGCAGACTGCGCGGGAATCGTAATCCCCTTCCACTGCGCCATTAGAGTGTACGATTGCCCCTGTTGCCCTCTCCACAGCACTTTAAACTCCCAGCTCTGTTCACGGGCAAACAGCGAGGTCTCTGGCATATAGGGCAAACTCTGCGAACCCTGAGCCAGCACATACTCCACACTGCCCCCCCACCCTACGCGGTTTGGCGTAGCAAGTTCCCACGCGTGGGCACGTCGCCACTGGGCAGAGAGGCCCTGCGCTAACGTCTGCCCTCCCTGCTGGTAGGCAAAACGATAGGTTAGCCCCAGCGGCTCTGCATCACGATTAAGCATAACCGATACGCCCACCTGCTGCATCGCCTCCAGCAGCACTGAGTCGCGGAACGAAGCCGTAGGATCCAATAATCGCCCCCACTTGGCATCGGCACGCTTACGGAGCATGCTGCCTTCTAGCGTAGCATCGATCCGGTGCCACAGAGGTGTGCTATCATTTATAGCCACCTGGCCTGAGCGTGGCGAGAGCTGGATTCGTACTCGGCCCGTATGGGTAATCACACGGGATGAGGATGATGAGGGGACACGTTGTAGCACCCAGCGAGCCTGATCGGGAAACTGGGCACGCACAAATTCTGAAAGCTGCGGAATACCATCACCATTGAGATCTACCCAAGCATACTGCCCTTGCCCCACGGGAACTTGCACATAGTGAAGCTGCCACTTTGGCCTACGCTCGCTGCCAAAATCGGTATCCACCGCTACTACAGCTCTTCCCGAAAGCAACGGTTGAAAGTAACCGATATGGCTAAGGATGGACGTCTGCAATGAACCGTACTGCAAGTGCCCCGCCCGCTGTATGCCACGCACCGTAAGCACCCCGAGCAATGAACCCTGATAGGGGAGCTGCAGCTGGGTATTGGCCCGGAACTCTAGCGCCCGTTGCCTGTGGGAATGGACGGAGTCCAATGGGAGATCTTCACGGTAACTAAGCTCCGCCAAGGCTCTATGCCGCAAGGTATCAGCTAAAGATACCCGCAAGCCAGACTGCCACCAAGCATACGGTGCGGCCTCTCCAGGTACGCCACCTTTGCGCAGCAACCACTTACCACGAGCAAAGATGGTAGCTATCACTCGATTCAACGTTCTCGATAGCTCTAGGTTAGCCTGGCCTACCCGAAGGGGAATTCCAGCCAACCGAGTACGCCGTGCGGAGACGTTAGTCAAGAGTGTCCAACGAGACCAATGGTACTGCTGATTGAGCACTAGACTATAACCCTGCACCTCTCGCCCACGGATAGCACCTGCGGTAAGCCGAGACTCTCCGCTTGCCTGGCGTGCAGCCACCCACGCTGCAGCATCGAGCCAACGGCCTTCAGCATCTCGCGATGTGATCCCCCAGTTGGTGTAATAATCCACAGGGCGATAATCCTCAACACCGCTGAATTTCGGGCTTGCATAGCTGAGCTCCCCACCCGTGAACAGCCCTCTTGTGGAATTGCCCAAGATCCTCTGACTGTGCGCCATCCTCAAAGCAACCCCTTCTGCCAATTGTCGCCTACCCTGTGATAGGGTGTTAAAGTTCACACGGCTATACGCAGTTTGCAGCTCTGTTCTAGCAACCCCTGCGGCCCAATCCCGTCCTAAGTCTACCTGTACTCGTTGTGACGACTGGGGGGGCTCTACCCTCCTCCCCGCCTGATAATCACCCCGGTGAATATTGCTAACAGGAGCTATCCAATTGAAGATCTGGGTATTATTATCCCCTTGCGTGAGCAGATAATCACCCTTCTCCTCGCCTACGTAGACGAAAGGCACTCGGTAGAGCGAATCGACCACACCGGCTGGAGTGTAGTTGAACTTTGCGTAGCGTACTCCCTCCACGAGCGTATCTATCAGCTGGTAGCCATCTTCTCGCATTCCGTCTACCGTACGCCGACTGGGGAGTAACCATCCCTGCTCACCAGGGTTGAGCGTAGCCAGCTGTTGCACGATGGATTCTGCCCCTCCATCTGCTTGTAGGCTGCTGGCTGCATCGTGCTGTAAGATCGTGTGGATTTTCGTATACCAACTCCCAAGCTTAACCCCTGCCAAACCCTGGGCGGTATACTTGGTATAGGAACTCTGGAGAATCTGATAGTCAACCACTATCTCCATAGTCGCCACTATCGGTTTGCGGGCAGTAAAGGTGATTTCGCCAAGATTATAGTCTATGGTGTAATCATAATCTTCACCCCGAACTAGCAGCTCACCATCGATGTAGACCGATTCAGACCCTGCCAAGACCAACGCTTGCACAAAACCCCGTTCCCCTTGCAGCCGGTAGGGTCCCTGCACCCCTTCTTGCGGCGTTAATCTGGCCCGTTGTCTTTGTCCCTTTGCCACACCCCCTGCCACCTGCACACCCAGGCTATCTACACCCGGCACTGCCCCCTGAAACCTGTACCCAACCCCCTGTATGGGGAGCGAATAGGATAGGAAATGCCCTCTTGGCGAAGTTAGCTGCAAATCGCCCCCCTCCACCTGCCATGCGCTATCCCCCACTCGGAGGTACATCCTATCGAGAGCCTTCACTTCCAGACTTGTACCTTCTGGCTGAAAGGGCAGATTTTGGCTAAGGAGCTCGCCATGTATCCTCAGGCAGTTGGGGAGTTCCCCGTCAAGCGTAAGGTCAATATTGCCAGACGACTGCGCTGCTGTTTGCTCTGTAAGAGCCATCTGTCGTTGGGCATACCCCTTGAGCGTAAAGGGGTAGTCTACAGCCGACAGCCCGCCCGACCTCCCGCTATACCCTCCTTGCCCGAGTTGCCCAGCATCCTGCGACATTGCTCCCCGAAGAGCCCTCACTGAGAATCGCTGTTCGAGTGAGAAAGGAAGCGTGCGGAATTGCACCGCCACCGTATCGCCATCTCGCTCCTCAGGGTAGCTGAAGTGCAACCCCGAACCCAGAGAATCTACCCACACGTTCACCCCTGCTATGGTATCCAATAGACGCACCGAACCTGGGGCTATTGGGTTGGCAGACACGTTGGGATGCCAAGGCTCCAGCGTCAACCGTATCACCGAGAGGTTACTGAATGGGTTGGGCTGCTGAGCAATGAGCACCATCGGCAAGCAGCCCAGCAGCAGCAGAACGCCAATACGCTTCACGCACCTCAGAAACTGGTGGTCTGCTGGAGTCTGCATGGGGTGGCGGAGTAAATGGCCTACTGCCTCCAGCTAGGCCGCGTGAGCACCTCAGGCTGCCCAAGAAAACGCGGTAAATACCCCGCATCGCTCGCTCTTACTGGGCAAATATCTATGCCCCCTCGCCGTGTATAGAGGCACGCCACCAATAGCCTAGCTGGGTGTAGCCCCCCCCACAGCTGCCCGTAGATCTGCTCACAGGCCTGCTCGTGGAACATCCGTTCGTCTCGCATCCCTACCACCATCCGCAGCAATTGCGCAGGGTTTATGCTCCCATTCACCAACGCCTGCACATAGAGGTTGCCCCAATCTGGCTGCCCTGTAACAGGACAATTGCTCCTGAGCAAATGCGTACAGACCCTTACCTCATGCGGTTCGCCTACTGGAGGGAGTAGGTAGGATTCCTGTTGGTTGAGATCCAATCCGTTAAGCCCCTCCTCTAGAATCTCAAAACCCTCAAAATCAAATTGTCCACCTAGAGCCACATGGGGGTAGCATCTCACCTTGGTCTGGAGCACGCTAGAGAGGTCTTGCGCCACCAATTGCGCCAATTCGCTACGTGCCTCTGCCGGGGTACTCCCAAACCGCGTGCTATTCAGCGAATGGAGGTACAGCTTGAACGACTTGCTCTCCACGAGGTAGGGAGAATCGGACGAATAGACCACCTTCAGCATCGTCACCACGGGTAGCCCTCCATTGGTAAGGCAACTAGCCTCCCAAGCATGCCAAGCATCATAGCCCACGGCACGAGTTAGAGCATCCTCGCGCTCTACCTCTGGATGTTGCCGAGGGATAGGGGTAAGAACCTCTGGCGCATAGCTCGTAGGACTCTCGGTCTTCTGCCCCAGGAGCGTTGGAACTGACGGACGGCACTCTCTAACCATTACAGCTTCCTCCCACGGTATCTTCCATTGGCTATTCTATCGGCTTATCCCGCCCGATGATCCCCATTACCCGCTCTACCACTACCCCAGGGGCTATATCCCCACAGGCATAGTCGCCACGCCTGCAAGGTTTATTGCCGAAGATAGAGCAGGGACGGCAATCCAAATCCCCTCTCGCCACCACATTGGCCAAGCTTTGCCCCCATGCCAGAAAACCCGCATTGGGGTGTGTAGCCAACCAGACGCTCACCACTGGTACGCCAGCCCATGAGGCCAAGTGCATATTGGCCGAGTCCATACTCACCACCACCTGCATCCTCGCCATGAGCTGTAGCTCCTGCCCGAGCCGTAGCCCCAGCCCAGGCACTACCACAGCATCTGGTAGCTCCCTGCCCCATTCCTGCAGTATGGCGACCTCCTGCGTCCCGCCACCGTAGAGAAATAGGCGATACCCATTTCTCTGCAAACTCTGCGCTACCTCAAGCATTCTCGCCGCTGGGTACATCTTTGCCCGATGCTTGGCAAACGGCGCAATACCTATAGCCCCTTTTCCCGCATGCAGCAGGCTCTCTAGCACCTCGGGCAATGGGCGGAGTGGCAATCCTCCGAGCCTATAGGGTATCTCTACGGGATAGCCCAACCGTGCAACGACCTCGGCATACCGTTCCACCGAGTGCTCTAGCTGCCTATGAATAGCACCCCGTACCAACAGCCTCTTCTCCCGCCGCCCCTTCCGTATAGTGGCAGCCCGAACCCATCTCGGGAGTCGCAGTAACCTTATGAATAATAATAGGATACGGGATCTCAACACCTGGTGGAGATCTGCTACCTTAGCCATTCCACCTGTGCGGCATATTTCACGTGCTAGCCGCCAAATACCCCGAATTCCGCGATGCCTATCCCGTACCCTCGCGGGCATGAACTCCACCCCGGGCACCGTGGACACCAGATCTTCGGCGAATGGCTGAGAGACCAGCAACAGCCTCAGGTTGGGGTACTGCACCCTGAGTGCCTGCAGCAGGGGTAGTACCATTACCACATCGCCCAGTGCGCTCAGGCGAACCAACACGAGATAACCTCCACTCCCCGCTTCCATCGTCCATTACGACCCTCGGCACTAGTTTTTCTTCCCCTGCAATATCGGGTTGAGCGCTGGGTCGTTGTACATCTTCATCTGGCGGTAGACCTTCATCACCTTCTCGCCATTCTGGTACGCCTGTAGGAGTTGGTCGAGAGCCTGCGAAAGGTCAGCCCGCTGCTCCAGTAGCACATCGAGTTTAGCCTGGCAGGAGGCGCGATGCTCGGGAGTTGCCGTGAGATCTATGGCTTGCTGCTGCATTTGGTAGATCTTTAGCGAGAGAATGGAGAGCCTATCTACCGCCCACGCAGGGCTCTCCGTATTCAGCGTGGCATCTGGCCTACGCACTACCCCAGAGAAGCGTTCCAGGAAGTAGCTATCTATCATCTCCACCAGGTCCGTCCGGTTCTGGTTGCTCTGGTCTATACGCCGTTTAATGGCCAAAGCCCGGACGGGGTCTATATTGGGATCCCGGATAATATCCTCCAGATCCCACTGCACATTGTCTATCCAGTTCTTCTCGTAGAGCCGAGCCTCTATAGTGCTGGCTGCAAAGGGATTGGCCAACGGGGCATCCACATTGCCGAGCTTTCGGTAGGCTAATATGCACTCCCAGAATATACGGTTACACAGGGTGCTAAACTCCATATTGCGCGCATTGATTGAATTGCAGGGGCAAAGGTAACGAAAAAAAAGAAAGTCCGTCCATTCCCCTTATGGCTAGAATGCATCTTGCAGCAGCTACATCCGCAGCTGATGCCCTGCAATGCCACTATTCAGATAGAAAATGTTGAAAGCAATACAGCCCCCACTCTCCCCGATTAGCAGTGTAGAGCGCTAAATTTACTTGGATAGAAAGAGATCTCTACCTGCTGACGGTGCTAACTCGTAGTCTCGTATACACGCCCCGGGAGCTTACGGATTACCCCCTGGAATTCAAGCGAGAGAAGTATGCTATTGAGAGTATTGATGGGGAGTTTGGCTGCACGGATGAGCTCATCGATGGCAATAGGGGCATCGTGCCGAATAATGCCGATTACCGCGGCCTCCTCGGCTGTAGGAGTGTAGAACAGTGTAGGCTGGCTGGCAGATTGCTGCGTGGTCTTCCGTTTCCAGCCAAGGGCGGTCTCGAGATCTTCAGCGCACTCAATGAGCGAGGCTTTGTGCGTTTTAATGAGCAGATTGCATCCACCGCTGATGGTTCGCCCCGCTGTGCCCGGTAGTGCCAGAACCTCTCGCCCGTAGCTTAGCGCATTGGCTGCCGTAACCATAGCCCCGCCCTTTACCGCGCTCTCCACCACTAGGGTTGCCTGCGAAAGGCCAGCTATGATGCGGTTTCGCTGGAGGAAGAAATTGCGATCTATACGCCGTTCGTGTGTGTATTCTGTGAGCAATCCTCCCCGCGCCTGCATTTGCCTTGCGATATCCCTATGGGCCGCCGGGTAGATCATATCCAGCCCATGCCCAAGCACCCCTAATGTGGGTATGCCGTTATCCAGCGCGGCCCGATGAGCCAGGCCATCTATCCCGTCGGCCAGTCCACTCACCACTATCAGATCCGGGTAGTGAGGGGCAAGATCTCGGAGCAAAGACTGCACAAAGTCCGCACCATAGCTCGTGGCCCGACGCGTCCCCACTATGCTCAACCACTTATGCCGCCCGCTGGGGAATGGATTCTGCCCCTTGTAGTAGAGGAGAATTGGGGCATCGGGGCAATCCTTCAGGCGTGCGGGATAATCCTCATCCATGAAGAAGAGGGTCTGAATCCCATTCTCCTCCACATAGCGGATCTCTGCCTCTACCGCCTGCGTATCGTGCCAACCGACGACGTTTTTGGCGATAGTAGGCCCCACATCGGGTATGCGCTCCAGCTCTTGGGGCGAGGCGTGAAAAACCGCCTCTAGAGACCCCAACGATGCCAAGAGCTGCCGTGCGGTCTGCGGCCCCACCTGCGGGATAAGGGTGAGGGCTATCTGCTGGTGAAGTTCAGCTGGCTGTACCCGCTCCATCGTGCACTTTGGCGTATTGATCTAACAGGCGGAAAAGCTCCATTTTCTCCCGTTTCCTTAGGATGGTAATGGAGAACCGAGGGTAGGTGTACACCTGGTTGCCCTGATGCTCGCTAAGCACAATGTAGGTGCGCAACCCTCGCCACGCCCGCACCACACGATAGCTGTAGAAAGCCTCCAGGGGTATCTCCACGGCAAAGCGCCCGTTGCTCAGGGGCCGCACGGGGAAATGCCGTACTCGGAGGAATCCCGGGAGCTGGGTATCAGTTACTAGAAGATACTCTATATCGCGCAGCACGAAGTAGTACTGGTAGCATACGTACACCACCGCAATAAGCACGATGAGCAAGGTGGACAGCCCTGAATACCAAGCATCCAAGTGCCTAGCCAACGGCCTGTACACCAGCGCAAGAATGGTGATAACAGACACAATGGCGAATATCTGCTTTTGGGACTGCATCCGCACCGTGCGGGCACCTGTGTCTATCGTCATACCTCTCTCTCTTAGGCCCGAAAACTGAATCATTCATACCTCAGCGCAAGAATTGGGTCGAGCCCCGCAGCCCGCTTTGCCGGGAGGTATCCAGCCAAAACCCCAACGCCCACGCACAGCAATAGGCTCACCAATACCCACCCCCACGGCATGGCAAAGCCGATGCCCATCCCCTTGGCCACCAGGCTGCCCACCACCACTCCAAGCACCATGCCTATAAGCCCGCCAAGCACCGTTACCACCACGGCCTCTATCAAAAACTGCTGCCGCACCGTGCCCGCGTAAGCCCCTATGGCCTTGCGAACCCCAATCTCACGCGTCCGCTCGGTTACCGAGGCCAGCATGATATTCATGAGCGCCACAGCCGACCCCAGCAGCGTTATAAGCCCTATGAGAATCCCAGTAGTAGTGGTAGAAGACAGGGAATTCAGCACCACCCGCATAATCTCCTCATTGGTGGCAATATTGAAGTTTGACCGCTGGCGGGGGGTAAGGCGACGAACAGTGCGCATAATGCGTTCTGCCTCATCCATTGCCTGGGCAACAGAGATACCAGGATAGGGTTTTACCGAGATATCACAATTAGCATCAGCACGGGGAAACTGGGTGAGCCCGCTTTTGAGCGGCACGTATATGAGATTCTGGGTATCACGTCCGAAAGTCTGCACCTTGCTGGCCAGCACTCCAATGATGGTGAAGGGGCTAGAGCCAATGAGCACACGCTTACCAATGGGATCCTCGCCGTTCGGGAATAGCGCTGTTACTATACCCTCACCCACCATGGTTACGGGGGCGGCAGCCTGCTCCTCCTGTTCAGAGAACACCCTCCCTTTCAGCACCACAGGATTCTCTACCTGTAGGAATCCCGAGGTCACGCCGCGCACACTGAGGTAGGGACGCGTATGGTAGGCACCACGCCTCATCTCAGTGCTGGTAATCCACATTTCTACTCCCGCATGCCCCCACTGGCGATAGCGTTGTACGAACTCCTCTCCCTCCCGACGGCTTAGGTACTTGTAGTCCTCCCCCACCGTGGTCTCCTGGTTGTTGATCCGTATGCTGTTCGACCAGCTGGTAATGCTGAACGCTGCCCCTTGCTGGCTGCCAAGATCGTTCTCTATGGAGCTGGTGATGGCGTTGATCATGGTGAGCATACCCAGGAGGGCCGTTATCCCTATGGCCACTATGGTCATGGTGAGCCCAGTGCGGAGCTTTGAGCCCTTGAGGGCCGACATGGATTGGCGGATATTATCAACCGTCCGGAATATCAACCGTCGGAGGGTCATTCCCCTTGATGCACGACTTGGCATGAGGCAGTATTTGAATGCAGCAATGCGACTGCGAAGGTAGGAAAAGATACGGGAATAAAAAAAGGCGAGACCGAAGTCCCGCCCTTAAAACGCTAGCGATTCGCTGCTTTACTGCGCTATACCTTCCATTTCCACCTCTACCGCATTCGCTGTGCCAAAGAGCTTTTCGAATGATTTCTGCAGGCTCTTGGCGTTGAGGGCGTTCACCAGCTTCTCGTAGTTGGTGTATTCATCTACACCCGTCAGCTCGAACTCCTTCACCACCTCTAGCCAGTACTCATTGAGACGCACCTGCTCGCCAAACGATTTCAGGAAGTGCTTCTTGGCCTTCTCCACATCGGTTTCACGGATGTTGGTGCGAAGCTCCTCGAATATGGAGGTGATCATGGGGATGAGTTTCTCAGCCTTAGCAGGATCCGTATCGAAGAGGATCAGCATCCTCGCCTGGCTCACGGGAAGACGGGTGATGAAGCCCTGCGAGCGCACCCCGTAGGTTCCACCCTCTTTCTCGCGCACCTCCTCGGTGTAGCGGAGATCGAGCACGTGCTTAAGCGCCTCTATGTCCAGCAGATTCTTCTCGTTGTACTTGGCATCGGCATTGTACACCTTGGCGTAGCGCACCTTCGGGGTCTCCATCTTCACGGGGAATTCTACCTTACGGGGCTTGGTGGGGAAACGCACGCCATCGTCCCTCCATTTGAGTTCATTGCCTGCTGGCAGCGAGCCAATGTAGAGGTTCACCAGATTCTTGAGCTGCTCTAGGTTCACATTGCCCACAAAGACGAAAGTGAAATTCCGCGCATTGGCGAACTGCTGCATGTAGAGCTCTTTCGCCTTGGCGAGGTTCACCTTGTCGAGATTCTCCAGCGAGAGCGGCATAGCCCGAAGAGCACCGTCAGTCATCGCATTCCGTAGACGGCGAGAGAACTGGGTGTTGGGGTCGTTCTCCTGGTTGGTATACACCGTGCGGAGCTGCCCCATGAGCGTGCTGAAGGCCTTCTCGTCGAACCGCGGCGCTGTGAAGAGGAGGTGAACCTGCTGCAGCATCAGCTCCAGCTCATCCACTTTTGAGGAGCTTTGGCCATCGACCACGGCGTAGTTGCTCCCGAGATCCGCGCTGGCCGATGCCTGCTTGCCCGCTGTGAGCTTTTGCATCTCCACAGCATCAAAATTGCCCAGACCGCTCATGGCTACTATTTGCCCCGCCAGCTGGGCAGAGTACACATCGGCATCGGCAGCCAGCGACACTCCGCCTGGCGCCCAGCCCGACATCATGATCTCGTCGTCCTTAAAGGTGGTGGGCTTCACTATCACCTTCACGCCATTGGAGAGCCGCCACTCCTGTGTGCCGAACTGCTTGCCCTTCGCCTCAGATTTAACCGTGCCTGGAGTAGGGAGCTTCTCTATAAGAGGTTCGGTCTTCACGTTATCCACCCAGGCAGAGAGGTCTGATGAGTAGATGGCATTGAACTCCTTAGCCACCTCATCGTAGGTTGGGAGTTGCGCCTTTTCAGACTCTGGGGCACTGATGAACACGAAGAGATCCTTACCTGGCATCATCTTCTCCAGCGCCTTATTCACTTCGGGAACCCCAATAGTCTGGAGTAGCACGGGAATCACCTGCGCCTCGGCCTCTATGCCAAGCATCGGCTCTCCCGTGGTGAAATTCTCAATGCACTCCTCAATGTAGGCACTATTTTTAGTCTTGTCCTTTTCATCGTAGGCCTTCTGCACGCTGCGGATTATATCGGCCTTGGCACGCTCTAGCTCGCTAGCCACAAAGCCCTTCTGCCGTGCACGCTGGCTCTCGGTGATGATACCCGTAAGAGCCTTCCGTATCTCACCCGGTTTGGGTATGGCAATGAGCAGCATGTTGTCTACCGTGCGCACTATCCCCTGCTTGCCGCCAAAGCCCGCAATGAAGGGTGCGTTTTCCTGCTGACGGATCTCGTCAAAACGGGCATTCAGCATCTGTATGGCCAGCTGGTCGGCAAGCGACTCCCGCAGGTAGCCCACAGTCTTAGGCTGCTTATGCTGAGCTGGGAGGGTGTAGACGAGCTGGACCCTCGCCATGCGGGCCTCGTTATCGGTGTAGGTGCTGTACACCAATCCTGGGTGGGCGGGCACGTCGAATTCTGGGCGAACCAGCGGCTTCTCCGTCTTGGGGATCTGGGAGGCAATGCGCTTCACTCGTGCCTCCATAGCATCAGCATCAAAATCGCCCACGATGATGATTGCCTGCAGCTCAGGCTTATACCATGTGTGGTAGAAATTGCGGATCTTATCGTACTTAAAGGACTTGAGGAAATCGAGCGGCCCTATCACATCGCGCTCAGCGTACTTTGAACCTTTGAACAGCTCCTTCATCATCGCATCGCGCGCCCGCCAGTTGGCATCGCGCCGGGTGCGGTACTCCTCCATGATCACGCCGCGCTCAGCATCTATCTCTGAGCCCTCCATAGAGATGGAGCCGCTCCAGTCAGCCAGCACCATCACGCAGGAGTCCAAGAGGCCCTGGCGTGCTGTGGGCACATCGGAGATGTTATAGCAGGTAACATCGTGCGCGGTGAATGCATTCACGTCAGCGCCGAACTTCACCCCATTATGCTCCAGGAAATTGATAAGCTGCTTGCCAGGGAAGTGCGTAGTGCCATTGAAGGCCATATGCTCGGTGAAGTGCGCTAGACCCTGCTGGTCGTCATTCTCCATGATGGCGCCCACATTGTGGAGTATGTAGAACTCCGCGCGGCCCTTCGGTTCGGCATTGGCCCGGATGTAGTAGGTGAGGCCATTGTCGAGCTTGCCGATTTTCACCTTCGGGTCGGTGGGCAGCGGCGCATTCAGCATCTGCTCTGGCAGCTGGGCGAACAGCGCCACAGGGCATACGAACACCGCGAGCAGCAAGGCCAGCAGCACGCGGCGCAATCTTACTTCTGCGTACATAGGTAGTATTTGATTGAAATTCTGCGCAAAGGTAGGAAAGATTTTTGGGAATAGTAATAAAGGGCTAAAGAACCTCTTCCCAACGACCAAGCTGATAGTTCCGCAAGCCTGATTTCAATATGCTGTAATTGATGGTGATTGCTACCGTACCGTAAGGTGTTTTCGCATATTGGGTAAAATGCTGCCCTGGAACATGATTGGACCCCTCATTCTCCTCGGTGATATCGAGCCACCCCATCGTTAGGCTCTTCCCGAACTTCACCTTTACGGGCACCGAGAGCTTTTCCTCAAACTGCTCCCCCTTCCCTCTAGCCACCTTCATCACTATGTCGCAATTGAGCTGAAGGCTCGCCTTCATGTCAAACTCTATTTTCCCAATGTTGTGTACCAGCTCTTCGTAAATAGGAAACGCTTGGGGTACAATGAGCGATGCCCGCATGGGATACCTCAGCAGAGAGCGTTTTGTGGGTGCAGTTGTATCGTTCAACTGCTCGGAGTAAATCAATGACTTAATCTGCACCTCAGCCCCACTCCTGAAGTGGAAACCCCCAGCAGGTGTAGCCTCCACCTCCACCCCGTTCACTTCTATTGCAGCCCACCAATGTTTTTCCCTATTCACAAGATTCTCTATACGCACGAGTTCCCCACCATTGCTCCTTCGATTCTCATCGCGCAGCCAGTAGCCATAAGGCATGATCTGGCCATCATACAGCCTTTTAATGGTGTAGGAAATTGGCTGTTCAAGCAATTCCTCCACCGTCGGACGAGCTAACGGGAAGTTGGGGACCAACATAGCGTGCGGTACGGGAGTCCCTGCGGTAAACCCCATGTGGTCAGATGCGCCACGCCTGATTACATACACCTGGCTATCAAAGTCAGTATGTTCAGTGTATATTAGCAATTTGCCGTATTCTATACGAAAAATCCGCTGTAGCCACCACATTAGTTCGGGTAGTGGGGCTTTGGAGCTGTATAGCAGGTAGTAGGAGCGTCCAAACACCAACGAATTGACAAACCCTACAGGACCTTTATGCATTGCGGATTCTACAACTGGCAAAGTGACTCTATCGGTGAAGAAATCCATGAAATCGCCACCCCTCGGGACAAATTCCATATTGAAGTAGCTTTCATCGATCCGTACAAGCACATGGCTATTTTCTGCAACCCATGCATCTCTTATCTGCTGGAATTCTGCTACTGTCCAGCAATCATTTTCCAAGAGCTTACACCGCAAATTAGCGGGCGAATAAATAGGGGTTATACTCAATGAGAGGCTAGGTTTGATTGACGCATAGTTCTGCGATACTAATTCGCGCACGGAAGCCTGGATCGACTGCTTATCGACCAGATCCACGTCTTTCTCTACCTGCTCCTCTCCATAGAATCCTTGGAGTAGTAACGTACCACCCGCCCGATACTCTGCCCCCAGCTTCACCTCACTCTCCTCCTCCCCCCAACTATCGCAATTGAGCAGCTCGCCAAGCCATACGGGGGCTGGAGGGGTAAGCATAGATCGCCGACATGCGGTTCGGGCTATGCTCTCCTTCACCTCTACCGAAAAGAGCCGGACACCCTTGCTCTCAGTTCGCTTCCCTCGTCTATCAGTGTAGAAACTCCCAGGATACGCCCTCTTGGTATAATACCCCGTAGTGGTAAGCGTCCAGTCGCTCTTCTCCTGATTCTGTTCATAGCTATACGACCTTAAGAATCGACCTATCGAATCCCGCTTCAGAGATCGTATAGAATCTGGTGAAAGCGGTGGTTTGGGAAGATCCTTCTTGCATCCCAAAAATCCTCCCACCACCACCAGACCGGCTAGCACTACACCTGAAAATACTTTGAAAATATTCATAACCAACGCATCTGAACCAGATTAAGCAGTATCAATCCCCTTCGTAAAGCAGCACGAGAATGCTGAAAAAGACCATATAGCAGCATGGCACGGTTCTACATACCGTGCCACGCCGTCCAGAGCATTTTCACAGTGTTCTCGAGGAAGAGAACCGCGCAAAACACACGGCCATATATACCCACAAAGAAACGCAAACTAAAACGCTAATTCCTCTTCCACCCAGTATGGTCTAGGACGTAATCAACCTCTTCCACTGGTGTACCATCAGACAGCTCGAGAATCACATGCGATTTTAGCGCGAGCTGGAGGACTTTGTCCTTTCGATCGTACACCCCGATATACCCAGAGAATTTTGACTCGCCCTTTTGGTAGTAGGCACGGATCAAACTTCCAGACTTCGTACTCGTTTTGACCTCTTTCCCCTCCAGAAAACCGAGATACACATTATCATCATCCACCTTCTCTATTGTGAGATCGGCCCTGTAGTCGTCATTGAATGCGAATTTTACCGCAGTTTCCGATTGTGGATGCCTCGATATCCTTATTGGGAGCTGGAGGACATCGGTATCCCTAGTTGCGGGCTCAATGCGAACCTGCTTGCCGCTATAGACACCGCAAAGCTCACTGACCACGGCCTCCCGCTCATCCACTTCTTTTACCTCTGGCTTATCCTTCTTGCACGCAGTGAACGCCACCGCAAGCGAAATAGCCAATAGCCCGATAAATCTGACTGTTCGTATCATCATTGGCTAACAACGCTTAACTGGAATTACAAACCCATTAATTTCCTAACATCCTAAAGGCCGCCGCACCGGCCACGGAATCGCTCGCATGCCATCCCGTAGCCGTGCAGCCCCACCTAAAATCCTGAGATGCTACTTCCGCTTCCCAGTATAAAGAACCCTGTAGTCCCGCTCTACCTTATCAAATATGTAGACCTCCTTGGTTCGCAGGGAAAGCTGGAGGGTCTTTGCCTTGCGATCATAGACCCCAACGTATCCTGAGAATTTTGGTTCTGGGATGTAGTACCGCGTCCCCACCTCCTTCCCGCCAGCATCTATCGGTCGGTGCTGTACTTGAGAAAGATTAAGAAATACACTTTCCTCGGTGATCTTACCCAGCTGAAGATCAACGTTAATAACTGATCCTGAAGGCGAGTAAAAAGAACCTAATTCAGTGATTTTTAACTGAAAATTTTTGTGCTGCGGTGGACGCTCCCCATCCACATTTATCTGGGTCTGTTCCAGCTGGGCATCGTAGTCCCCACTCATCTCCAGCATTATAGCCCTGATCTCACGTTCGTTTTCTTCCTGCTTAGCTCGTTCGTTTACCTCCTTTTTGCAAGCTGCAAAACCAGCCGCTAAAACCAACATAGCCAAAACGAAGATGGCTTGAAATCTACAACTCTTCATAAATAATGCCCTCCAAGCACTCACTTGTCTTTATTCTACTCTTTTTGCTGTGTACTCTAAAGCCACGGTCAAATCCTTTCTACCTCCATTTTCGGTCGTTGTCTTCCCTTCGAGTTTCAATGAAATTCGGAATACTTTGGCCTGCCTATCGTATTCTGCGATGTAGCCCGAAAATTTAGCCTCGCCGGGCAAAGTCTTCGCACCTCCTATGAAGTCCTTTTGAGGGCGATTAGCCTCCCCTTTCTCCAGAAAGCTTAAGAACACCTTTTCTGGAGTGATCTGTTCTATCTCCAGAAGAGCTCCGCACTCTGAACTGAAAAGAAGTCGATGCTTTCCACCATTCTCCTCTCTGGGGATTGCAAGATCCACAGGAACATACTCTTTCTCTGCCTGACCGTCAATTTTCCGCACAACCTCGCTCGTGTAGACTCCTGCCATCTCCCGAACCAAAGCCTCTTTCTCGGCTTTTGTCTTATCCTTATCTTCCTTTCCACAACTGCTTTGGAAAAGAGCTATAGCACCAACAAAAAAAGTTAGTACTATTAATGGCACCCCTCTATATACACTTCGCATGATTCTCTCAACCTAACTTTAGTAATCCCAATTACAAATCAACGCGGAATGATTCTACTCCAAGTGCATGGATAGCTCTTTGTGCACTCCATGCACTTGGAGTAAAATACATCCCAACTTAGACTACTTCGTAGTATACAAACGGTTATTCACAAAAAGTCTACATGTTAGCTTTGCAGAATAACTTGCCTTTTTGCAATCAAACCGTTGTGTGAAACAAATATAATCATCTCCCTCATTCTTCGCTGGTGTAATCTCCCATCCCTTGTCTGTTTTTGATATCGTAATATTGAAAACATGTTCTTTACTATCTGTTGGGTTGCTCCCCCACTGCATATTTTTCCAAACTTCAGATTCTATACCAACCACAACCCGGAGATTAATTCGATTGACTCTGCTTCCATGTTTATCGCTATACTCATGTTTAATAGAAAAAAGAGTACTACTATTCAAGTCTTTTTCCATCCTTGCAGTAACAATAGGAATGTTAATATCCTTCCCCTCTACCGAATCATTCTCTTTTTTCTCATTCCTGTTGACCGTCATCGTGATTTCCTTCACGATATATTTACCGTTGCTAGAAAAGTTATAATTACCGCTTGGCGTTCCTTCAAAAGCGATATCGTCAATCATGAAAGCCAACTCATCGCTTTTGTCTGGCACGAAGGTCGTCTGCGTGTAGTCATACTCTAGCGTATTAACCATGTGTACCAGCGAATTATCGTAGAGATGCTTCACGGCAAATGAGATAGGAGCCCCCACATTATCCTCTCCAAACTCTGCTCCCTTTTGCAAAAATTTCAGTAGTTCGTCGTGCGAAAACTTCATGGCTGCACCTATCCCATCGGTAGCATTTCCACCGTACTGACAAACAGTGATCTTGGAATTCTTGATCATATTTACCTGATCCACTGATGCACTCGCTTCTACCACATTCTTATACGTTGCATGTGCGCTGACCTCCAATGCTCTACTATCAGCGGCTGATTCTATAAGCAGGTAATATATACGTCCGTATGACACCGAGCTCACATAGCAGATCGGATTCCCATCGCCAGTATAACGCTCTAGCTCTTGTCGTGTAATATCGTCTGTAAAAACCCCATTGAATCCATCGTCAGGATCCTCATAGGTGATGGTAAAAAATTTCTGAACCACTTTCACCAACACGTGCGACATCTCCTCGTTCCATGAGCCCGCAAAAGCTGCATCGAACTTGCTTCCAAACCCCTTGAGGTTGATACCAGCTTTCACCTTTAGATCCTCTTTGCTATACACTGACGATACTGAAATGGAGTAATCAGCCTGTGTACTACTCGTAAGGAATTGGCCGATCAGCTCATTCTGAGCCTGCAGTACATCGCTCTCGCGCATAGGACACTCTTTGTACCACTTCTCAGAGCCAAGTTTCCCATTCCCCCCAACCACTTGGAGGAGTATACGCCCAGGCTTCCGCTTCTTATGGAGTGGAATCGAATTGGGGATCGACTTACCTCTTAGCGAACCTCCTTGAATCAACGCACCTGGCCAGAGTACTCCAGCCCATGGACTAAGCATGGTGAAATCGCCCTCGCTCTTACCAAAAGCACAATGCTTCTTCTCCGTGATGCGAGTCCCTGATTGATTACCCTGCACCGCATACTCTTTACTGGTTGACGTTGTTTGAGCTACTTGCCCATAACCAGCCGGTACTTCATTCGATAGCGTCCCAACCGACTCAAGCATGTTGTAGATCTCACGTTCCCGCTGCGTCATTGATTTCTCATCCTCGTCCTGGGGTTTAGGATCTTTCTGACAGCTGGGCATGATCCCAATCACGGCTGCGAATAGCAGCAAAAATAGTACTTGCTTGCTCATTTCTCTAAAAAAAATTTAACTTGACGAACTGTTAACAAAGTTTAAACGAAAAAAAAACTAGACCTCGATGCGCTGCTATCTACAAAAACGTGGACACTCGCAAAGCTCCGCATCTATCCTCTCCTACTAAGCCCATCTGTAATCCTTCCTGCAGAATTACAATCTAGCGGTAAACTCCAAATTTTCCCATCACTGATATTCCAGCTCGAGCAGGCTATCGATTCACATTGCCGTAATGAGACTCAAACTCCGTGGAGAAACTATAGTCCAACGAGAACCGAATGTTGCACCGCTCAAAAAAATCGTATATACCCAACCTATGAAATGGTGTATCGCTTACGTACCCCTCTCCATCGTTCACAATCTCCCAGCACTCTTTATCCTGCTTATCGTTATACCTAAGAATCAACGTCCTGTTATATGTTCTGCGCGCTTCGATATGTCCTCCCCGAAACAACCCCTCGTTATAGCGCCTCAAATACACCTTAACACTGAAGGACAACCGAATCTCTCTAGTCGATGCACCCGGGCTAAATACTATCTTTTTTTCATTCGCCACGTCAATATTGAACCCATCTTGCACAGACAATCCAAACCTACTGCATAGCCCCTCATCAATGAGCTTCTTGCTCCCCTCCCACGCCTCCAGATGAACATAGTTTACATTCACGTAGCTCTCATTCGATATATAGTCATAATTCCCCCCGATGGGCCGATTCCCTGTTCCCTGGAATCGAACCCGAAGCCCGCGGAGGTAGACCGTCCCATTTTCCCGCACCCTCTCGTACTCTACCAGCTTGTAGTCTGCCTTTATACGCACCTCATCCTCAGCCAATTCACCGTTGCTTAGGTAGCGCACGGTGTAGGCTATCGGCTTGGCCACATTCAGGCTACTCACCTCAGCACCACTCACTATAGAGCTGAAGAGCGAGCCCCAGTCGCCCGCCACTACGCTACCGGGATCTATAGGCTGACCGCCCACCTGGTGGTAGTGGAGCTCCATTTGCCCCTTGAGCCGCTCGGCAAGCCGGTTCCTTTCATCCACATCTTTAGTCGCTAGCATCTTCCGAATGGTGGGGATTAAGTCTGCCATGCTAAAATCCTTCCCCTCGAATACCAGCACAAAGGTTCGCCCATAGCTCACCGATGAGATATAGCCTAGGTGCGATTTGGCAGACGCCCCTACCACCTGCCCGATCTTGCCGTAGTCCGCACCCTCCCGAAACAGGCCGTGCCACCCAGCCTCTGGATCGTCGAACAGCATGCGGAAGTAGACCTGATTGAGCCGAACCATGATCTTCTGCGACTGGCTCTCCCAGTTCACCCCCTTCATCTTCTCCTCTAGCTCGGCATCGGGTACCGAGGACCCTCCTAGGTAGTAACGAAGCTCTTCAAAGTTCTGCACCTGCGAGATGGAGAGCTGCACCTCGGCTGGAAAATGCCCCTGGTGGCTGGCCAGCACCCCGTTGAGCACCGCGTACACATCGGACTTCTTATAGCTCCTGAGCACGCCTATGCTGCTTGTGCCGCCATTGACTACCCCTAGGGATACTCGCCCCTCAGCCCGCTCGGGATTAAGCTCAGGGAAATCGCGAACATTCCCAGCTCGCGCGCTCTCCACCGTGATGATGTTGCCCGGCCACACGATATTCTCATTCACATTGCGGGTGAAATCGGGCTTGGCATAGGTACCGTTCCCCACGTAGCGGTTCTCCACCGGTCTGTAGTAGCCCTTTGGCCCCACATCGGTACGCCACTGCGCACGCCCCTTCACTATCCCCTGCCCCTCTTGCCTGGGCAGGTAACCCGTAGAATCAACCGTGGGCATTACGCCCACTACCCGCAGTAGCGAATCTAGCGACTGGAGGTCAATCCCTTCTTTAGGCAGCTCCTCTGAGAGCTCCTTTCGGCACCCGCCCAGCAGCGCCATCGCCACAATCCCAATCCCTGCAAGAACTAACGTAACCCGCTCAATAAAAGCCCTGTAGTAGATATTTTTCATCTGAACCATTTCGTTTTTTACGCCGCAAAGGTAATAACTTTCCCATAAGCTGTCCCCTTTGGTCAAAAAATATTGACGACCGTGGTTTTTATGCCGCGAACGGAGCGTATACGTAAATCATGCAACCCTTTTTCTACCGTGGGAAGTGCAGGAAGATGGCAGGCATAGGAGGGAGTAGGCGCGAAGGGGAAGACGGCAGACGGGGGAAGAATGATGGACGGACGCGCGAAAAATACGGGTGGGCAGGGGTGCGAAATGGGCAGGTGACACCGGTCTACCCAGCCCACCCTTGGGCGAGCACTCGCTACGCTCGGCATCGCCCCTACCAAGGCCTCAAGGAGCAATGATCGGTGATTGTAAAACCTCTGCAAAAGACCCATGGCGAGCAAAGCATTTTTAAATAGGTGTCTCTCCCATTCTTGCCTTGGGGGTAAATGGGGTTTAATCATGCGATTCTATATTAAGAATGCGGCATGGCATTTGCGCAGGCCTGGCCGAGGGCGCAACACGGAATACAGGGATGCCACGCACGACCCTGGGGGCTGCGCGCCCTCGCCCAAAAGCCCTGCCGCCCGCGGGCACCCGCCAGGGGCAAAAAAACGCTGCGCTGGTAATTAAACGACGCGGCACGCCGCGTCGCTACGGTCTTCGGAAAACTGGTGATTTAAACTCCCTTCACTACAAAAAGGGGAAAGGGAACCGCGGTAAGGGGAGAACGCGAAGAGGCCTCTGCAAAAGACGCGTGTGGATTCAAGCTCCTATTAGGNGGGATTTCGGGTAAAGAGGTTTTAATCAAGCAATTCAATTTATTCGAAGATGGTAGCGACGCAGCGTGCTGCGTCGTGATAAAGAATTTGCCGCGGTCTTGCTGCCGAGAATCACGGTTCTACCAATTGGCGGGATTGGCCATTTCGTACTGGGTAGGGGCGGTGCCGAGCGCAGCGAGTGCCCGCCCTAACCAATGCCGCATCGTTCACGCAAGCCTTTTCGAGGTCGCAATGCGGAACGCTGGGGATGCCACGCCTGGCCCGGGGGGCTGCGCGCGCACGGGCCCTCGCCCAAAAGCCCTGCCGCCCGTGGGCACCCGCCAGGGGCAAAAAAACGCCGCGCTGGTAATTAAACGATGCGGCACGCCGCGTCGCTACGGTCTTCGGAAAGATGGAAGTGCTTGATTTAAACTCCCTTCACTACAAAAAGGGGAAAGGAAACCGCGACAAAGGGAGAATGCGCAGAAACCTCCGCAAAAGATTTGTGGTGTGCAATCTTTATAGGTGTCGCCCCCATTCTCGTCTTGGGGGGGTGATCACGCAATTCTACTTAATAACGACCGTAGCGATGCGGCACAGCGTGTATGTGTATTTTGCAGAGTTCCTCAAAATATCCCCCCTCATTCTCTCCGCCGCAGGACCCCCGAGTAGAAGTCGACCACCTTGATGCGGTTGCGGATCTTCTCGTAGCTGGGCAATTGCCTCTGGTACAGAGGGTGCGCCAGATCGGCCATGCGCCCACGGGGCAGGTGCTGCCCCTCCGCGCCGGGGGCCGTGGGCGCCGACACCGCGAGGTGCAGCGAATCGAAACGCCCGCGCTGCCCCGCGTGCCAGGGGGCCAACCACACGTCGAGCGTGTCGCCCGCCCAGTCGGCGGGGATCGGGATGCCGAGCCCGCCGCCATAGTCCTGGCNCTCCAGGCGGAGGCTGCGGGCCTCCCCCTTCTGCCGGTTCCAGAGGCCCACCAGCAGGAGCTCGCACCGCTTGGGGAGCCGCCCGGCCCAGCGGATGCGCAGCACCCCGCTGGCCACGGTGGCCGAGAGGGACTGCAGGGGGTTGCTCCGCCCCTCGGACAGCTGTACCCGGGCGGTGTCTATGGCCACGCCGTCGGCATGGGGCACCAGGGCGGTGCGCATCAGCTGCCCGAGCGCCAGCTGGTAGGCGCCCACCTGACGGTAGTTCTCCTGGCGCTCGGGCGCGTAGCCCAGCTCCACGATGCCGCGGAACTGCGTGAGGAAGTGCGACGCGACCCGCATGCGGAGCCGCTGCATGAGCTGGGCGGGCGTCTTGGGGTCGTGCACCTGCTTGGGGCGGCTGCGCAGGCAGGCCCGCTCGCCGAGGAGGTAGTAGATGGGCTGGGTGCGATTGCGGTAGCGGGGGCGGTGCGGTACGAGGATGGCCATGGTGTGTGCTGGGTTGATTTACGCCGCGAATATAGCAGGTTATTTACAAATCGGATGGGACTAGCCCTTCGCCGTGCATTCTCAAGACCATCGCCGTACCAACGCCGTACCAACTCAACACCAAAGAGCCTGCATGTTCGGATTTCGCCTTAAGGCGAAATCCGAGGATGCACTAGAGGAGGTACGAGGATGGTACGGCGTTGGTACGGCGATGGTGGGGGGAGGGGCAGGGGAGAGGGGGGCAGACAACGACGCGGCGCGCCGTGATAAAGACCATAGGCGCCCACAGGTGGGAGGCGTGGAGGGGGATCACGACGCGACGCGCCGCGTCGCTACGCCCTCCGAGAAATGGGAGAATAGGTTTTAAATCGCCGCACTCCAAAAGGGAACCGCGGCGCAACCCCGTATGGGTCATTCTTTATAGGGGGCTTTCCCATTCTTAGGGTAAATAGCTTTCAATCAAGAAATTCCATTTCTCAAAGACCGTAGCGGCGCGCCGCGTCGTGATAAAGAATTCGCCGCGGGTTTTGCAGCGGTGAATCACCTTTCCATCATTGGCGAGATTGGCTATCGCGTTCTTGGTGGGGGCGGTGCTGTAGGGGCGGGCCGAGAGTTGCCCGCCCACCCTTGAGGGCCCGCCCTAACCAATGCCGCGGCGTTTATGTAAGGTTGCGGAGAGCCGGCCTGCTCTTTGTAGCGACGTGGCGCGTCGCAGTTATTATAACGCCGCGCCGCAATTCTAGGCGTGCCGCGTCGCGATGCTAGCAATGCGATACCGTGCAAGTGGGTCTTGCCACGACCGTAACACGGAACGCAGGGGTACCCCACGCCTCGCCCCGGGGGCTGCGCGCCCCCGCTGCCCCCGCGCCCCCT
>LIIK01000029.1 GCA_001421095.1 Candidatus [Bacteroides] periocalifornicus | reverse complement strand
ACCTATGTATTCCAATAATCGTGGCGCTGGACTGCGCCCCTACAGTCGGCATTGCGAGGAGATCGTTGCGGGTATGCGCGCCGATTGTCATTTGCGCCCACGGGGGCATCAGCGGGAACGGCGAATGGGAGGATAACGACGCGGCGCGCCTCATCGCTACGTCCTTCGAGGAACGGGAGAATTGGGTTTAAACCTATGTATTCCAAAGGGAAACTGCGTCGAAAGGCCCGTATGGGGGCAATCGGTTATGGTCTTCCTCTTCTAGAGGTAAAGAGGTTTTAATCAAGGGTTAAAATTTATTGAAGACCGTAACAACGCAGCGTTTATGTGAGGTTTGCAGAAGAAAATCACATTTATATCAATTTTCGAGATTGGCTATCGCACTCTTGGTAGGGGAGGTGCCGAGCGCAGCGAGTGCCCTCCCTAACCAACGCAGCGCGCTTCGTGATAAAGACCATAGGGCCATAGGTGGTGGCGAGATAGCGACGCGGCGCGCCGCATCGCTATTAAAACGCACGTTGACCGTTCTACAAGAACTCGATCCTACTCCACCTTCACCCTTATCTCCTGGGTTTCTGCCTCACCAGACTTCACCTGAACCCTGTAAACACCGTGGAAGCGGAAGGGTGGAATGGGCTCGAAATCCAGTATTACCCCGCTCTCTACAAGTGTAAGGTCGGCAGCTGTCACATCTCTTAGCCTCTTGAAAATCCTGCACGCTGGAGGGTCAGAGCGATTCCAGATTCTCGTTTTAGCTGCTCTCGCTTTCTGCACCATAGGTACTAAAGTAGTTGCCTGCAGCATAAGGCTATCGGCTACACTCTGCCATACGGTGTCTTGTCCTGATTCCTCTTTTGGGGCAAAGCAGCCGATAGATAGCGGCTCAGAGAATGCGATCCTACCTACAGGATCGCTGCCCTTAAGCAGCAAATCGACATCGCCATACCGTTCGGCGATCTTCCGATGCCTTTCAGGATTCTTGCTTTGCCTCACCCGAACACCATCGCCATAGAGCATCAAATCCACAGAATTCCCCTTGCTAGCCCCTTGATCTTGCGGCAGCACCTGAAATTTTGGGTTGACTATGTATTCCACCACCACGCACGAGAGTTCAAATACCTGTCCTTTCTCGCAACCTTGCGGCAAAGCTGCTAGTGCTAAACAGAGAGATAACACGCGATTCTGAATCGTTTCATGGCCGAATCCCTGTTATCATGTCAAACCAGTACTGAAAAACCCCATCTTGCCCTGCGGGGCGATCTGTAAAAATGGGATTATTCGTATCGAAATATTTAGGGGAGTAGTACCCATTGTACGAGGCACTATTCCATCCGAGGTTGGCAATTCCAAACCCTCTATTTGGGCTGCTCGCTTTGCAAAGTTATCCGGAATAATTCTAAGCTCCAAGCATTCCCCCCCCTGCATTACTGTAATCTGGTGATTTTCAAGAAAAAAAGCCCCGGCTTGCGCCGAGGCCTTACTTTAGACAATAGGGCTAGCCCAAGGCTAGATGCCCATGATGGTGAAGTCTACCCTACGATTCTGGGCACGCCCCTTCTTGGTCTTGTTGGAGGCTTTGGGCTTATCCATCCCCCATCCCTTGGCCTGGAAACGCTCCTTGCCGATCCCCTGCTCTATGATGTAGTCGGCTACTGACTGGGCGCGCGCCTGCGAGAGCCGCTTGTTCAACGCAGCGGACCCAACATTGTCAGTATGGCCACCTACTTCTACCTTCACGTTCGGGTACTCGTTGAAGAAGTCGACAAGCGCATTGAGCGAGCGGTATGATTCTGGTTTCAGCTTGCTCTTGCCAGTTTCGAAGAAGATGTTTTCGATATCTACCGACTGGCCTACCTCTAGCGGGGTCACGAAGAAATTCCGCTGCACCGTGGTACGAGGCTTCGCGTTGGTGAGGTTCACCACTTCGAGCTTGTTGTAGAAGTTCTGCGCGCTGGGCACGAGGTCGTAATCGGCCCCTGCCGGCAGCATGAGGGTGTACTCAGCTGTCTTGTCGTTGTACTTGAAGTTATCAGAGAACACCTTATTCACACGCATCCGAACGGGGATACCAGGCTCCAGCGGGCTGCCAGTCTTGGTATTTATCACCTTCCCTGTTAGGGTTACCATATTGGCATTCTGCGGCTTGGCCTTGGCATCAAAGTCTACCTCAGCCCACTCACGGTAGGCCGTAAGGTCGAGCTCGGTGGTCACAGGGTCATAGCCTGTCGCCCGCCCTGTTATCTGGTACTTCCGCCCAAAGGGGAGGTTCACCTCGTAGCGAGGCTGTGAGGGATCGAGCTTCACATTGGGATCCTCCTTCCCATCGATAAGGATGGAAGGATTTTGGGTCTTTGATATGGGGGTGAGTGCAAGGCTATTGAGGATATTACCCCGTACGGTAACGTAGGGATCAGAGGACAGCGTAAGGCTAACCTCCTGCTCGGTGTAGAGCTTAACATCCTCCATGTCGACAACTACGGTGTCTGACACGTAGTGGGGTGCTGTGGCGGTAAAGGTGTACTTCTGCCCAAGTGGCAGTAGCGCGAAGAATTCGGGAGATTCACCATCCATCGTCACGGAATCTGAGACCTCCCCGTTCACAAGCACCTTCGGGTTCTTACGCATGTCAACTAGCTGGTCGGTAAGGCGGTCGAACACCTTGCCCGTAACCTTGACCCACGGGCGCTCTTCTACGAGCATCACACGGAAAATGTCTGACGCACCGATGGTGGCATCGTTGTTACTGCACATCATGGCATAGGTTCCCACCCCGGCAGGGTAGAAGTATGAATCCCAAGCGGCGGTATTGACCGTGTCAGAGAGTCGGCGCAAGTTCTGCCATTCTTGCATATTCTTGCCGCTCACCGGCTGCATGGCATAGATGTTGCAGTCTGCCTTGGGGTCGTTGCTCGTCTTCGCTGCGAAGTAGAGCTGCTGGGTGCAGGTGTCAAAATACGGAGCCTCTAGGGACTTGAACTCCTTCAACGGCCCCCTAATGCGCACCGGGCGAGAATACAGATTCTCCCCTATTTGGTGCGAAACGTAGATGTGGAGATTGCGCCCCCACCACCTCTGGGAAAAGGCCATGAAGATGTACTTGCCATCAGGTGTGATGGTGGCGTTGGTGAACTCGCCTTCGTCCATCCAGCTGAACCACCGGACTGTAACTCGCTGGGGCGCGCTGAAATTACCAGCAGAGTCGAGCGTAATGAAAGAAAAGCCCCGCCGGAGAAAATGCTTGCCCGGCTTGTCGTAAGCATTGGCGATTAGGAATTTTTTACCCCCTGCCAGCACGCCGTATAGGGCATTGTAACGCGCGATGTTTACGGTATTGGGGAGACGAGTGGCCTGTTGCCAAGCACCGCTCTCGTCTTTAATACTCATCCAGATATCTTGGCTATCGCCAGCTCCATAGCGGTTACCCTTGCTATTGAGCCTGCTGAAGAAGAGCGTATCCCCGCCAGGGGTAAGAACCGGGTTGACCTCCGGCAGAGGGGTATTGATGGTAGAACCGAGGTTTTTAGGCCAGAAACTCTGGGCCTGCACCGCGAAGTTAAGCCCCAGCACCAGGGCGAATACGGCTAGCGCGGTGGTGTATCTTACTGTGCAATTCATGGCGTGTATTCCCTTTAGAAAGTGTAGAACCACCGAGGCATTACCTGTAGGTTAATGGGGAGTTCGGGTAGAGAGGCCCGAAGACTAGATTGATGCCAAGACGTATGTTAGTGGCATTCATCCGGCTAGGCTTGATAAAGCCCAGGAAATTGTCGGTAACCACGTAGAATTGAACAGGGCCCGGGCAAAAGACCAATCCGGCACCCAGATTGAGGAAGGAGCGCTGGTTGTAACTAATGGCCAGCTGCCCCAGAAGAAGGTTGCTAAAGCCCTGCTGCACGCTAGCCGTGACGCTCGGGTAGAAATGCGAACGATGGATGATGGCATCAAATGAAAGCCCCAATGAGGTTTGCTTTGCGAAGGTGTAGGTCCCAATGAGGTGGAACTTGGGTGAAAGCCATGTGTTGAATGACTTTGCGTTCTCGCTGGCCGCGGTGTCGAGCTTGAAGTTCTCCTTGAGCTCATTCGATATCCTACGCCAAAAGATCCTCTTCTGATTGAGCATCTGGCCAAGGTCCCCAATGTTCGCCAGGGTGTAGTCTGCACTCTTGGGTGCTAGTGCTCCCAGCTTGTTGCCCCAATGGATGAACCCTAGATCAGAAAATGAGAACGTTATCTTGGTGTGCCGTTCTGGCCGATAGGACACCCCTGCAGAGAGTGCCACCCCAGGATTCCCAAAATTTAGGATGCGTGAGGGGATGTTATTTTTGAGATCGCCGAAATCGGGGCGACCGTTAGACCTATAGGGAATTCCTGCGGTATGAACCGTTCCCTTCATATGCACCGTATGCTTATACATGTCCGCCTTATCATCGCCGACCTCTATGGCCAATTTCCCAGGCTTTGCCTCACCACAGAAGATCCCGTTAAGAAGGCTAACACGGGCCCCTACCCCCCACTCGCCAAAGAATGTCGAGGCACCGAGGGTGAACTCGCTGTATGCCTTTGAAATAACGTCTAGCCCCGTCATATCGATCTCTTTCCCCAGGTAGGCGTTATTCCCATGCACCACTGCGTTAACAAGGTCGCTGGGGTAGAAAACGGTAGCATCGGCCACTGCGCGGGCACCAAACCAGAAAAACCAATTGCGCCACGCCATACGGTAGTGCAAGAGATCGATCAGGGCCTCTCCATACAGCATGTTGCTCTGGTTGGCGACCGCTTTCTCAAGCTTTTCGCCATCAATGTACCAACGCCGCCCCCTTAGCGTACCAACGCCTGCGATGGTGAATCCATTGTGAACAACTCCAGCCTCTACGGATGAAAGCACTGGGAGGCCAACGCTAAAGCGATGCAAGGGTTGCGCTGCGGGATTAGCCCACGTAGATTGGAAAATGGGTTCTGTAAATGGCAGCAGCATCTGTGTTTGCGCCTGCGTGGCTCCACAGCAGCCCGCAATTACTAGGGCAAATAGCAGTAGCCTACGCCCTGTACGTACTCTGTTCCTATTCATGGCTTGCCCTATATCTATTTGTTAATCGCAGCCATCTGGGCTTCTATGCCAACGGCCAGCCTCAGGTAATCCTTCTTGTACACCTGTACCCGTTCTTGCTCCTGGGCTTTGGGCGTATTGAAGACGTACTCCGCAACCAGCGCGCTGGCACTCGCGGCTATCTTCTCATACTGCTCTACAGTGATAGGTGCCTCGCAGGAGTACTCGGAGGGCGCTGTAACTTTTCCATTCTGCACTTGCCCCGCCTTGATGAACATCGGAAGACTGGGAGTCCCAGAGAACTTTTCCTTGCCATCGAACGTAAGACGGTACAGCTCGGCCCCCTTATCATCTACAAATACGAAATTGGCGTAGATATTAAACGGCATCGCATTGAGCGTGTAGAACTTAAGCTTAATGCTGCGATTTTCCATATGGTACTTCGCAAGCGCCGCATTATCCAACCCAATTTGCCCGAAAACATCCGAGGGAATCCGCATGGTCTGGCGGATTGCATTGCTCTGAATCCAACCGTCAAAGGGCATAATGCTCTCAACCTTAATCCCGAGATTCTGCGTCTGCCCCAACGGAATCCATCCCTCTTCCACACCCTTCGCTTCAAAGCTAACCTGGTCGAGCAAAAGGCTGTTCGCTCCCCGCCCAAAGAGGTCGCCCACATTAGAATTCTGCGCATTCAGCTCCAGAACAACGCTATCGGCCTCTGCTGGCAGATCGTTCTCTTGGCCAATCTGAAAATCTTTCTCGCCTAGCGTACCCTGATTCTGTACATTCACCCCAGCCTTGAGCTCATCATCATCCACCAGATTCTGGTTGCTCGCCACAACGCTTCCGACTTTCATCACCATATGGAAGCCCCTAGGCTTCTTAATAGTAACCAAGAAACGCATATCGTGAAGTCCCATCTTGGCGGAGAATGTATTGTCAAAGGTATACTGCGACAGCTTAACCCCTCCTCCCAGATTGTACGAGAGGTCCATCAACGTCTTCCCGTAGGCTTTCTGGACATCGATGCCATCTGCCCAAAACGAAAGTTTCAGCTCTACATTGCCAGTAACCTCTGTAATCTCACTCACTTTCACTTCAAGCTTGTCGATATCCACCGAAGAGGTCCCTGGCTGTAGAGCTATTTCCTTGCCAGAGAGCCACTCGGTCACATCTACATCACTGTACTCTCCTTTGGAAATCTCAACCTCTTTCGTTTCTGAACCATAGCCTAACTTCAACTTGAGCTTATCCTCGGGGGCCGCAGAACTTGCCGAAAATTCAATGCGGACTTTAGCCTCTGTAGCCGTGAAGAGGACTTTTGAGAGGTTAGTGCCAGGCACAAATTGCACCTCAAGCAGCACTGGGTGGGAAGTGGCGAGATCTGCCGCAGCCACCGAAAGTGCGCTAGGGGAAAGCGGGGGCTCGATCTTTTTGACCCCAGTGAGGTTCTTTATCGGGAGTAGGTTTTGCGAATAAGACTCCACGTAGGACAATCCCGAAGCATCGAACTTCACGCTGGATTTCTCTCCCTCCCGTTCCACTAGATCACCTATAGTGAGCGTGTCGTTGATGAGAGGTGCCACCAGCGTAGGGTTCACATTCTCTGGCTGCATATCCTTAAACGTGTCGTACTCGCAACTAGAGAGTGATGCGAGCGCGATGCCTGCCAACAGCAGATTAGGTAGATATTTCATGGCCATCTGTTTAGAATCCTATGTCTTAATGCGTTGAAATGCTTGTTTTTCGAGCTGCGAACCGAAGTAGGTGATTACGTTACGTTCAAATTGGGATTCTGCCCACAGGATAAGCTCTGCATAGCAACAAAGCTCTCTGCTCGCACCAAAAGTGACGATTGCGTATCCCTTGCCCCTTCTAATATCTTGCGAAAACCAAGCCTGTAAATACTAGAAGAACCGCGCACGACGGTCGACAATAGTAGCCATCGACTTGAGCGATTCGTAGGTTTCGTACTCCGCTCTTTTCCGTAGATCGCTCTGCCTACTGGCGATGTCGTCCTCTTGGGCTGTAGGATTCGCATGCACCTCCTCAGCCACTATGGCAAAGAGCCCCGTGTTGCCAGCCACGCCATTGGCCAGTTGCGATACTGCTAGCGAAGAGCCTACCCCAACAGCCGCAGGTTCATACCCCTCGCTACCAAAGGAGTAGCCATTGAAAGTAACACCCTGCGCACGTTTCACGCTTTCTCCAAGCGCAGAGGCCAACACCTGCACATCGGCAGTGGAAGCCTGCGCCTCAAATTGCTTAATTAGGGCGGCCTTTTTCAGCTCCTGCAAAGCGCCTTGCTGCGCCTCGCTCTTCACCGCCTCAAAGGTCGCATAGCCGTCCTTGCTCGGGGCTACACGCACCAGCAGGGCTACAGCAAACTCATTGCCCAGTTCAAAGACTTTGGATACATCACCCGGTTTCGCCTCAAAAGCCCAACGTACCATTTCGCGAGAATTCTCCAACGCACCCACCCGCGTCAAGTTCCCGTCGACCTTGTTGGCAATACGCTTTTGCACACTACGAGCTTGCGCTACCGAATCGAAAAGATTCTCAGCCTTCACCACCCTTTCCTTTCCTGCGCCGAAAAGGCTTGCTACCCAGCTTGGCCGTGCCACATGCACCTCGGTGGCAAAGCTGCTTGCCTGGTTGAAGACCTGCTGATAGGTCTGGTTGCCCGCCTCTACCTTCTGGGAGAGAATTGCCACCTTGACCATTTCGCTACTCCCCTTCTGCCCAAGCACCTCTATAACGTGAACCCCAAATTGAGACTCTACTATCACCCTGTCGCCTCGCTTGCCCAGGAAACAGGCATCGTTAAAGGGGGGCACCATCACTCCTTGCGCAAACCAGCCTAAATCTCCACCCTTCTCCTTGCTCCCTGGGTCGTCGGAGTATTGGCGAGCAAGCTCAGCAAAGTTTGCCCCGCTCTTCACTAGGTTTAAGATGCTATCGGCCAACTCTTTTGCCCGCTCCTGTGGGTATTTTTGGTAGGAGAAGAGGATGTGCTGTGCTTGCGCAGAGTCTGGTAGAGACTTTCGCGCTACTAAGCGAGCTACCAGATACTCATTCCCCGCTTGTTCAACGCCAGATACGGTCCCCTCTGGTACGTTCTCCTCCGCCCAGGTAGCTAGGCCGGCAGGGAGGTTCTTGGGCGATTCCCACCTGTCCGTATAGGGTGTGTCGCCATTCTGGGTAGCGTAAGCGCCAGGATCTGCCGTTTCGCTGAACTCTGGAATCAGCTTCTCCAGCGCCTCGCGGGCCATCTGGAAATCATATTCCGCAGGTGTCAGCGGGAAGGTTACGTAGGCCAGATCCCTGAGTTCTCCCTGCTTGAAACGCTCGCGATTCTCCTGGTAGTAGCTCTTAGCCTGCTCCTCGGTGACCTTGAAGAGCGAGTCGGGCTGCGAATCGTAGCTCTTGTACACGTAGGCAGCATCCACCGAGTTGCTCAGTAGGGCCGCCCGGAAGTCGTTCTCAAATTTGGTAACCCCGAGCCCCTTGGTCACGAGGGTCACGTATTTTTTCATTGCCAATTCATCGCGCAGCTCCCGCTCTACCTCAAGCCAGTAGGCCTTTTGCTCTGGCGATACCCCCTCATCGAGGTTCTGCAAGAAATTGACCAGCTGGTCACGGGAAAACTCCCCAGTCTGCGGATTCGTGAAGAGCTGTTTTACCACGGGATGCACCTCGTTTCCAAGGATATACCCCGATAGCTCTTCATTGGTGAAGGCAAGCCCAAGGCGATCGCATTCACGGTCTAGCACCTGCTGGCGGACGAAACGCTGCCATACTTGCTCGCGTACCTGCTGCCCGAGCATCTCGCTATTCCCCTGGTTGCCCTGCATTGCCTGCAGAAGCTGTAGCTGTTGGTCGGCCTGCTGCTGAAATACGGGGTAGCTGATACTTGTGCCATCTACCCGCCCGACCTCCATATCGTCGGCGCTGAATATGGAGCGCCCCGAACCAAGCAAATCGCTCAGGATGAATGACAGCAACGCAAGGCCGATGATAACCGCTACGAATACCCCAGCCTTATTCCTAAGAGTTTCAAGTGTAGCCATAAGTGCTTATACATTTCCAAATACTACCACACCCTTACGCAAGGATGTTCAAGACGCAAAGGTAATCTATTTTCCCTCAATAGAAGAATACACCTAAAAAAAATAGCTGCTCCGACCGCAACATTTCAGCGTCCCTTCGCCAAGAGAGCGCCCACATCATCAAAGAATCTGGGGTACGATTTAGCCACACACGTAGGGTCGCTTAGCAAGCCCTCCCCTGGGTAGAAGAGCCCTAGCAAGTATCCTGCCATGGCCATTCTGTGGTCAGCATGCACATTTACGATTACTGGCGTACTCGAAGTCCTAGAGAATCCTCCCTGGATCCTTAATATTCCCGAACCTAACGCGGCATCCACCCCAAAATTTCTAAGTATTTCAGACAATACCTGGGCTCGATTCGACTCCTTATTTGCCAACTGGGCAATTCCCCGAATGCACGATTCACTGGGAATAAGCGATGCTAGCACTGCAAGCGCTGGCGCAAGGTCTGGACAATCACCAATATCGTAGTCAAACGGCCGAAGCTCCTTAGCATTCTCCACACCCCGTACCCAGAGAGCCGTCCCATTAAATACACATTCTACCCCCACCCTTCTACACACCTCCAGAATCGCCCTGTCTGGCTGTAGGCTCTCAGGATTCAAACCGTATAGAATCAGCTCTCCCCCAATAGCAGCACCTGCAATGAGCAGAGCCGCCGCGCTCCAGTCTGCCTCACAGCAAAACTCCACAGTGCGGTATAGCCCCCCAGCGGGCTTTAACAGCTTGCCTGGAGCATCCTCTCGCCATGATACCCCGAAATGCCGCATTATCTGCAGAGTGAGCTGCAAGTAGCCACCGCTGGATGTGGGTAGATTTTCTACCTCTACCCGCTTGGGCATCATACCCATTGCCATCAGCACACCGCTGGCCACCTGCGAGGTCCTCTGCGGGGGCAGAACCACACGTGCATCCAGATCCGTTGCCGACACGGCCACTGGGAGGTAGTCGCCCCCACTCTGGTAGGGTATTCCAAGCACCCTTAGCACAGCCAGCAGGTCGGTTTGGGAGCGTTGCACCAGCGTTCCCCGTCCATCTACTACCGCCGAGATACCCATGCTTGGAAGTAGGACTGGGAGTGTACGAGCCAGGAAGGCAGACTCTCCACACTCTACCCGAGATTCCTGCACCTTCCAGCTCCGTCCCTGCACCCACAGCGTATCCCCCTCATGGCGGTAATCACCCCCCAACGCATCGAACACCCCTAGGAGTGCGAGTGCATCCGCGCAGTCTGAGTAGTGGCAGATTGTAGAGTTCCCCTCTGCCAGCATCGCCATCAGCGCCGCCCGCAAAGCCACACTCTTACTTGGCGGGAGGTGTACAGAACCCGTTAGCCTACCGTGCTGCAGCCTTTTCATACGCCTCTATCTGCTGGAACTCCAGGTCGGTATCTGCCCAGAGGACAACCGTATCGTTACCCGAGCTGGGAGAGGCATCCCGCTTGCCCACGTACACAGGTACACCGCCAAGGCTAGCAGGCTGCACGTAGAACCCTTCGTCCATCACTAGCATCGCCCCATACACCACTCTAAACCCTTCTTGCGCTTGCCCTGCCAACCAGTCGTACCCCCCAGTGTAGGGTAGTGAAAAACGTTCTGCCAACGGACGAATAGGCGAGTGCGCATAGGTGGAATCATACACCGCAGAGAACCGGCGCCAAGGCAATTCAGGCACCGAACTTCCAGGGGGTAGGCAGCCTATTAGGACGGATTGCGCTGGTATTTCTGGAATACTCAGATAATCATAGCCTGCACAGCCAAAGCGTGCTGCAAGTTCTTCCGCATGCGCCCTCGTCCTACTCAGCACAATAGCCCTGCGGGCAGATTGGGTAAGCACATAAAGAACAGCTGCTGCTGCACCACCTGCGCCAAGCACCACAAAGAGCCGTTCGGGAGTACCAGGCTGGGCGGCCACACCACAATCCCCTACCTCCTCCTTCGCCGCATCCTGAAGCATATAGCTAACACCCGCTGGATCGGTATTATACCCCGCAAGCCCCTTTGGATGTCTTACCACCAGATTCACGCAGCCAAGCCGCATAGCCGCAGGGGCGACCTCCGCAAGCTGACCTTGTAGCTGCGCCTTGAATGGCGAGGTAACATTGAGGAAATCGAGCCGTAGCCGCTCAAAAATCTCACTGAGCCTTGGAGGCTTGAGGGCTGATACCCGTGTGTATACCAACGGGTGTCCACAGCGCTGAGCCATGCGCCCCCATAGATAGACGCTAAGGCTGTGCGACACTGGGAGTCCGAGCAGCGCGCCGCGATACGTGAACATAGGCCCCAGATTTATTGGGAGGGAAGGAGAACGCAAAGCTGGACAAACTCCCCGTAGCATGCGCTGGAAATGCAATATCCCAAATCCCGCCTGCCAGACGCATTTCTACAAACGTAATGTTGATTTTACTGAGAAAATCCGCACGTCAAACAGCCCTACAAGTCCTTGCTCCAACAAGAATTCCTACCCGAACACGGCCAGAATTCTTGCCTCTAAGCAGAGGGGGAAATCTGTCGGGGTGGGGAGATTCGAACTCCCGACCTCGTCGTCCCGAACGACGCACGCTAACCGGGCTGCGCTACACCCCGCGACAAATTCCTTCCTTAAGAATCCCCCCCTTCAACCGTGGCGCAAAGGTAGTACTTTTTTCGCAATCCTGCGCTAGCCCAAGAAATTTATCATGCTGCGCTGCACCAGCCCCATTGCAATGCAGCTCTCTTAATAATCCCTGCCTTCTTGGGTAAGAAGCCCATTCCAACCCTATATCTACCGAAAAGGAACATGCATTTCCACGAAAAAAATCAGACCAGTTTGGCCACTCAGCGCGCTATACAGCAATCCTATGTATTATTCAGCCGTTCCATTTTCACTTTGCCCTCAAAACCGCTGCGTCGGAACTCTCCATCAAAAAACAGAAATATCTAGCAACATTTCGCGCACTCTCTACGTATAATAGGGGTGTAAAACGAGAATAGTCGAATAACCAGACTTAACGAGAATCTAAACTATGGGATTCAGGGATCTAAGCTTCAAGAGAAAGCTCTACTTTACCTACAGCGCGCTGATCGTCCTAGTTCTACTAGGCTTCCTATTCACCCTGTACGTAATGCAACGCTTCGTGTTCACCATCGATGTCAAGGCCCTAGGGGAGCGGGTACGTACAGGCTCTGAGCAGCAAATGGCCGTATGGTTCCAGCCGCCAGCTACCCCGAAGATACTGGAAACCAAGCAGGCAGACCTAGCGAAATGGAAAGAAGAACACGCAGAGCGAATCGGCAAGCTCCGCGAAATGGGAAGCCAGGTTCAAACGCTGGACCAGAACGTTTTCATGTACGCGCTCAACAAATCCGCCGATCTGCCAGCTGCCTTTGAGGAGCTTGCAGCGGGTAGACGAAGCTACTTCGATGCCATGAGCACCGCAGAGCCCGCTGCAGGCAGAGCAGAATCCGCACTCCTGGCCGAGGGGGACGAAGCCTCGCCTCGCCTGCTAAAATCTGCACTCCTGGTCCTCTCGCAGTGGCGGAGCAACGTTTCAGACACCACTATAGCCGCCTGCGCCAGCGTGGTAAGCGATGCGAAAGCAGCTGGCTTACAAGGGATACAAACCTCATTCCAAGCCCTCCACCAAGAACTCTCTAACCTACGGGGAGGGCTGGCTGCCTGGGAGGCCTCTGTAGCCAGCGCGCAGAAAGCTATGAACGATGCGGCCCTCTCCTACGAGGAGGTGGTAATCCAAGGCGAATCCGTTGTCCATAAGATTCTCCACCTTCTGGAGGCGCTAGAACTCATCGGAGTTCTGGTTCTCGTAGTCATCATCATCATCCTGGTACAACGCATGGTGAACCTGGAGAGCCGTCCGCTCCGCGATGCCGCCAATGTGCTTGTGAAAATGAGCGAGGGCGACATAACCCAGCTGGAGGGGTATGAACTTGTCCAGCACCGTAAAGATGAAATCGGCATCCTCTTCTCCTCGCTCGCCCGTCTCCGAGGGCAGATATCCAATGTGCTACGTAGCATGCAGCAGGCTGTGCAAGAACTGCGGAATTCTAGCGGTGAGCTCGACAGCGCTTCCCAAACCCTCCTGAATAACTCTACCAGCCAGGCCGCCGGCTTAGAAGAGGCCTCCAGCAGCCTAGAGCACATATCTGCCAACATCACCCACAATTCTGAGCTCTCATCCGGCGCTGCCCAGTCCATGAACAAGGAGAGCGAGGCTGTGGCCATCCTGCAGCAGGATGGCGAGCAGAGCGTAGCCGCCGTGCGCGCCATAGCCTCCCGGACCGATAAGGTGCAGTCCATAGCCAGCCAGACCAATATCCTCGCGCTAAATGCCGCCGTAGAGGCTGCCCGCGCCGGAGAGTACGGGCGCGGGTTCAGTGTGGTAGCCTCCGAGGTTCGCAAGCTCGCCGAAATGAGTGCTGCCACCGCCAACGAAATAACCCACTACGCCAAGGAAGCGCTGAAAAATAACGAGAACACCAGCGAACGCATCGCGACCATAAGCGAAGAGATTAAGCAATCAGCCCAGCTAGCCAGCGGCGGCGCAGCAGCAAGCCGTGAGATGACTGAAAGCGTAAGCTCCATAGCCTCTGCGGTCCAGGAACTCTCCCAGATGGCGCAGGAGGGAGCCGCCACCAGCGAGCTTGTCACCGCCACCGCGGACCGGCTCGCCGAGCAAGCCAAACACCTAGAGGAAACACTGGCGTACTTTAGGGTATAGTACCCAACCACAGAAAATGCGGAAAGCCCCCTCCGCGCAATGCTATAGAGAGCATTGCGCGGAGGGGGCTTTTTTCAATGTAAGAACTCCAATGGAAGAACATTGAATCAATGCACTCGCCACTCCGCCATGGTCCGTAATAATCGCAGGGGAACAGACGCTGAATAGGAACGCTGGGGCTAGAACGCTGGGCAGACAACTTTCAGGTCGCTCCGGCTTGGGGAAAGGCGAGCACTCGCTAGGCTCCGCATCGCTCCTACCCTGACCATAATATCAGCCCTCTTCGATTGATGAAAACGCAATCTTTTTGAAATTCTGCCCCCCTATCAAGAAATCTCAGTAAAGCCCATTTAAACAACTCTGCACACCATTACTGCTTTCGGTAATTTGATTTGATTAAAATTCCTTTAACAGGAGGGGAATGGGACTTCTCTACACAAGTTACGCCTTAGGGCGCTAAGCAGAGGCCACACCTCTGGAATCTCAGAATTATTCAACAATCCCGAACCCCGCAAGTTACTGCGCCGAGAAGGAAACTGGCAGTCGAACGGACTACGCAGGGCATTTTTCAGCAATCGCCATTGCCGTTCCCCTCCCCATACACCTCGACCCTGATTCTCGCCACCATCGCCTCCACCTGCGGCTCATAGCCCGCCGAGCACATAATCCACAGCGGCACCCGCTGGCCGCCCGCCCTGTAGGATGGCTGCATGTAGTCTCGCTTGGCCACCCGAAGCCCCAGCCGCTCGTAGAGCCCGATGCGGCGACGCTGGATATCGCTACCTGGGGGCTCCACCTCCAGCACAAAGGGGCGCTCTGCGCTGGTAACCATCTCCCGCAGGATAGCCTCGCCCATGCCATGCCCCCGCAGCTCTGGGCGCAGCGCCATGTGCTCACCGTAGCACAGCGAGCCCCAGTCCCAGAGGTTCAACAACCCCACCGTATCGCCCCCGTGCACCACCCGGTAGAAGCGCGTATCGCCCCTCGTCAGCAATGGCGGGTACATCCACAGCGGGCGACGCTCCTCGGAGGGGAACGCCTCTACCAGCAGCTCCGCAATCTCGAGTAGATCCTCTGCCACCCGCATACGGCACAGATTCACCACGCCGACGGGAGTCTCAATTACGCTATCCATCGACCTCGCCGATTCTGCAGTGGTGCACGGAAGGCGAATGGTGAAGCAGACCGCTCCGCCCCGCTAGGTTTCTAGGACGCACACCACCTGCTATTTTCCCCAGCCCCTACTCCTCCTGCGCCATCATATCCATCACCCGCCTCACCATGCTCGCGGAGCCGATGAATAGCGGGGTGCGCTGATGCACCGTCTCCGGCACAATGTCCAGCACCGACATCCGGCCATCGGTAGCCAGCCCCCCCGCCTGCTCGGCCAAGAAAGCCATAGGATTGCACTCGTAGAGCAGCCGCAGCTTGCCATTGGGCGCTTTGGCCGTGGGCGGGTACATGTAGATACCGCCCTTCATCAGATTCCGGTGGAAATCGGCCACCAGCGAGCCGATATAGCGCCCGCTGTAGGGCCTGTCCGTCTCCTTATCGTTCGTCTGGCAGTAGGCTATGTAGCTGCGCACCCCGGGGGAGAACTGCCCTATATTGCCCTCGTTCACACTGTAGATCTTCCCCTCGGTGGGGGTGGTGATTAGGCTATGCGAGAGGCAGAATTCGCCAATACTCGGGTCGAGCGTAAAGCCGTACACCCCGCGCCCAGTGGTGTAGACCAGCATGGTGCTGCTCCCGTAGAGCACATAGCCCGCGCCGCACTGCTTACGGCCCGGCTGCAGAAAATCGCCCGGCTGCGCCATCTCGCCCCGCGGGCTCAGCCTACGGTAGATGCTGAAGATGGTGCCTATCGACACATTCACATCTATGTTCGACGAACCATCCAGCGGATCCATCAGCACCACGTAGTTGCCCCGCTGCGCCAGCTCAGTCTCAAAGGTTATCACCTCTTGGTTCTCCTCCGAGGCCACACCGCAGCACTCCCCGCTATTCCGGCAGGCCGCTATGAACTGGTCGTTCGCGAACACATCCAGCTTCTTCTGCTCCTCGCCCTGCACGTTGGTAGAGCCCGCCTCGCCGATGATGTCGGCCAGCCCGGCCTTGTTTACCTTCCGGTTCACTATCTTGGCCGCCACGGCTAGGTAGTAGAGCAGGCGCGAGAATTCGCCAGAGGCGTAGGGGAAATCGGCCTGGCGATCCACTATGAACTGGTTGAGCGTGATGAATGGTGCGGATGGCATGGCGCGTAGTTTTAATGTATCAGGACAATGGGCCGTTTTGCACCCCAAAGGTACTATTTTTCTGTGAATAAAATGGGATTTAGCCCCATCCCCTCCCTTGGATAGCACGCCCCAGATGAAACATACCGCTGAAAATCCCGTTTTTCCTATACGCAGGTACGGGCTCTAGCAACAGCCCAACGCTCAGCCCCCGCGGCATTCCGCCTACACTGCCCCTCTGGGAAAGGCTAGAACACCCTAGCAGACCTGGATTATTCACCATTAAACCTCTTGACAAATGAAACGTAGACTGCAGGTAACAATACTCTTGGCACTTATAGGCTGCACACCCAAAATCCTAGCCCAGGGGATTTTCCATGCCACGGTAGATATCGGCATTAGCGACGGGGACCGATGGCGCTACTCCATGTACACCGCAGGCTCACTCACCTACACCCCACTCCCATATCTAGGTTTCCAGCTGCGGATGGAAGGATGCGATGACCTCCCTGAATCTCCCATCTTCAATAAACTCGAAATGAGAACCATAGAGTACGGTAAGGATCCTGATGGTAGCCTAAGCTCTGGAGTCGAAAACTCCACTGCTGGCATAATCCGTTTTTATGGCACTGGGCTCTCCTTTCTACCCCTACCGATTTTCTCCCCCTCCACCCGCCACATCCTAGCAATAGAAGCGGGCGGAGGAATAACCCATGCCTACGAAATACAGGTCAAAGACGGGAGGCTGAGAAAGGTATACGAACACTCAGGCTGGGGCCTCTACTCCACCCTACGCTATCGCTACCAAATCTGGCAACACGTAAGCCTTGGGGGATATATCGGGATGCTCTGGTTTGGCGAGCTGCAATCGGGCTGTGGTGCCTCATTCAGCATCGATCTGTAAAATCATGTGACCTTTGAGAATCAAACGTAACGTCTGCGGGGGAAATTCCCCTTTACGCTAGCCCTTAAAAATGAAGGTAGGAATTCTTACGACTTTAAACTATCGGAGAACGCAGCCCCTCTCCCCTCCGCACTCTCCGCTAGCAGCCTTTGCCTGCTCCCCCTGAAGCCACGCCATAGCCCGGCACTAAACGGGTCAAGGCCTTACCCCCCCTTTTCTCCCCTGTATTCTCCCAGTCATCGCCGTACCTGCGCCGTACCTGCTCTATACCTGGGTCGCTTCATCCTCGGATTTCGGCGTGAAATCCGAGGGTACACTAGAGGAGGTACGGCGATGGTACGGCGCAGGTACGGCGATGACCCCTTGCCGACGGCATGCTGAAAGGGTAGCGTTGGGATGGGAAGCCCCCTCTGTTCAACGGCTCACAGCTATCGTCCTGCGGAGAGGGAGTCCCGCATTTCGGCTCGCTACCTTGCTGCCACATGCGCATACACCGCCTAGCCTATAGTGGCAATTGCCTTTCATACAGTTGCTTACACGATATCTTTAGGATACAGAATCGTCTAGCCGCTGGGGCTCTGCGCACCGATGTTTTAGCCGTTGCTTTGTTTTCCAGTTTCAAATCCCTACATTTGCCCTCTGAAACAATGAGGAATCCACAGGGTGCGCACCCCGTGGAAAGGCCATATGGTAGCATTGCCCAAGCGTTGTACTTCCCCCCATCCATATAGGCTGCCTCGGCTGCTGGCGGCGTTCTTGCTGCTCGCGGCGGGGTGGTGGACTCCTGCGCTGGCATCGGGGGCTATACGGGGGGCTGGTGGACCCGCGGGCCTTCCTTTGCAGGCTGTCGGTACCCCGCTCTGCGCAGAGATACGCGATAGCCTACGCACCGATAGCACCCAGATGCGCACATTCGCACAGGCTACCGATTCGGTCCAGATTGCCTCCCCTGTAGCCGCCGATTCGCTCGGGAGAGCTGCGAATGGCTACGATTCTGTATACCAATACGATGGGCATCTCTACGCCCGCCTTCCGCTGCCCGACACCATCGGTTGGATTACGGCCTGGCGGATCGACCCCTCGGCTTGGACGTACTCGCTGCAACGGTGGGACAGCACCGCCACCCAGGCGCAGTACTATGACTACGGCGCCCTGCCGAACACAACATCGGTGCGCCTCGGGGTAGCCTACTCTCCCCTGCAGACCGACGATTTTTTCGCACGTCACCGGCCAACGGCTAGCACGCCTTTCCCCTTCGTGGCGGTGCAGCCCTACCTCGACCCTGCGCCGCCGCTGTACAGCGCGCATGGGCATACGTCTTACTTCTGGACTGCCACGAATTTTCGGACGAATAAAGGGGATCTTTTCGCCCGATGGTTCGTCACCCAGAATGTGAACCCCGCGCTCAACCTGGGCTTCGACATCCTGCATGGCTCCGAGGAGGCGGAGTACGTGAATCTCCAGAGCGCCATAAGCAGAGGACGAATGCAGGCCAGCTACGCTAAGGGGCGACTCTACCTCAATGGCTACGCCCAGCTCGGCAAGCTGACCTTTAGCGACAACGGAGGGATTCGGGAGGATAGGATGCTGACCGACACGGTAGTAGAGCCCGAGACGATTCTGGTTCGGCAGGCTAAAGCCCAGAGCCTTACGCGAAGCCAAGACTACCTGCTGGATATGGGAATCGACCTGCTCCGGCGGTACGATGAGCGAATTGACTCGGGCCAACGGATTCTCTACCGGTACTCTCGCCCAGTTCTCAGCCTGGTGAGCCTGCATACCTACCGAAGGTGGGCGCGCAGCTGGCGAAACTCAAACCCGTACTGGGGTAGCGATTCCCTGAGGGCCTTCGATCCGCCCTACATCTCCCGCACTCAGACCTACGACACGGTGGCTATCCACCACTACCACGGACGGCTGGGGATAGCCTACTCCCAGCAACACCCCGGCGGATTCACGCTGCCGAGCCTACGGATCTGGGTGGGCTACGAGCATTTGGCTACCATTGCGCAGCGCCCGAACCAATACCTCTACCCCAGCAGTTCCACAGGGGAGGCGAGCATCACCGCGGGGCTGAATGCGGATTACGCCGGGAAGCGGCTGGATCTCCACCTCCATCTGCACGCTAGCGTCCTCTGGGCCCGCGTCGGTGAATCTTCAGCCTACTTCGGGGGGGTATACCGGGTATTCGCCGACCCGCAGGGGCTCACCGTTGAGGGGTCCCTGAGCCTAGACCAGAATAGGCACTCCACGCTGGCCAAGAGCTATTTCAGCAATACCGTCCGTTGGGATAACCTTCCGCTTCTCCCCGAAATTGGACACACGCAGTCACTCTCGCTACGCCTCCCCAGCCTTGGGATAGAGCTGGGCGGACGCCACAGGAACTACCAGAACTTCACCTACTTGGATTCTACAAGCCGCCCTAAGCAGGTGGCCTCTATGAATGTGCTAGGGGTATGGCTACAGGCCGATTTCCGCAGATGGGGCTTGATTGCTGGGGGCCGCCTCCTCTACCAGGTGAATGCGCACACCGAGGCTCTGAGCCTACCGAGATTCTCCCTCTTTGCCCGTCTGGGGTATGAATACACGCTGATAAAGGGGGTGCTCACGGCCTCGGCCTGCCTAGAGGGGTACATACGCACAGCCTACAGGATGGACATGTGGAATAGCGACCTCGGGGCTTTCCGCCGGCAGCTGCAGCGCACCATGGGCAGCTATCCCATGGCGAATGCGGTACTGAGCCTGAAGTGGAAGAATGCCAACGTATTCGCAAAGGTGCTACACCTGCACAGCGGCCTACTGGCACGGCGAGATTACTTCGCTGCCCCGCACTACCCAGATCGTGCCAGAGAGTGGCGTTTCGGGGTACAATGGTTTTTCTATAACTAGCATCAACTACAGGGAGTAACGGGGGCAGAGGTAGAGCCTCCACCAGAAGGAGTGTATGTAACCAAGCGGCGTATTCGTCAAAGGTGCTTTTGCTGTTCCTCCAATTTTCCCTAATATCGCGATGCCTAATGTTTGCCATATGAAGCTACGCATGAAGCATGCTCCACGCCTGGTGGTGCTGGCTATCGACCTTATGGTGTGCGCCGTCGCGGTGGTGGTGGCCTATGCCCTGCGCTTCGATTTCCAGATTCTAGACGCCTACTACGGGCACCACATCCCCTGGGTGCTGGCCATTGTGCTGTCTGCACGTCTGCTCACCTTCCTGCTATTCAGAACCTACCGTGGGCTGGTACGCTACACCAGCTCTGCCGATGCCATCAGGATCTTAGGGGCTACCACGGTGGGGTCGATCCTCATCTACATGGCGAGCCTCCTGGTGCGCAGCTCCGAGGTGCTGGAGATTCCCCGGAGCATCATCCTGCTGGAGTACATAGTTACGAACTTCGGGCTTATCGGATCGCGGATGATATTCAAGGCTATACATGCCTACACCGTGCGTACGGTGAGCCAAGAGGCCGTGATGATTCTGGGCAATGAGCAGAGCGCCCTGCAGGTGAAACGGACGCTAGACCGCGACCTCGGGGCGGGCGTGAGCATCCTGGGAATAGTGGAACCCGGGGTACAGCACCGAGGGGCAAAAATTGAGGGCATACCGATATTCCCCCTCCATCGGCTAGACCACGTGCTGCGAGACAATCAGGTGGGTAAGCTCATCCTGACCAACGACCGGATGAATGAGGCGGAGCGGGATCGCATACTCGACATCTGCCTCCGGCGCAAGGTAAAAGTCCTCTCAGCCCCCAATGTGGCCAAATGGCTACAGGGCGACATCACTTTTGACCGGGTGAAGCAGATAGACATCAACGACCTGCTGAGCCGCCCGCCCATCGTGCTAAATAGCGAGGGAATCCAGGAGTACCTCACCGGGAAAACGGTGCTGGTTACAGGGGCTGCTGGGAGTATTGGCTCAGAGATAGTGCGGCAAATCAGCAAATTTCGCCCCAAGCTGGTGGTGCTCTTTGACCAGGCTGAGACCCCACTCTACGATATCGACCTCGAGCTGAGGGAGGCTCTTGGTTTCGTTGATTTCCACCTGGTAATCGGGAGCATGACAGACCCCGTGCGGATGCGAGAGACCTTTGAGGACTACCGCCCAGAGGTGGTATTCCACGCCGCGGCTTACAAGCACGTGCCAATGATGGAGGATAACCCCTACGAGGCCATATCCAACAACGTAGCAGGCACCAAAATACTCACAGACCTCTCGGTGGAATTCAAGGTGCGCCGCTTTGTGATGGTGAGCACCGATAAGGCGGTAAACCCCACCAACGTGATGGGCGCAAGCAAACGCCTCTGCGAAATCTACGTGCAGGCCCATGCTGCCAACGGCGCCACCCGCTTTATCACCACCCGATTCGGCAATGTGCTGGGCTCTAACGGCTCGGTGGTGCAACGATTCAGACGGCAGATAGAGAACGGTGGCCCGGTGACGATAACCCATCCAGAAATCCGGCGCTACTTCATGACCATTCCTGAGGCCTGCCAGCTGGTGCTACAGGCAGGAACGATGGGTGAGGGTGGTGAGATCTACGTGTTCGACATGGGCAAGGCGGAGAAGATTGTAGACCTGGCCGAGAAGATGATCATGCTCTCGGGCTACGTGCCCAATCAGGACATTCGCATAGTCTATGTGGGCTTGCGCCCTGGCGAGAAGCTCTACGAGGAGCTGCTGGCCAACGAGGAGAACACCCTGCCCACGCACCACCCGAAGATACTACGGGCAAAGGTGCGAGACTACGAACCCGGCTACGTGGCCGAGAAGATCGACGAGCTGCTAGGGCTGCTGAACGAGGCAGACGACTTCGCCATAGTAGCCAAGATGAAGGAGATAGTGCCAGAATTCCAGAGCAGAAACTCGCGCTTTGAGGTGCTAGATCACGAACCCAAGGAGCAAAACCCCTCTCAGAGTGCCAAAAAGGGCTGAAAAATACCCACTAGACCCCGAGGGCTAACCTCGTCTTAAATCACCCCTCGCCATGAGCCGCCGTATCGCTCGGGAGCAGACAGAGTCTCCCGATTTCCTATCGCCCTTTAGGCACCGCCTACCGCTACAGCTACGGTTCTGCGATGCCGACCGCCTAGGGCACGTGAACAACTCGGTCTACCAGCAATTCTACGATCTTGGCCGCCTGCACTACTTCATGCACGTGCTAGGACGTCCTATCGATTGGGATGGTGTAGGGGTAGTGCTGGCTAGAGTGGAAATCGATTTCTACCGCCCGCTGCACGTGGAGGAACGCGCGGCGGTGGCCACACTAGTGCCAGGCGAATTCCGAACGCCCAAAAGCTTTGAGACCCTACAGGCAATCTACAATCCAGACAGCGGGCTGGTCTACTCCGTTGGGCAGTCGGTAATGGTGGGCTTCGACCCCTCCACCGGGCACTCTACCGAGATACTTCCAGAATGGTGGGAGGCGATAGACAAATGGGGAAGAGGCTAAATGCAACTGCTGCAAAACCCGTGTAAACGATGCAGTGCGCTGTAATTCTACTGTTTTCGATAAATGTAACTGATTGATTAAAACGGTTTAATCATAAGGAGGGAAAAGCCTCCCCCTGGCCAAAGGGCTACATGTGCGCATTTGGGCGAGGGGATTGCACTAGGCCTTTTCGGCAACCTTCTCCTGAGCATACAATTAAGGGGCACCCTTACGGATGCCCCTTATTCTTTGTGTTTGGCTTGCGGATACCCTAGCTTCTAGAACGTCCCTGCAACTCCGATGGCTGCCCACGGAAGGGCGAGGCCAGGGGCAATGGTGGGGGAAAGCTCCAGCGTTAGGCAGACCCTGTTGTTGAAATGCCAGCGGAAGCCCAGCAGCGCGTCGAAATCGAACGCGGGCGATGTGGTGGTTACATCGAGAACCGTAAGGCGTACAACGCCAACCCCAGTAACCAGCCCCAGGTGCATGGCGAACCTATCGCTAAAGTTGAAGTGGAGCAGCGCGCGGGCATCGAAGTGGAACCAGAAAGGCGTGGTGAAGCCCACATAGCCGCCCACTGAGAATGAGCCCTTGCCAGAGCTGAAGAATCCCGCGGCCAGCATGTAGTCATAGGTCACAGCAAACTGCGGTAAAAAGACCTTCAACCCTATGCTCCCGCCGAGCATCTGCGCGCCCTTGTGGTTGAGCACTCCAACCCCGCCACGGGCTGGCAGAGCTGCTGGCGCAAGGCTATAGCCCTCGCCCATGCGAATCCCTGGCAACGATATGGAGGTCTGGGTAGGCAGCCCACTCTCCGAGAAAAATGTGGTACGCTCAAGGGTGAATCTTGCGCCCGCCTCCTGGGAGATCTGGGCGCTTTTCCCCTCATCGCTACCAGCGGCCTGTACCCGTAGAGCAGGGCAGAATAGGCAGGCAAAGACTGCTACGCCTACCGTTGCACTAAGTATTTTGTGCAGAAAAATTCGGGGGGGGTGAATGTGCAATTCATAATATTGCTGAAATGATTAAGAAATTAGAAACGAGAAAACACTTGCTACGAGTACCCACAGCTCCAAACACACTGCAAAGTTAGGGGATTTCCATGTATCCACCAAGGGGAAAATGTGGAAATTTTGGGATGCAATCCAGCCTTCGGTACTGGAGGCGCAAAGGGATAGGATGGTGCAAAGAAGAACCCAACCTATGGCTTAGCAGAATGGCGTTCGTGTGCTTTTTGGGCAGTAGAAGTGCGCGAGAATGCTGAAAATCACTCCCTAAGAGTGAGGTTTCTGCGAATGCCCCGTATGGGTTCGATCTTCTACATGGGGGGCTTACCCCCCGTTCGGCTAAGCTCGCTCACCACTCCCAGCCGGCACGAAACATCGCCAGCTCTTACCCTGCGCTCGGAGCTGCCTGACCTGGGTGGCGCTTATCTCAAAGAGGGGGGCATCTACCATCTGCATGCGGACGCACATCGCGAGCAGGTTCTTGTCTACCTGGTAGCCACGCCTCGGGTATATGAGGATATCCCAGTTGTTCAGGAGTTTATTGACCTCTCGCCACTGGTGTAGGGTGGTGGCTGTGTCGGCACCCATTATCAGGCTGAAGGTTGCGCCTGGGAACTTTTTGCCCAATTGGCGTAACGTGCGGACGGTGTAGGAAGGGGTGGGCATCTTGGCCTCTATATCGCACACCCTTAGCCGCCGTTCGCCTACTGCGTTCAGCGCCCGTTGGATATTAGCTATCCGTTTTTCAATGGACGCAATCTTGCTAGCATCCTTCAGCGGATTCTGCGGGCTTGGCACCAGCCACACCTCATCTACATACTCCTCTGCAAGGAAGTAGCCAGCCACAGCCAGATGCCCGTTGTGCAGAGGGTCAAAAGTCCCAAAGAATAGCCCTACTCGCATGGTTTAACGTTCTACTAATATCATTGTAACACTGGCAGAGCGGGTGGTTCAGCATCTCGGTACAAAAAAAGCACCGCATGCGCGATGCCTTGCGTGCTTTTCACCTTCCCAGGAATTCACCTACTATCGCCACCGTTTCCTGCACAGCCCTTTCCAGATCATCGTTCACCACTCGGCGGTCATACCTTGGGGCATAGGCCATCTCGCTCTCAGCCCTCGCGAGCCGCTTGGCGATAGCCTCGGGCGATTCGGTGCCCCGAGCTTCTAGCCGCTGGCGAAGCGCATCTATAGAGGGTGGCTCTATGAATATGGTGATTGCGCTGCTCCCGAGGGCCTGCTTGAGGTTCATTGCCCCTTTCACGTCGATGTCGAAGAGCACCACCTTGCCCTTACCCCATATACGCTCTACCTCCTGGCGAAGTGTGCCGTACTGGATTCCGGGGAACACCTCTTCCCACTCGATGAAATCACCCCGTTCGCGCCGTTGGTTGAACTCCCGCAGGGTGATGAAATGGTACTCTACCCCATCGGTTTCCCCCGGTCTAGGTTGCCTGCATGTGGCTGACACCGATAGTTCTAGCTGGGGGTAATAGCTCATCAACGGCTTGATGATGGAGGTCTTGCCCGCGCCAGAGGGGGCGGAGAAGATGACGGACTTACCGCTAGACTGCATGGGCACAATGATTACAGTGCATTCAGAACCTGCTCCTTTATCTTCTCCAGGTGATCTTTCATCTGAACCACAAGCCGCTGCATGCCCACGTGGTTAGCCTTAGAGCCAAGGGTGTTTATCTCCCTCCCCATCTCCTGGGCAATGAAGCCGAGCTTGCGACCCTGCGACTCGTGCGACTCGAGGGTCTCTATGAAGTAGCGGCAATGCTGCTCTAGCCGTTGTAGCTCTTCATTCACATCGAGCCGCTCTATGTGGAATGCGAATTCCTGGGCAAGCCGGGCGTCGTCTACCGGGGGCAGGTTAGGCCCTGCGAGTTGGGCTATAGCCCGTACAATACCCTCGCGCATGAGGGTGATCCGTTCATCTTTCAGCCCATCCACATCGTTACGCAGGGCGAGGATAGTGTCTACCTGTAGCCTAAGGTCTCGCTCTGTGGCTTGCCCCTCCTGGGTTCTGCACGCCACTAGAGCATCTACGGCCCGCTCAAAGGCAAGCGTAAAGGTCCTCTTCTCCTCGTCTTGCAGGGGTTTCTCCTCGCTTCTCCATACCTCTGGCTGGCGGAGTAGTGCCGCAACCAGGGTGTCGTCGCTACAGTTCAACTGCACTTCGTTCACGGTGGTTTGCAGCTGCAGCAGGCTAGCAGCGAACAGGGCGTCATTGACACCCAGGCTCTCAGGCGATGCACCCTTCCACTGCACCTGCACATTGCACTCCACCTTGCCTCGTTCTAGACGCATAGCCAAGAGGTTACGCACCTCCACCTCGCATGCCTTGAAGTGCGTAGGGATACGCAGTCCCACGAGGTCGAGCCCCTTGCTGTTCACGGTTCGAAGCTCTACCGTAATGGAGCAAGTAGGGGCGGAGGCTTCCCCCCGCCCGAACCCAGTCATCGATTGTAGCATAGTAGGTCTACAGCCTCTCCAGCTGTACCGTAAAGTGCCGCATTATGGGGGCTTCCCAGGTGATTTTTACCCCGTGCTTAATCTGCTCCCGGCGGTCGAATACATTCTTCAGCGCCGCAGCCACCACATTCATATGGTTGTCAGTATAGGTGCGGCGGGGTATAGCCAGGCGTAGGAGGTCGAGTCCACCGAAGCGGTTCTGCTTGGTCTCCGGATCGCGGTCAGCCAGGATGTAGCCGATTTCACACCCGCGGATGCCGGCCTCTAGGTAGAGCTCCACCGTGAGTGTCTGGGCGGGGAACTCCTCCTTGGGCACATTGGTCAGAATACGGGTTGCATCTACGAATATGGCATGCCCACCGGCTGGGCGCTGGTAGGGGATACCGTATTCATCGAGCTTTGCCCCGAGGTACTGCACCTGGTGGATGCGCGTGTAGAGGTTGTCGAATTCCGTGTTCTCGTCAAGCCCCACGGCTAGTGCCTCCATATCGCGCCCGTTCATCCCTCCGTAGGTGATGTAGCCCTCGTTCACTATGCAGAAGACCTTGGCAGCATCGTACCAGTCGGCATGCTTGGTGGCGAAAAAGCCCCCCATATTCACTATGGCATCCTTCTTCGCGCTCATGGTCATACCGTCAGCATAGGAGAACATCTCACGGCATATCTCCTTGATGCTCTTGCTCTCGTAGCCCTTCTCGCGGGTCTTGATGAAGTAGGCGTTCTCGGCAAAGCGGGCGCTATCGATCACCACCCGTTTCCCGAACTTCTGGGCTAGCGCATAGCACTCCCTGAGGTTCTGCATGCTCACGGGCTGCCCGCCAGCGGTATTGTTAGTGCAGGTGATGATGATGAAGGGGATCCGGTCCTTGTACTCGTTAAGGGCGGCCTCCAGCTTCTTAGGATCCACATTGCCCTTAAAGGGGATCTCTAGCTGGGTGTTTTTGGCCTCGTCTATGGTGCAGTCGAGGGCTAGCGCGCCACGAGATTCTATGTGCCCCTTGGTGGTGTCAAAGTGCGAATTGCCCGGCACCACATCACCCTTATGCACGGTGGCAGAGAAGAACACATTCTCTGCGGCTCGCCCCTGGTGGGTGGGGAGTACGTAGGGGAAACCCGTGATCCTAGTTACTGTGTCCTTGAACTTGAAAAACGAGCGTGCGCCCGCATAGCTCTCGTCGCCCATCATCATGGCGCTCCACTGGCGATCGCTCATAGCACCAGTGCCAGAGTCGGTAAGCAGGTCGATGAATACCTGCTCTGCCCGAAGCTGAAATACGTTGTAGTGCGCCTCTTTCAGCCAAGCCTCGCGCTCTGCCCGGCTACTCTGCCGTATAGGCTCTACCATTTTGATGCGGAACGATTCTGAGAAGGGTAGCTCCATGATTGTAAATCTTTAACGTAATTGATGATTTCTAACACTGACCAACTCGCCGCAAAGGTAGCAAAAAATTTGCCAAAAGAGGCTTTATTCCCTACCTTTGTCCCGAATGTTACTAACCGAATGGATGCCAATAGGCCAATAGCCCCGCCTGTGCCCTGGGGGATTCTGGACGATTCTGGGGTATCCTCTAAGGGGCTGGTGTCGCCAGTGTTGCTTTGTGATATTTGAAACAATCCCTAATTCTTAGATTCTTTATGCCAACATCCCCGCTTGTATCCATCATCATGGGTTCCACCTCTGACTATGAGGTGATGCGCAAAGCTGCTGAATTCCTCGACAGCATGGAGATCCCCTTTGAACTCAACGCCCTCTCGGCGCACCGCACGCCAGAGCTGGTGGCCAAGTATGCCCATGAGGCCGAGGCGCGCGGCGTGCGGGTGATAATAGCTGGAGCGGGAGGGGCAGCCCATCTCCCCGGGGTGATAGCGGCCTCCACGCCCCTGCCCGTGCTGGGCGTCCCTATCAAGTCGAGCAACTCCATAGAGGGGTTTGACTCCATCCTCTCCATCCTCCAGATGCCCTCTGGAATCCCGGTGGCCACCATGGCGGTGGATGGCGCGCAGAATGCTGCGATCTTCGCCTGCCAGATCTTGGCCATCGCCTACCCTGAGATCCACGCCAAGGTGGTGGCTCACAAGGCCAAGCTCGCCGAGAAGGTGGCCAAGGCCAACCAGGAACTCGCCGAGAAAGAATTCAAATTCCGGGTGAAATAGACGTTGGTGCGCCGCGCTGGAGGATCCACTCAAGACTACACAGAACTCTGTAAACTGACGCTAACAGCGCAGCAAAAGGTACATTACTTTAGCCTGGATACCGTTCTCAATCCTCGTCTGAGAAAGCCGAAGAATGCCCCAATGCAAGAGGCGGCATACCACTAGAGGCGAAATCCCTCCATTTTGCGATTTTTCTTTATGAACCGATAGAAAATACGCCGCACTACTCAACCATTTCAATAGTTGCCTCCAATGCCTCCCGTCCATCCCAAGAAGCGCATGGGTCAGCACTTCCTGACCGACCCTGAGGCCATTGCCCGCATAGTGCACGCCGTGCAGGGGGCTGATACCGTGGTAGAAATAGGGCCAGGTATGGGCGTACTCACCCAGGGGCTGCTGGAACGTTTCGGCTGCCGCCTCCACTGCCTAGAGGTGGACCGCGAGGCCGTGGCCTACCTGCGCCGAGAATTCCCCTCCCTAGGGAGCAACCTCCATGAGGGCGACTGCCTCCGGTTCGACTTCTCCACCCTCCCGGGCAGCATGGCGTGGGCTGGCAATCTCCCCTACAACATCTCCTCGCAGATCCTCTTCCAGCTGCTCGACCAGCGCGACCGGGTGGGGGAAGCGGTCTTCATGCTGCAGCGCGAGGTGGCCACCCGTATAGCCGAAGGGCCTGGGAGTAGAGACTATGGCATCCTCAGCGTGCTGCTACAGGCTTGGTACAGCGTAGAGTACCTCTTTACGCTCCCGCCTGAGGCCTTTAATCCCCCGCCGGCCGTCTATAGCGGTGTGGTACGGCTAACCCGTAACGAGACCTCAGAGCTTGGGTGCGATTTCTCCCTCTTTACCCGTGTGGTGAAGGGAGCCTTCAACCAGCGTCGTAAGATGCTGCGCAAGAGCCTCCCGGGGGCTTTGGGCGTCCCGATCCCTGAGATGCCATACGCTGACAAACGGCCTGAGCAGCTCGGAGTTCCCGAGTTCGTAGTCCTTACACGCGCGGTGGCGGAGCAGCTTCCCAAACGGTAGCCCAACAGCCAGCACCCCACAGCTCCTGCGAAATTTCAGCCCTCCCACTCCGGGAATCCCGTGCGCACACACGCTGCAAACGGCTGGAAAACAGCGTTAAGCAATCATAAACCGTCCAACTTTAGGGACGCAGTCCGTCTTTCGCAACGCGAAGATTCCCCCGCCTATTCTTCCCCCGTCGCCCGCCATAGGACCCCACGGTCTTTGTAGCGACGTGGCGTGCCGCGTCGCGATTAAAGAATCATGTTGCGCGGCAAAAATACCACGGCTCAGGGGAGGGAGGGCACTCGCTGCGCTCGGCACCTCCCCTACCGAGATCCTTATTGATAATTTCCTTCCCCTGTCGCCACCCTGCGCATACCGTACGTCCCGCATGCCTCCCATCTAGGAGACCCTACGGTTTTCACAACGACGCGGCACGCCGCGTCGCTACCATCTTCGAGAAATGGGATTGCCGATTAGAACCGATTTACAAGGAGATCCCTATAAAGAAAGATTGACCCCATACGAGTCTTTCGCCGCGGCCCCCTTTTGGAATACGGCGGTTTAAAACCGATTCTCCCGTTTCTCGAAGAGCGTAGCGACGCGGCGCGCCGCGTCGTGATCCAAATGCCGCCCGCACCCTGAAATGAGTCCCGCGAAACCCGCATAAACGATGCGGCACCCTTAATCACGCCGCGGCAAAAACGCCACGGCCCCGGGGACGGGCGGGCACTCGCTGCGCTCGGCACCGCCCCTACCAAGATCTCCACGAGACATGCCTTAATCGCGGTGCGCCGCCCTTAATTGCGACGCGTCGCTACAAACGCCCAGTCCCGCGGTCATTCCCGCTTCCGCCGCCCGCAGTAGACGTCTATGGCCCGCACCCGCCGCCACCNGCCGATNTCNANCCGCCTNCGCAGGGCCTTGGCCGGGAGGTCGGCCAGCCGCCCGNCCGGGAGGGGCTGCGCCCCCTTCTCGCCCTCGAGGGCGGCGTGCGTGGAGGTGTAGCGCCCCCGCTCGCCCTCGGCCCTGGGCGCCACCCACACGTCGAGCGTGTCGGCCGCCCAGCCCTGGGGGATCGCGATGGTGATCGCCCGGTCNCCNGGGTTGTAGCAGACCTGCCGNGAGAGNGCCCGGCCCGCGCCCCGNTTCCAGACCCCCACCAGGAGCGTGCGGCAGCGGGNAGGCACNCGGCCATCCCAGCCGATGCGCAGCGTGCACCCCTGGGCGCNGAGCGTAAGCCGCCCCATGGGGTTGTCNTTGCCCTGNGCGAGGAGCACCCGCTCGGTGGCGATGGCCACCCCCTCGCCCCGCGCGGTGAGGGCNTCGCGCATCAGGTGCCCCAGCGCGCGCTGGTAGGCGCCCACCTGGCGGAAATTGTCCTGCAGCTCGGGGCTGAAGCCCAGGGAGACGATGTCGCGGAAGCCGGCCAGAAAGCTCGATGCCACGCGCATGCGGAGGCGCTGTCGGCGCTGGGCGGGGGTGCGGGGGTCGCGTATCTGGGTGGGGCGCTTGCGGAGCAGCAGCTGGTCGCCGTGGAGGTAGTAGATGACCGACATGCGGGCCCGGTACCGCGGGCGGTGCGCTAGGACTTTTGCCATGGTGCTATCGTTTTGGTTTTTCGTGGTGTGAATCGTTGTTGAATCACGCGGCGTTGGAGAGCAGCCCCTCCTCTGCCATTCGCGCCGCGAAGCTACGCGCACGGCAGCGGGGGGGATGGGGAATAGCCCGCATCCCTGTGCCCACGCGGCCCGCGGGCCTATTTTGATGGGCCTTGCCCGCAGGGTCTTTGTAGCGACGTGGCGCGCCGCGTCGTGATCCGCCTTCATGGCTCTCTCCTATGGAATCTATGGCCTTTATAACGATGCGGCACGGGAAGGGAAGGCAACCCGCACGGGAAGGGAGGGCACTTGGGGGTGGGCGGGCAACTTTCGGCCCGCCCCTACAGCATCGCCCCTACCAAGAGCGCAATGGCCAATCTCGTCAATTGATAGAAATGCGATTCACCGCTGTAAACCTCACATAAAACTGCCCTTCATGCCTCCCACCGATGGAGCCCCACGGTTTTTACAACGACGCGGCACGCCGCGTCGCTACGTTCTTCGAGAAATGGAATTTCTTGAT
>LIIK01000028.1 GCA_001421095.1 Candidatus [Bacteroides] periocalifornicus | reverse complement strand
CGCGCTCCTCAGCCTTTTGTGCGTGTAATGCCCCTTCCCCGTGTTCCTATCGATACTCCGCTCCTCGATGAAACTGCTCCACTGCGCCTCCCACCGCGCCAAGGCCGCTAGAAAGGAGGCCCTATCGGCGTTCTTCATGCCGTCTACGATCTTTACAAGCGCCCGGGAGGCCTCTAGCTTGGGCTTGAGGGGCAGGTACCTACGGATGATCGCCCGCGAGTGGAACATGCACATCTGAACGGGGATGCCCCCGAACGCCCGCGTCAGCCCCCGCCTGCCATCGCAAACGATCGCCACGATTTCGAAGCCCCTGCGCGTCAGCTCCTCTACCCCCCGAATGTAGTCCTGAACCGTCTCGCTCCTGACGTAGTAGCGCAGCAGATTCCGATTGGTTATCGCATCTTTAAACAGCGTAAGGCCCAGGTTCCGGCCCCAGTAGGTCGTATCCATCAGCACGATGACCCTGCGCGCCTCCGCGGGGGGATTTCCCCGCGGGAAAGCGTCCAATCGCCGCTGTATCGTCCTCGCCGAGCATCTATACCGCGCTGCGAGCTGCTTTAGGGTCTGCTTTTTCTCGGTATACACTTCCCATAGTACCTGGTTATCAATGCGTTCACCGCCTAAAAATTGCCTACTACAGCCATTGCATCGGTAGCGTTGAACCCCGCGGACTGTCCCGTATTTTTGGGTGTCCGAAGACCGGCAAAAAGGGCACTTTTTTTTTTCATAACCTTTCAGTTTCCGTAAAGGTAGTAATAGTAAGGAGTTCGGAGCTGTTCAACCATTAATTTTGTCCATTACGCCGCCAAAGGCGACACCACCGCAGCATGGTGCGTTGCAGACAAGATACCAAACAGCACCGCAAGGCTCGATGGGTACTTTGCCTACGCCCAGAGCAAAAAACTAACAGTCGAAACCCACCTCTGCTCCCCCATCTTCAGGCTCAACGGCATAACGGGCGACGTAAGGGTGAAGTTTGACTACATCCTGATCCTCGACCAGAAGACCGGGGCGAAGGGTAAACTCGCCCTCGAGTACCGGTTCGGGCCTTCCGAGGCTTGGAATGAGCTGACGAGCCTCCCCGAATCGACCGATAGATTGAGCGAGTCGGCACTGCTGCCCAGCACACTCCTCGCGGGTAAGCAGCACCTACAACTCCGCTTTGCCTACACCGATGAGGATAGGTGGTATTCACTAATAGACAACGTGGTAATAGCCCCCAGCCTACAGCACACCGTAAGCTACGTGGCCGACCCTGTGGGAGCGGGCACTTTTACCGATGGAAGCGGTACCGCCATCACCCAGCAGCAGGTGGACTACGGCGATAGTCCCGCGGCAGTAAAAGCCAATCCTGCGAGTGGATACACCTTTGCCCACTGGGACGACGGCACGCTCACTGCCACAAAAAACTCGGGTGCTGCCGTATTCGAAGACCGCACCGAGACAGCCCACTTCGTAGGGAGCTCCGAGGTGTTTATCGCATTCACCGCCACCCCGGCTGATGGTGGGCATTTCCAGGTAGGGAACGATGACCATGCCACATCGGCCACGCTGCCCAAGGGGGCGAACCTCACGGTAACCGCCATACCTACCGATGGCTACGCATTCCTCTACTGGCAGAACGGTGTAAAGACTCCGACCCTAACCTTAGAGAATGCGCAGGAATCTACCCAGCTCACCGCGGCCTTCGTGCGCATCTACAAGCAGGTGGCAACATTCCAGGTAACCGACGGCACTGCGCCGCTGGCCAACGCTACCATTACCATCAACGGGCAAACCCTAACCACCGATGCCGATGGAAAGGCCTCCAGCCAGCAGCTCAACGAGGGCAGCTACCACTACACCGTTCACTGCGATCGGTACCTAGACACCGAGGGCGACCTACAGCTCTCGCTAGCCTCCGGCACGGTGACGGTAGCGCTCAACTCCCTGCTAACCTTGCTGGTAACCGACCAGGAGGGCAAACCCCTAGGCAACGCCACGATCTCCATAGCGGGAAAAAGCGGCACAACCAATGCCCAGGGAGAGGCGCCCATTACGCTCCCAAATGGCACTTACCCCTACCGTGTAGATTGCTCTGGCTACCAGCCATCACAAGGCGAGCTAACTGTGCAGGGCGAGAGTCGCCATTCCGTGAATCTCGCACCCAAGCCTTACCTCGTAACCTTCAGGGTAATGCGCAACACCACCCCCCTACGCAGCGCAACCATCAAAATCAACGGACAAACCCTGACCACAAAGGCTGGCGGCACGGCGACTGCAGAACTCGTAAACGGCTCCTACCCCTACACCGTAAGCAAGAAAGACTATGAAGATGCCACCGGCTCGGTAACCGTGAATAATGATAATGTGGCGGTGGAGGTAACGCTAAAAAGGCTGAAGACCGATGGCGTAGAGACTTCCCCTCTACTGGCAGAAGTGTCAATCTACCCCAATCCCTGCGATAAGGCCCTGTACCTACAGCGCACCGCATCGGTTCGGCTAGTGCAGGTAGTGAATGCCAAAGGGCAGACGGTGCTAAGCCAAACACACGATGGCGCACCTACGCTAACCCTGCCTACAGAAGAGCTAGCCGCAGACATCTACCTGCTACAGCTTACCGATACACAGGGGGGCGGGCGCACGCTGCGTTTTGTGAAACAGTAAGAGTTCCCAAGAGCCAAGAGAACGGGGAGGTGCATGCCTCCCCGTTCTCTTTTACCAACCACAGAAAAACACGCTCGCCATTCAAACCAGCCGGATTGCTGGTAAACCTCCCGCGGGCCTCCCTCCTAGCAGCATGCGTTGTAAACCCTCTCGGCAACTATCAGCAAAAAAAGCTACCTTTGTGCTGCAAACACTAGCAAGGACGCTATGGACCGGGAAAGGGCAAGACGCACAGACAAGATAGCACATTCTGCAAGCTCCGCCTCCGCAACACCCTCACGCGCGCAAGGCTACCTTGCGCAGCATTGGCTAGGGATTACCCTAGCGATCATGGGGCTACATCTCATACTGGCACTACTGCTATTCGACCCTAAGGTGAGTATAGGGGGCGACGATTCTTGGTACGTGCTGGCGGCAAAGGATTTCTGGGATGGGCTGGCCTACCCGGGTTGGCACGGCGCCCTCTACCCCATAGTACTCAGCCCGCTAGTGGCGATATTCGGGATGGCGATACCGCTATTCAAGGTCATTTCCATCTGCTTCGTTCTAGGATCTATATTCCTGCTATCCAAAGCCTTTCGGGGTAAGATTCACCCGCTTGCCTGGCTGGGGGGCCTGCTGATATACGCGGTATCGACGCCCGTGGTGGTGCTAAGCGGAACCACCTATAGCGAACCCCTATTCCTGCTGCTGCAGGCCTGGGTATTCTACGCACTATTCAAAGTGGAAGAGGGCGAAAGACGGTTAGCGCCCTGTGCTACGGCTACAGCCGATACGCCACAGGTGCTTACGGGCAACGCCGCTGCGGAATACCCTTCTACCAAGGTATGGGGACGGGAATGGTGGCTGCGGATACTCTGGCTTGGGCTATCGATATTCCTGCTATCGATGGTTCGCAATGTGGGATACGGAGCGCTGATTGCCGTGGTGGTCTACCTCTTGGTATTCGGCCGGCGGTGGCGCACGGCGTTGGCCACCCTTGGGGTATTCGCGGTGCTGCAGGTTCTACTCTCGCTATACAAGCGGTTGGTATGGGGCTCTACGGGCGTCTCGTTCGCAGGGCAGTGGGAGCATATGATGCAGATCGACTTCTACAACGCCTCTGCTGGGCAGGAGGATTTGAAGGGGCTGCTGATTCGTTTTGTGGAGAATTGCCACCAGTACCTTTCTTACCACCTCATGCAGCTGCTGGGGCTGCCAATAAACCAGAACTCCTGGGCGATAATGGTGGTGGTGGTAGCCCTCTTGCTGATAGTGCTATTCCGCAAGCCCAGGCTCAGCAGAACGCTGTGGTTCACCGCCTTCTATCTTGCATCGATGCTCGGGATCACCTTTATCACCCAGCAGGTGGCGTGGAATCAGATCCGGTTGGTGTTGGTCTTCCTCCCCCTGCTGCTCTTCTACCTCTACGATGCCCTCTTGGGGGTAAAATCCCAAGCGATGCAAACGGTGCTGCGCTACGCCATTATCGCCTTCACGGGCATCGCGGCCATTGGGAATCTGGCGGGCGACCTCAAGCAGGTACGCCCCGCAGTGCTGCACGCCAACCTGAGTGGCGACCGCTACAGGGGGCTAACCCCCGACTGGGACAGCTACCTCCGCACCTGCGCCTGGGTGGGCGAGCATATACCCGACAGCGTGGTGGTGGCATGCCGAAAGCCGAATAACGCACGCATCTATGGCGACCGCCCATTCTTCGGGATATTCAAAGTCCCCTCATACAATGCTGACACTGTGCGTATGTTCCTCGATTCCAATAGAATAGACTACGTAGTGGTAGGGCATCTACGCAAGTATACAGAGCAGCGGACCTCGGAGTACATCAATACCATGCACATAACCCTCGCGGTGGTGCTGCGCTACAAGCCAGACTTGCTAGAGCTGGTGCACGCCGAGGGTAGAGATGAACCCACCTACCTATTCCGCCTGCATCGGGAGCCCCCAGACCCCAGCTCCCCCGCCTATCGGGCTAGGCTAGAAGCGGGGCTAATGGTAGATCCAGAGAATGCTGAGGCTCTGCACAAGCTGGGGATGTTCTCCATAGATGAAGGCGACCCCAATGCGGCCTACACCTACGCCGAGCGCGCTATACGGCTTTACCAACGGGAAAAGGTGGAGCCGCCCTACCCCCTCATGGAACTGCTCGGGATAGCGCTCTACGGGAAGGGCGATGTGAAAAGCGCGGTGAATGTGTTCCGCAAGGTGGCTGAGGAGCATCCCGAGCAGCCCAACGCCTGGCGTAATCTTGGGTTGGCCTACCAGAAACTCGGGCTTCCCCAGGGTAAAGAATACCTTGCAAAAGCCGAAAGGATGCGGCAAGAGAGGGAAAGGCCATGATACGGGGCAAACGTATAGTGGTGGTGATGCCAGCCTACAATGCGGCCAAAACCCTAGCGCAGACCCTAGCTGAGGTCCCGCGCGACGTGGTGGACGACATCATCCTAGTGGATGATGCCAGCCAAGACGACACGGTGGCCGCGGCCAAAGCGCTCGGGCTAACCCACATAATCCGCCATCCGCAGAATCGGGGCTACGGTGCCAACCAGAAGAGCTGCTACGATGCCGCGCTCGCCCTAGGAGCAGACATAGTGGTGATGCTACACCCTGATTATCAGTACACCCCGAAGCTCATAGAATCGATGGTGTACCTCATAGCCAATGGGGTCTACCCCGTGGTGCTAGGCTCGCGGATTCTCGGGAGGGGCGCCCGCAAGGGGGGGATGCCGTTCTACAAGTGGGTAGCCAACCGTTGCCTTACGCTCTTTGAAAATCTCCTCCTTGGGCAGAAGCTCAGCGAGTACCACACCGGCTACAGGGCATATGACCGTAGGGTGCTAGAACGAATCCCCTACCACGACAATAGCGACGACTTCATATTCGACAACCAGTTCCTCGCGCAGTGCTTCGGCTACGGCTTCCCCATCGGCGAGGTGAGCTGCCCTACGAAGTACTTCCCAGAGGCATCGTCCATCAACCTGAGGCGAAGCATCAAGTACGGGCTGGGGGTAATTGGGGTGTCACTCGGGTATCGATTCGCAGGGAGATGGAAACCGAAAAGGAAGAAAAGGGAGATTGATGTGCGGGTATAGGAACGGAGTCTGCGCTGACTGCAAATAGGCCAAACGGATCTTAGCGCAACGGGAGGAACGCCTCGCCGCTACAAAGACAATACACGCCATCGCGACGCGGAGCGCCACTGCGCTACAAAGACAATGCACGCTATCGCGACGCGGCACGCCACGTCGCTACAAATACATAGGGAGGTTCAGCTATGGCACGGAAAAAATTGGTGATATTGACTGGCGCGGGGATAAGCGCAGAAAGCGGTATAAAGACCTTTCGGGATTCTGATGGGCTCTGGGAAGAGTATCGAATAGAGGATGTGGCAACCCCAGAGGCCTGGGAACGGAATCCGGAGTTGGTACAGGAGTTCTACAATGAGCGTCGGCGCCAGCTATACAAGGCAGAGCCGAATGCTGGGCATAGGGCTATAGCCGAGGCCGAACGTTGGATAGACGTGGAGGTAATAACCCAAAATGTGGACAACCTCCACGAACGGGCCGGCAGCACGCATGTTCTGCACCTCCATGGGCTACTCACCCAGGCGCGCTCTTCAAGGAATCCGGACCTGATATATGACATTGAGGGCACCGAGCTGAAGATGGGCGAATTGGCAGAGGACGGCACCCAGCTCCGCCCCCACATCGTCTGGTTTGGCGAGGCGGTACCCAACCTAGAGCCCGCAGCAGCGCTAACCCGAAAGGCCGACTACTTCGCGGTGGTGGGGTCATCGCTCAATGTCTACCCTGCCGCCGGGCTAATAGCCTACACCCGAGAGGATATCCCCCTATTCCTCGTAGACCCTAAACCCGTGAGCGCCCCTGTGCGTAGGCACATAGAGTATATCCAAGAGCCCGCCAGCACTGGGGTGCCTAAACTCCTAGAGCGGATTAAAGCCTTAGAAAATGGGAAGTAAACTGATCTTCTTAGCCCTAGCTCTAAGCACCCTACTACCTAGAATTGCGCTCGCCCAGCAAGATGAACAGCAGCCACCGTTGAGATTTCGCTACGAGGTAGGACAATACCGACAGAGGATGGCGGAGGGCGAAGGGGACAAATGGCATCGATTCGGCGGTGGCGTTTCGCTTGGCGTAGCTGCTAGCCAGGTAGATGGCGATGGAAACGCTGGCTACCATAAACCAAGCCCAACCTTCGGCATATGGGTCGACCGGCAGATGACCGCTCGCCTCTTCCTGCGGATGGATCTCCGCTACATGGGCAAAGGGTCCTGGCACAATAGCAAGATTAATGGAGGCAGCCAGCGAGACTACACCATAAGCCTCCACTACCTAGAGCTGCCTCTAACGGCAGAGTACTACGTAATCCCCCGGCTTAGCATTGCAGCAGGGGTCGGGTTCGGCTACCTCATGGGGGCTAGCGAAAGCAACCGCTATGGCGAGCTGCCGCTCAATAGTGCACGGCAATTCCGCAGGTTTGAGCTAAGCGCGCAAGCGAGCCTTGCCTTTAGGATATCCCCACACTTCACCGCGAGGGGGGGCGGCACCTACAGCATCCTACCCATTAGAGGGCAGCTCGCCGACCCGCTAGGCTACATACGCCATGGGCAGTATAACAATCTGCTGTACCTGGTAATTGAATACGAGATATAGCCTATGCTATTCTCTGAGCTGCTGCTAGAGTGGTTTTCGGTGCATGGGCGCCAACTGCCGTGGCGGAACTGCGGGAATCCGTACCATATCTGGGTATCGGAGGTGATACTGCAGCAGACACGGGTGTCGCAGGGCATGGACTACTTCCTGCGATTCGTGGAGCAATTCCCCACGGTAGAGGCGCTGGCAGCAGCCCCGCTCGACGCGGTGATGAAGAGCTGGCAGGGGCTGGGCTACTACACCCGGGCGCGCAATCTGCACAAGGCGGCGCAGCTGATAGTGAATGACTATGGCGGGGAATTGCCCAACAGCTACAAAGAGCTGCTCAAGCTCCCTGGACTCGGGCCGTATGCCGCTGGCGCTGTGGCATCGTTCGCATTCCATGAGCCCGTACCAGCCATAGATGGCAACGTGTACCGGGTGCTGGCAAGGGTATTCGGGGTGTTTGACAGCCCGGGGACTGGAGCGGGCAAAAAGGCTTTCTACACGCTCTGCTCCGAGGTAATGGACCATGAGAACCCACACCTCTTCAACCAGGCGATCATCGACTTCGGGGCATTGCAATGTACGCCCGGCCGGCCAGACTGCGCTCCTTGCCCCATGCGTGGGCTATGCTATGCCGAGGCCAACGGGCTACAAACCAGCCTACCCACCAAGGAACGAGAGCTGAAGGTTCGCCCTAGGTACTTCCATTTCATCATGGCACGGTGGCGGGGCGACACCTTCATTGAGCTACGGCAGGGCAAAGACATCTGGCATAGCCTCTACCAGTTCCCGCTCATTGAGACGAAAGAACGGGTAGAACCAGAGGATTTCACCCAATCTGAAGAGTTTCAGGAACTGGTGGGGATTGACTGCACGGTTACGCACATCTCTGAGGAGAAACGGCAACTGCTAAGCCATCAGGAGCTGTTCATCCGGTTCTACATCGTGGAGCTGCACACCCTGCCATACGCGCTTCTGCAAGATTACCAGAGGGTGCCAATAGACGGGGTAGACGGCTACCAGGTACCAATAACCATAGCCAACTACCTAGCAGCTGAGGAGGCGGGGGAGTACTTCAGATGTAGCTCTGGTAAAATGGAAGACTGAGATTGTAACTTTTTGGGCGGATGGCCGTCCTATGACCAGTTGAACAATACAGACATGCAGAAAATCGGCAATATACTGCCGTGGGGCGGCAGGGCTACACTGCAATACGGCGGGGTAGGGATTTGCGACGCGGCACGCCACGTCGCTACAAACTCCATGACAGAGCATCACAACCGCCTCTATCGCATCCTCCAAGTGTGCTATAGGGGTGTGGCACATCGCTATACGCTCCTCGGGCTATTGACCCTGATTGCAGCGGCTTCTTTCGGGCAGAGCCTCACGGTAACGGGAGCGGTGACCGAGAGCGCCAACGGCACACCCATTGAGTTCGCCTCGGTGGTGGTGTACCCTAGCAATGACACCGCCCAAGTGGTGAAGGGGGTGGTGTGCGACCTCAAGGGCGGCTACACGTTCACCCTGCCCGAGGGGGAATACCGACTGGTGGCGCAATCGCTGAACTACGCACCTTTGCAGAGGTCAATTGCCGTGCCTAGGCTGGAGAAGGATAGCACTATTACAGTGGACTTCGCCCTCACGTCCAGCAACATCCAGATTGCAGCTGCCCAAGTGGAGGGGAGCAATCAGCGGGTACACCTCAACCGAACTGAATACACATTCACCAGAGATGAGAAGAAGCTCGCCCACCAAGGGCTGGAACTCATCGCGCAGATGCCGAGGCTGACGACCGACCCCCAGACCGACAGGCTCACCACGCAGACGGGTAAGGAGGTCACCATCCTCATCAACGGCGTGAAGGCCACGCAAGAGGAACTACAGGCCATCCCCACCGACAAGATCATCAGGGCCGACTTCTACGACCTACCCCCTGCCCGCTATGCTGGGGTGGGCGCGCTGGTAGATGTGAAGACCAAGCGGCTCGACAATGGATGGAGCCTCGGGTTCAACGCGGGACATGCCGTTACCACCGGCTTTGGTAATGACTACGCCTACTTCTACTACAACAGCGGCAACCACCAGCTAGGGGTAACCTACGGAGTCAACATCCGTGACTACAGAGACCGCAAGGCCCACCAGGTATATGAGTACACCCTGAAGGGCATCGGCTACCGCGATAGCACACACTCGCATGACCATTTCGGCTACAACACCCACTCGCCGAAAGTCCGCTACGCCTACAATGGGGCGCGCAATCTATTCAAGGTGGAAATTGAGCCGCACTACCTCCACTACTTCTCTTACGACCAGACCACCCGACACTACACCCACGGTGCGACGGTTGACCTTCAGACGGGCAAGAGCATGCGTCGAGACTACGAGTGGCGACCCTCCATCGATCTCTACTACGAGCACCGCTATGACGAGGAACGAAGGCTCTCTACCAACCTCGTGGGCATCTACTATGACTTTCGCAAGGCGCAGAGCCGAGATCTACAGAGTGATGACAACTCCAGCAGCTTCCACGAGCTACAACGGCAGAAGAACCGCAAGGAGTCTATAATCGGCGAGGTTGCCTACAGCGCGCCTCTCGCCAAAGGGCACGAGTGGAATACTGGCTACAAGGCTGAGGCGTGGTGGCTACAGGCTAACATTACCAATAGTCTCGGCCAGGGCGACTACGACAGCTGGGGACTCGACCACCGGGCCTACCTCGAGGTGCAGGGACCCCTTGCCAACGGGTTTACCTACAACGCCACGGTAGCCCTAAGGCATCGCCTCAACCGCTACACCCACACCAAGGAGAATCTCTGGTTCGCCACCCCCTCCATCACCCTACGGTACAGCCACAGCATCCACAGCATCAAGCTAGTGGGGCTATACACCCCTAGCACCCCACTCCTCACACAGCTCAGCGACAACGTGAGCCGTATCAATGAGAACATCATCTCCACGGGCAACCCCCGCCTCGCAACCGGGGGCTACTACGGAATCACTGGCGACTACAACATCAACACCCGCTACCTCAACGCCGAGGTGGAGGGGTACGCCCAGTTCCAGACGAACTACATCAAGCAGATTGCATCGGTGGATGAACCCAACAATCGCATCGTCATCCGGTCAGAGAACCTCAAGCTCAACCGTATACTCGGGGGCTACATCGACCTCTCGGTGTTCCCGCTCGGCAATCGTTTCCTGGAGTTCTCGGGATTCTGCCAGGCGCGGTTCACCCACATAGACGCACGGCAGGTGCAGCTAAAACGGCAAACCGATATCGACGGTATGGTGCAGGTGTCGCTGAATTTCGCTGCCCTAGAGTCGCTCCCCAAGGCTTGGCAAGGGCTATCGTGCTTCTACTACCACAACTTCCCCGGCTGGATGCAGGATGGCATCTACCTCAACCTCGGCGAGAATATGCAGGCCGCCGACATCAGCTACCGGTGGGGCAACTGGAAGTTCAGCGCCCGCATGCTCTGGATACTCGGCCCCTCGCACTACGAGACCAAGACAGACACCGACAACAGCCCTCTCGACTACCGCAGCGAGACCAACATATATGACAACACCCGGATGATGGTCTTCTCGGTGAGCTGGGACTTCCGCAGCGGCAAGCAGCACGAGATACGGCAGCAGCTGCAGAACAGCGATGGGGAAGGGGCGGCGCTGTAGGGCTTACTCTGCGTACTGGGCGTACTGGGCATACTTGTCTAGTTTGGCTAGGAACTCTGCCCTATCTGCGCATTTCGTCCCATCGAAACAGTAATAGCGCGATGTATCAGTTTGCTCTGACCTTTTCACCCACTTATCTTCTTTCAGCGGGTAGACATGGTCGTCCCTGTGCCAGCAGAATCGTTTCCCGCTGTAGGTGAAGCGAATATCCCAACCGTAGGGGCTGGAGGCAGTAGAAACCCGCTTCCCCCCCCACCCCGCAGGCTCTGCTGCCCGAAGGTCGCAATATCCCCCAGCAGATCGTGTATCTGCTGTTCCGTCCAACGGTAGCCCCGCTGGTAGCTCGGGATGTAGAAGTGCTTCCCAAGCAGATCGCCGATAGCCTTGACCTCCACTTTATTTTCTCTCATTCCGCATCGTCTATTTCTCGCATACAAAGGTACGCCGTTTTCTGAGAGAACGCACTCTGGAATATTCACAAAAAAGGGCGCAGGGTAACCCTGCGCCTTTTTCTTTTGGCCTCGCCCACATTGATTAGTACCGCATCTCCACCTCCCGGGTCGTCATCTCCCGCCGGGTCGTCTGATCCTTCCCGTTGGAGAATCGGTAGCGAACCGAGAGGTAGATCGTCGGGAAGTCGTACCGGTTGTTGTAGACAATGGTGTAGCCCTCACGCTTGCTCTCTCCTTTGAATCGAGGCGCAATTAGCCCCATCCCAGCAAGGCTTATGAATAGCCGACGTTTGAAGAGACTCCAGTAGATCCCAGGCTGTATGCTGTAGGTGGGTTCGATGCTCCCTGTAGCCTTGTACCTACGCCCTACATACTCGGTGTAAAGGTAGCCCGAAAGCGTGCGACTGCTGTTGAACGTGAAGTCAAACGATGCAGAGACTCCCCACTGTCTCCCCTCCACTACTCGGGGCAGATTGGGAATAGTGCCCCAGTAACGGGTGTAGCCATAGGACCCCGCCAGTGTGACCTCCATCCAGCTCAGGCCATCGTAGTAGTAGCTAGCCCGCCCACCTGCGTATAGCCCATCCTGCGCATTCTGGGTTTGCTGGTAGACTGTCCCATCTTTGAACGTGGCTACCGAATTGATGAGGCCAAACTGCTGCCATACGTTGGCAGACACAGTCCAACGCCCACGCCAACTATAGCCTAGACGGTAGCTATAGGCTGTGGAAGGGTGGAGATTGGGGTTGCCGAGGAGAATAGTCTGCCGATTCACCCGCCACTCGAAGGGATTGAGGCTGCTGAACTTCGGCTGCTCAATGGAGGAATTGATGGTGAAAGAGAGCTTGTGGTCGCCAGGGAATGTGTAGGCTGTGTGCAATGAGGGTAACCACTCCGTGCGGAAACGTAACGGGTTATCTGGAAGCCCTCGTTGTGTGAGCGCATTCCCCACGGTGGTGGTGCGTAGCCCCACACGCATCCACACGCGATCATTGAACCTTAGCGTAGCGCTGATATAGGGCGACACCACCAGCTCGCGCATTACAACGGCATTCTGCTGGTTGAAGGTCTCGTTGGGGTCAGCCATATGAACCTGCCCATGCGAGCGGTCATTCGCCGTGTTGCTCCAGAGCCCTTTCACCCCAAAATCCAGCTTGTAGCGATCTGCGGTGTCAAGGCTGAACGAGTAGTCATGGTTGAGCCCTATCCCGGAGGTGGCAATCCTATCCCGATCCTCAAAGGTGAAAAAGGCTGGGAGCGTTGCGGCATTTCGCCCGGCGTAATCGATATTCGTACTCTCCTGCTTGTAGAAGTAGGATGCCTCCAGCCACACGGTATTCGCACGCCCAAAGCCGTGCTCCCAGTAGGCGTTAGATGAGAGCTGAGGGCCTCGGTAGCGGTAATCGTTCCGCCCGAAGACCTCTGGGATACCCAGCGCTTGGGGGAGGGTCTCCTCATGGCTCTCCTCCAGCACTGAGCGACGCATCCAGTCATAGCGCCCCATCAGCCCCACATGTCCACGGGGGGAGTACTGGTATTGCACAGTGGCATTGCCCCCTGCATGGTTGGTAGGCCCGTATGAGGGCGTGGTAACCCTATAGATCCTATCCTGATAGTGATAGCTCACATCCTCCTGATGCCCAATCCCAACCTCATTGCCATAGCCACCTAAGGTCCAGAAAAGCTTGCCACGATTGTAGAGCAACGAGGCGAAGCCAGCGTATCGGTAATTGTGGAACGGGGCGTACATGAACTCCGTGCCTACGTTGCCCCCCATGTATTCGCGAAAGACCGACGAGGTGTGGAGGATTATCATTGCGGTGTTCCCGTCCGGATCATACTTCAACGGGGGCTGCGTGAGGACTTCCACACGCTGGATCAGGTTGGCATCGTATCGCTTGAGGACCTCAGAGAGTTCCCCCTCACTCACCCGTTGCAGCACATTGCCAATCTTCACCACCACATGCTCTTTGCCTACCACCGAGAGGTTGTCGCCCTTCACCTGTACGTTGGGCAGCTGGCGGAGGAGGTCGAGGGCATCGTTGCTCTTTTGGCGCAGACGGGTTACATCCACAGAGAATCCATCGGGCTGGGTGCGCACATTCATGGCCTTGCCCTGCACCACCACCGTCTGCAGCTCCTGGTTGGTCTCCACCAGCGTTATGGGTTCAATATCCACACTTCCACCCGCCTTAATCTCTACCTGTTGGTAGTGGGGCGCATAGCCAAGGTAGCTCACCCCGAGGGTATACACACCCTCAGTGGCCTCCAGCTGGTATTTACCCTTGCTATCGGTTACCGTATTGGCGAATACCTTGCTGGCCGTGGAATCGCTCGCAAGGTAGACCGTGGCATAGTGGAGAGGCCTGGCATCGCTACTCTGTATAGCACCTGCGATCTTCCCCTTATTGCTTTGGGCAAAGAGGGTGAACGGGGAGAAGGCGCAAAGGAACAGAATGGGGAGAAAAAATCTACTCATGGTTGATAGTGTGTGTAAATTTAGGAGCAAGGTGGCATCGTGGATCTGGAAAATCGTAATTAGAAGTCCCGTAGGCCTTCATGATATTGGCATAGCACCGATTAGAGGCTTCGAAACAGGAGGTGAAATCGGCGCATCGGCTACATGGGCTCTTCGGAGTTAACGATGATTGTTTACGATGCCATATATCGAGAGCCCCTGGGGAATTCCATATCTCAGAAATGCTGTTTTGTCGAATATCGCCAATTATGAAGTTAGGATGCCAATAGAGCTGCTCACAGATAGTTACCCTCCCATCGGGAAGAATAACCATATTGGTCATATTAGCCGAGCAGATCGCCCCCTCAAAATTCTGACTACCGCCTTTAGCCGTGCGGTACTTTTCATCTTCCACTGTTAGCACAAAAAGAAACTAGTTTCCAACCGCAAAGGTAGAGGGCTTTTCTGACACTACAGGTATACCAAAGTATACAAATTCACAAAATGCTCCTCTAAAACTCCCCCCTTCCCTTTCAAAAGCTCGTAGAGCATTCTGAAAATGAGCACGCCTTGGTATTGAATGTCAAGCCAATGCCAATCAGCAAGAATCTACAACCAGCCCCGCCTATTCGAGATCAAGCAGGTGATGCTGCCTCGCGAAGGCTATGGCCGATGTCATATTTGGAGCCTCTAGTTTCTCTATCAGCTCACTTCGACATTTCTTTATTGCTGCAACCGAAAGGCACAGGGCCTCGGCCATCTGCTCTACAGTGTACCCCTGATAGCCCCATATCACCATCATCTTTTCCCTCTGGGTAAGCCTTGGAAATTGGTACTTCCGCCAATTTTCTTGCTGATACGCCTCTCCACTCCCAGTGTCCTTGTGATAGATGATGGCGCACCTCTGGGCTCTTGAGGACACCGAGGCAATCATAACGAATAGTCGAGAGCGTGCGTCTCCAAATTCTAGAGGACTAATCTGGTGATTGACAAAAATTTGATGATGGTCTCTTAGCCGTAGCAATAACGTATAAGAGCAAATAAGACCATTCTCATTACCGCCAGATTCGGACATAAAAATCTGGATATACCGCCCATGTACCTCTCGCATAAAGCGGAACTCTTCGTCAGAAAATAGCACTCGCCATTTCTTTTCCCATTCCTGCGGAAGGTCAGATTCTAATAATGCACCAAGAAGAGGTGTTTTGGAGAGGCGAAATGTACGAAGACTATTAAGTTCCAACAAAAAGATACGCCTGTCATTTAACTTTGATATGGAATCCAATAATTGTCTACTACATAGAGAGCAATCTTGCGAAATACCTTCGCCCAGAGTTCGAGAAATCTGAATCGATCTTTTTATGCCTTCGTTACTTTTCCCCATTTTCCCAAAAAGTCTACTACCTACCCAAAACCAGCGGCAAAGTTAGTTTATTTTCCATTGCCCTATTGGATAATACAGAGATCCCTGAAATAATCCGTTTTTATCTTCCAGATCTCTGTATCGATGCCGCGCACCATAGGATTTATACGATCTCATAACCAGAACGGACGCAGAGCTACCCCCTCGCTCTGCACCCGAACAGCCAATTCCCCTACCGCATTATCACCACTGCCCGACGCTCGCTGCTCGGCTTGCCGAACTCCCAGCGGAGCTTCACCATCACGTAGCCTGGGATACGCGAATACACACGCTCTGTTTGGTAGAGCGAGCCAAAATCCACCTCGCGCCACCGGCTCTCGTCTAAATTCAGCAGTCGCCTACCGACGAGAATGACCGACATCCCTTTCCAGAATGTGTAGGCAAGCTCCGCATCAGCCACCCAGTTGGCCCGTGCGTTGAGCAGCGATTCGGGCTGTTCATAGCCAACAGTTAGCGTGCCGCGTATCGGATTCCGCTTGTAGATGAGCCGAGCCTGGCAACTCCAAGCCTCAGAGAACCACAGCGGACTCTCGGCTATACCAAAGCCCGTGCGCGCCCAGCTACCCGAAAAGCTCACATTGAAGGGCGTAGAGTAGCTACTTCGCACCGAGGCCAGTAGATCCACCCCTCCCTGGCGATGCTGCGAGAATTCGCTCCCATACACCACCTCTCCCTTACGTGCAGACAGCGATGCCCAACCGCTAAGGTTCCAGAACGCCCCCACCTGGTAATTTCCTCTCAATGAGGCACGCCCACTATGCCCGTGGGTAGTGGTATACGGCGCATAGAGCGTAAGCATACCCCACCTTAACGCGCTCTGGCTGAAATCCTCATCACGAGAATAATCCACACTTCCGTACAGACTCCATTTACCCTCCTCATCGCTAAGCCGCCCGCCGATGCTCGCATAGGGCTCCAATGTGATGTGTGTAAATGGGCGGCTGAAATCCCTATGCCGTAGCATGCGGTAGCTCATGGGTACGTAGCCCTCCAGCACCCAGTCCAGCTGTGTCTCTTGGCGTCGTAACCCCGCGCTGAGACTCAAACGATTCTGCTGGGTGAAATTGAAATCCAACGACCCGCTAAAGGTCAGGTACGGCTGGGATGCGAGCGGCTCTGTATGGGTCACCTGGGCGTATCGATAGGCAAGTAGATTCGCATCCCCCTCAAGCCTGAAACGAACAAAACCTTTGGTTTTACGCCAAGCCACCAGCAGGGTGGTAGTGGTTCGGAGCAGGTCCGCATCATTGCTGCTGGTAAGCCGCCCTATATTGGGTATAGCACGATCCGCAATCGCCCCGTCTGGGCTGCTAAATTGGCTGGTAAATCGGCGAAGGGTTGTAGAGCTACGCAAGCCCACCTCGAGGAACTGACTCTCCAGCAAGCGGAATTTGGCCGAAAGCACCCCCTTCAGCTGGTGGTCCTGCGTGGTAGAGAGGTGGTCTACCCTATGCAAACCACCCACTCTAGGTGCAAGTAAGGGCAGGATTAGAGAATCTGATTTCAAGCCATAGACAGGCTGTTCTTTAAGATACGAATGTGTAAATTTAGCCTCAAGCAGATGCTTACCCAGCTTGATGTTGCCCATGAGATCTTGCTGCAGGTAGAAAGGGCTATTGGTAGTCAGTTCGGCAGACTGTAGCACTCGAGAAACGAGTAGATCGCCCGCCAGATGGTCGTCCTGTTCCCGGCTCAGGGTGCTAGCAATGGCATACCGCCAAAGCTGGTAGCGATTTGGCGTGTAGCTGATACCCAGCATGCCGAAAACCCCGCGGTAGTAGCTCAATCGGCTATCCACTGTGCTAAGCGTTTGGCCAGAATCCAGGCCGTGCAGCACGTGGTAATCGGTACTGCTACGGGAGCCCACCTTGCCCTCAGCCACCAGCAGCCCCGCATTCACCTTCACCGTATCGGGCTTATTGTAGGTGTAGTAGAGTGAGCCAAAGGCCGTGCGAAGCCGATAGGAATCCCGGGGTGGCGAGGCCAGTTGCCAGAGTAGCGTATTGGTGGGGAGGCTCTGCATATTGTCCATTCCCCCCTGAAGCCCAAGGAAATCGGCACCCGAAAATGAAGGATCACCCGTATTCCGATTGGTGGCCGCCACCCCCGCAAACATGTGTTTTTGCCCGATGTACATCGCCATAGCTCGCCCAGTATAGACATGCTTGTAGCCATAGCCGACCTCCACCTCGCCAGTGAGCTTGTTCCACATGCTGGGCTTCACCGCCACATCTATCACCGTCTTGTCTGAGCTCTCAAACCCTTTGCGGAGGTCGTACTCGCTGTAGCCGTGGATTACCGCCACACTATCGGCCACCTCGGCACTCACATGCTGGGTCGCCATCGTCACATTCGTGCCAAAGAGGTCGCGCCCATTGAATAGGATCTTCTCCACAGGCTTCCCCTGGGCGGTTACACGGCCACTCTCGCTCACCTTAAGGCCCGGGAGCTGCGCGAGAAGATCGCCCAGAGAGCGCTCATTGCCAGTGAGGTACGCCTTTATATTATACTTCACCGTGTCGCCCGTAATCTTCATACCCCGCCGGCGAGCCTCTATGCGCACCGCCGCAATCTCCTTGGGATCCTCGCGCATCTTGAACACGTAGACCGGCTTGAGGGGCGCCGTTAGCGTCATCGTCTCGGTGTAGTAGCCCAGCGCATGCACCTGTAGCCACTTGTTCGTTGCCCCGTATTTCTCAATCTCGAACCACCCATGCTCCCCGCTCTGGGTGTGCTGCACCACGGTAGAATCGGCAGGATTCACCAGCAGCACCGTGGCGTAGGGGATAGAAACCCGATTCTGATCCTCCACCATGCCGGTTATCTTATCGCTCTCCCCGCTACCGAATACAATCTGGGATCTTGCTGGTTGGCAGATGAATAGACCCAGAATAATCATGCCCAACACCGTGCGTACATATATCCGCATAGCCTAGTATTATGTGTCTTTATTTAATGAGAATGCAGAAATCTATCAACAGTAAGTACAACACCTTACCCTACGTGAACATCTACTTCGCAGCGATCCCAGCCGTAGAAACTATGTGTAAAAATTCAAGGTCTTCAACATCGTAATAATCGGGCAGTTTCTTCCCATTCACATAAAGCTGTGGTGTAGATGCTATACCGTGCATCACGCACCATTCCTGCTGCAAATGTACAGAATTCTTTGCACTCTCGGTTGCTTTGCCGCTGCACCTCTCCAGCCAGCCCGTCGGGAATCCCTCGGCAAAAGCACGGAGCGCCTCGTGAATACCCACCAGCCCCACCAGTTCTACCCATTGGGCCGAGAGCTTTTGCAAGGCAGGTGAGGGTGAAAACAGCACAACCCGCAAGCGGCTAATTCCAGAGGCCTCTGCCCGTTCCAGCAATACACTAACCCACCTAGCGCAAATGGGGCAATTGAGCCCAATGACCAGCACGCACGGCTGCCCTCCTTCGCCCAATCTCCACTCCATCATTTCATCACCTGGTGGGGGCGGTACGGTGGCTTCTTCACGAAACAGCGCGGCAACTACAGCAGGGGAGAACCGAAGCTGGTTGAATGCCCGCTTGTACTCTCGTCCCTCCACCGAGCCGCGCCACTTAGCCCAGTAGAGGTAGCTCGCCGCTACTACTAGAAAGTAGAGGGATAGACCGTACAATGGTCTGTCGAACAGCCCTGTATAGCGTGCCACACCGCTAGCGAGCATCCATATCCCAAGCATTGCTAGCAGCACCTCTACTACCAGCACGAGCAGGCATACAGTGCACCAGCTCCTGAGCCGCACACGCTGGATATAGAGGGAATAGGGAATGAATAGCGCGCTGAAAATCCACACGATGCCAAGAATCCACAACAACTGCGCTGATAGCCCAACTGCTGCCATACAGAGCGGTAGGAGAAAGTAACCCACCCCAACCTCTCCCCAGCCAAAACCTCCGAACAAATGGGCATACCTACTGGTAAGCACCCTACCACATCCTTCATCATCTTCCCTGTGGCACAGCCTACGACCAACAAGACTCTTTACCCCCGCTGACTGTAGCACGGCCACTACCGATAGTGCCAGTCCGAATGCCGCCAGTAGCACCACCGGTAAGCCCTGCCAAGCGGGTAGATAGGCAAGTACCCCGCGCAGGGTAAGCATCGTGGCTAGCACAACGAATGCGTAGAGACAAACCCTGCGGAGCCGTACACTCTGCAGCTTTTGGCGAATACGACCCTCGGGCGGCCTAGGGCTATACCCCTCCTTGTCGAACACCACTGCTACCCCAGACCACACATCGGCAAGCCGAGCAATAGGAGCCCTTCTCCGCCTCCCCTCCGCATCAAATAGTATAACTTCTTCGTCATTAGCCGATACCAGCACTGCCAACCTCGCCTCGTCCTCGCTACCGAGCACGAGCAATAGCGGTTTTGGCCAATCGGCCAGCAGCTCATCCACGCTTCCCCGCAGCGCCACGCTGCGCATGCCGCACCTGGCAAAGGCGTTGCCTAAGGCCTCAAGCCCAAACCCCAGAGGGTAATCATCCACGAGGGTCTTCACCCGAGGGTAGAGCTGGCGATGGCCGAGGGCAACGCAAAGATGGCGAATAAGTGAATCATTCACACTAAGAGGAAGTTATCAATATGCTGCACACTCTTTTTAATGTGATGCGGTGCGGCCTTTTTATCGCGACGCAGTGACCTTTTTATCGCGACGCGGCACGTCTTATTTTACCGCGACGCGGCACGCCACGTCGCTACAAACACCGTCCCCCTGGCAAACGGGAAGCCCTACAGCCTCTCCCCCACCCGCTTCACCACCCCCTCCACGTCGGTGGCATCGGGCAGGGCGGCATCCAGCACATGCCCATCGGGCGACAGCAGCAGCAGGCGGGGGGCCTCCAGCCGCTTAAGCCCCAGCATATCCAGCAGCTGCCCGCGCACCTGGCGGTCGCTGTACCAGTACTCGCCCTGCAGCCCCAGCTGGTAGAGCTCCTCGCGCATGGCGCGGTCCCCGTTGTCGAAGCACACGTGCACGCTGCGCACGTCCAGCGGGCGCAGCCGGTGCTCTATCTCCGCGAGCGGCCCCACCTGCCGCATGGCCGCCTTGCTGTTGGCCAGCCAGCACCACACCAGGATCGCCTTGGTACGCTCGCCCGCGGGCGTCAGCTCCGACTGGGTGCCCAGACTCCACGCCTGGTTGTTGAACGACCGCTCCACGTGCCCCCTCCGTAGCCCCGCCCTGTAGAGCTCGAAGGCCGCCCTAGCTACCGAGTCGGCGCGGGTGTGGTAGCCGCGCTTGGCGCGCTCGGCCAAAGCCCACTCTAGCTCGGCGGTATCTGGAGTGGAACGCCTAGAATAGGAACGCCCCTTAGCATTTGCAACTATTGCTAGTGCCGTACGCTGGCGACTATTCCATTTTCTCTCTCCTGGGTAACCCTCCAAAAACGAACGAGAAAGTCTAGCAACTTTAGTGGTGTCATACCGCCCATGTCGGCGCATTCGATCCTTCGCAATTTCCTCACAATAGCTACTGTAGTTCCCAATATAGCGATCACAACAAGGTGCTAGGTCGTAGAACCGCTTGCTTCTCCACTCTTGATATTCCTTTGACTCTTCCTCAGTTGGTCTCCCGTTTAAACTCATAATGAAATAGAGCGACCCACTCCATCGCAACAGATCCCTAACCAAAACTTTTCGCCTTCCCTGCTTTACTCCACTTTTGGCAAGTCCCTTCGAATAACGCTGTAAAAGCACCGCCCTTACTGCGTCCAAACTGTCAAATGCTACCTGAATACCGATTTTTCTATACACTGAATCACGCAGCCAAAAATGATCAGCATTACGGTAGCTACGCACATAGACATATTCTAACGAGTCTATAATACCAGATGCCGCTTTTGTGATCGTCCCCAGCTGTTTTATGCTGTCCGTATTTCGGAAGCTTATGTAGACACTGTCGCCAGGCCACACCTCTTGAAATAGTCCGTTATCCCCGCACTTTATAGAAATGGTAGCCTGCGAAGCAGGAAGCTTCACTTTGATTTTAAAACGAGATGCTTTATCTAGCGGGATCTCTTCGCCTAACAGAGAAAAAGCATAACCTTTATCGACTCTTTGAACGGATGGATCTGTACGTGTAGGTACTAGAACCATGACCTGTCCACCCTGATCAAAACCATTTGCATCACCAGCAACAATTACATATCGATTGCAAGAAGCAAACGCAAAGAAAATAAGGGGCAGTATTGCAAAACAGAAAATTCGTCTCGTATACATTGGAAGAGAAACTTGTTAAAAATGGGAGAGACTCGCGAAAAGCCTCTCCCTCATATCAACAAACTTAACCTCTAAAATGGTTAACAAGCTGTACCATGGCCACCCACTCCATCTCCACACTCAAAATCCACCACGGCTTCGAAAACCGAACGTTCGTACTCATCTGAAGCGTCATCAGAAATTTCGACATCACCATCTATTGATGTCCCATCATTACAATCTACATGATATTTGTAATGATACCCACCTCCTATTCCCACCATCTCCTCACGACCCAGCCTATTCTGGTTATTCAGGAGTTCGCTAAAAGTCTTCATCGTTAAACCTCCCGGTCAACGAATTTGCGATGTTTTGCAAAAATTAACAAGCGATTCCTCGCCCACCTCCATTGCAATTGGCATCTACTAGACCACGCCAGATCTTGCTTTCTTCATCCCAGTCTAAGTCATCTGCGATGTCAATTTCTCCACCCACTACAGTCCCATCATTACACTCCACACGATACTTATACCGATACCCGCCTCCAATCCCCGCCATTTCTTTCCTGCTCAGCCGATTCTGGCTATTCAACAATTCGTCAAACGTTCTCATCTGAAAGCCCTCCTAAACTTTTGTGAAACATTAATGAACCCTATTGCAATGACCCAATATCATTGCCGACTACAACGCAAAGTTCCACATTTTTTTCCAAACTGCCAAATCTTTAGTGAAATTTTCCCTCCGCCTCTTCGCGATGCGGTGACCTTTTTATCGCGACGCGGCACGCCACGTCGCTACAAACCCCGCCCTCCTAGCAAACGGGAAGCCCTATAGCCTCTTTACCGCGACGCAGCGCGCCACGTCGCTACAAATCCCACCCGCCTAGCAATCGGGGAATCCTACAGCCTCTCCCCCACCCGCTTCACCACCCCCTCCACGTCGTCGGCTGCGGGCAGGGCGGCATCCAGTACCCGCCCTTCGGGCGACAGCAGCAGCAGGCGGGGGGTGTGTAATTTCGAGATTCCCAGCATTTGCAGTAGCTGGGTACGCAGCGCCCTATTGCTACGCCAATACTCGCCCTGGAGCCCGTGCAGATAGAGTTCGCTGCGGAGGTTGTAGTCGCCATTGTCAAAGCAGACGTGCACGCTGCGCACATCCTGCTGGGCGAGCTGGTGCTCAATCTCTGCCAATGCGCCCACCTGCTGGGCTGCCTCGCGGCTGTTGGCCAGCCAGCACCATACCAGCACTCCGCGAAGCTTTTCACCCTCTACAGGCGCCACTAGGCTATCGAGCGTCGGCTGGCCCGGGTGGAATACCCTAGGCCCATACCCCCGCTCTATCCCCGCCTTATAGTTACGCCAAGCAGCTAGCGCAAGCGAATCGAGCCGGGTGTGCTCTCCCTGCGCCTGGCGCATCTGCAGGAGCTGCGGGAGTCGCATCGTATCCTGCGCCCGCGTAGCATCTGAGGTAGAGTACTCCACATGGTCGAGCACACCCATCGCGCTACGTACCATGGCACAGTAGCGGCATTCTTCTGGGTAGCGCAAAATGGGGGTCTTGTAGGCCTTGCCTGCCACCGTATCGAGCAGCCCTCTCAGCACGGCCAACTCCCGACCCCGCCGTTCCTGGTACTCGCAATACCTGTCGAAATGCCTATCCTTGCAAGAGCCCAACCTATAAATGTGTTTCTTATTCCACTGGGCGAGCATTTGGGCTTCCTTCCCTTTCACCCCAAACCATGAGGGCCAAAAAAGCCCGTAAGTAGCCATGCGTTCAAATGATCTGACATATGCACCCCGCCTACGCCACGGAACTCCTGCCGCCTTCAGCTCCCGCCTGTACTGCCGAACCATACTCTTACGGAAGGCCGTGAGACTATCGAGTGCAGCCCGCATACCAATACGCTCACGCGAGGCTTCGCGCAGCCAACGGTCTCCTTGCCCCCGATAGCTTGAAGGGCGGTCGGCAATCTGACCTGCAAACTTCATCCGTGTTATTTCGCTATTGCAGGGGAAGCTGTCGCTATTGCGGAATTCCACATACACACTATCGCCTCCCCAGACCATGGGGTTGATCTTCCCATCGCCGCACACCACCTGTATGCTCGAAGGCCCAGCAAGCCGAAACTTCGCATGGAATCGTCCAGAATCGTCGAGTTCCACATAGTGTCCTAGCGATTTCGCCCGCCAGCACTGCGCATGGTGCTCCATGCTCGGCACCGTATCATCTGGCACTACCACCAGCACCTTGCCGCCCTGGTCAAACCCCTCAGCCCTTCCAGCCACGGTGATGTAGCGCTGGCACGATGGGAGCGTAGCCAGCACGGCCACGCCCAGCAGGATGGAGAATCGTCTATTTCCTCGCATCGTCGTCATGGTGTTAAGCTTCTTGCGGCAAAGTTAGCGAAAATTCTAGGAATTGTATAGAATGAGCCCCCTGTTTTAAACCCCAGGTAGAGGAGGTGCTGTAGGGGCGGGCCGAGAGTTGCCCGCCCACTTGCGAGGGCCCTCCCATCCGTATGCCACGATGCGGCACGCTACCTTTACCGCGACGCGGCACGCCACGTCGCCCCCCCCCATGCGAGGCTTTACTTCTCCGCTCCCATCCAGCACGGAACACCCATCAGGGCGTACCATCGCCGTACCTGCGCCGTACCATCGTCGTACCATCGCCTCTGCATGTTCGGATTTCACGACGAAATCCGAGGATGAAGCGACGCAGGTACGGCGATGGTGTTAAGTTGGTACGGCCCAGGTACGGCAAAAAACGCAGGGATTCTCAGCTTTTTCGGGATTTGTAGCAACGCGGCGTGCCGCATCGCGGTCCGGAGGGCGAGCAACACTCGGGCAGCCCATACGGATGGGAGGGTGCGCGCGGGTGGGGAGATGGGAGGGCACTCGCAAGTGGGCGGACAACTCTCGAGCCGCCCCTACAGCACCTCCCCTACCAAGATCTCAAGATTGAAATTGCCCTGCCCTGCGTTTCATGTAGAAAAAATCCCTATATTTGCAATACCAAAGCTGCGCTTTTAACCCCCTACCCTTAGATGTAGGAGCAAAGCGTAGCCTCCTTACCGCCCGCGCTGGTGGGAAAGAGTGGACGGCGGCTAGCTGAAAAAATTAGGCTAATGGCTCGCCTTGAATCAATTCCACAATCATAAAAGACGATCATGTAGAATTATGAATCGACTTTTCTCTCTAGCATGCGTTGCCGCAGCAGCGTTATTCACGGGAAGCCTCACGCTTTGCATGCGAGAATCTCCCCCTCAGGACATTGTCAGGGATGAGGTTTGGACCATATCCCATCGGACAGAAATGTACAATGCCTCATTTTCTCCAGAGAAAAGGGAGTGCCTGGTAGTTACGCCGGAAACCCATTCTTCAGATTCCAGTCCATTCCACGTCTTACGGGGTGCCATCGCGGGGTTTGACTACGAGCCCGGGTATAGGTACCGGCTGCTCGTTACGGTAACCTACCTTGCGAATCCCCCACAGGATGACGGGAATCCGACCTACGCCCTGAAGCGGATCATCTCTAAGGAGAAGGTCTAGGGTGAAATCCCGTTGGGAAACTTTTTCGTGGGCTGTAACAAATTCGGGGTGAAACCGTCATACCAGTGAGATGCTATGGTATAACCTCTAAATTCAACCTTTATGAAAACGAAAATTTACCCCCACCTTTGGGTTGTTCCCTCCCTACTCCTCCTCCCTCTCGCCTCGCTAGCCCAGACCATACGCGGCTCTGTGCACGATACGCATAGCAACCCCCTAGGGCTCGCCACCATCACCGCTCGGCGGACGGCAGACTCCTCGGTGATCGCGGGGGCCGTGAGCGATTCTACCGGGCGTTTCCAGCTCCAGCAGCCGAGCGAGGCGGCGTTCCTCCAATGCTCCATGCTTGGCTACCGAACGGCCACCACCTCCATGGCCCCCGAGGTGGCTTTCACTCTAGAGGAGGAGAGCCAAGAGCTGGAAGCCGTTCGGATAACGGCAGATCGGGTACAGCAACGCCCCGGGGGCTACGATCTCCAGCTTGCGGGCTCCACGCTAGCCAAGGGTAAAAGGGGGCAAGAGGTGCTGCGCATGCTGCCCGGCCTCACGGTAGAAGACGGCAAGCTACAGGTACTCGGGCAGCCCGCCGCGGCCATATACATCGACGGGGTGAAGGTGGCCGACGAGCGCGAGGTGGCGGCCCTGGAGGGCGCGCAGATAGAGGCGGTAAGGGTGGACTACCTCTCTGGAGTAAACGAAGCGGCAGAATCCCGCGGCGGCGTGGTTCGGATAACCCTGGTAAAGGAGAAAACCAACGGGCTGGTGGGCAGTATAGAAGCGGGCATTGGCTATCCCTTTGCCTACGGCGAGCTAGACGAGGAGGGCTACCTGCGGCTAAGGGCTCGGGTAGGAAAGCTCAGTATTAGGAACATTGGAGGGATTGAGAATAGCCACATGCACAGCGATGAAAACTACACCTACGAGATGAACGGTACCAGAACCCTCCGCGAGGAGAATCGGCTGCGTGGGCCTCGGCTCTTTGCCTACGACAGGCTCTACCTCACCTACGAAATCGGTAAACGAAACCTGGTAGGCGCCTCGGGATTCTACTCCACCCAGCGAAACGATGCGGCAACGGAGACCAAGAGCCTCAATGCCAACGGCCAGCCTCTGGGCATCAGCACCTCCCGCATCCCCACTAGCCACCAGACCCTACAGGGGAATGCAAACTACACACTTACGCCCGCCCAAGGTATGGAGCTAACCCTAGATGGCGACTACCTGCAGCGCGACCAAACCAGCAGCAGCACCGTAACCCAAGCGGGCATAAACACGGCCACCACCCGCAGCGAGCAGCACACTGCCCTCTGGAAGGCCAAGGTGGCTTGGGCACAGCAGATAGGGCAAATAGGAGAATTAGCGGTGGGTGCAGACTGGAGGCAGGTGGAGTACAAGGGTATTGACCAAGATGAAAATACACACAATGTCACTAGCCATTTCCTCAGCCAGATTCCCGCGGCGTTCGTGAGTTTTGACGCCGGCATAGCCAAGGCCGGCGTGCGCTACCAGCACCTATCGCAGGATATGGAGGTAGAGGGTGTACACAATCGTTACACCTACGGCAGCGTCTACCCACAGGTGAGCGGCTTCATCCCGATAAGCCAAGAGAAGGGCATACTGATACAGCTCCAGTACGAACGGGGCATGGAGGCCATCCCCTACAGCGCCCTGAGCCTCTACCATGACTACACCTCGCCGTCGGCCTACTCCGTGGGGAATCCCGAGCTGGTGACACCGACCTCGCACCAGGTGATGGGGGTGCTGGTGCTATTCAAGAAGTTCATCATCAATGGTGGCTACATCCGCTACAGCAACCCGATCAACTTCTTCACCGAGCCTGACCCCTCTAGCCCGGGGATCTTCCGTACCATCCCGCGGAATGGTGACTATCAGTCTGTAGCAATATTCGGCGCGCAGGCTACCCTAGAGCCATTCAGTTTCTGGGAGTTCAAGGTGAACGGAATGCTCGGCCTGCACTCTGTAAGCTCTGGCAGCGTGCGGGAGAAGAACCAGCTGATTTGGAAGCTGAACATGGACAACACCTTCCAGATAGCCAAGGGCCTAACCGGCGGCGTCTACGCCCTCTACGATCCCAACATCCGATTCCTCAATCAGAAGTGGAACTACGTGGTAGAGGTGAATTGCTACCTAAACTACACATTCTACCACGACGATATGGAGCTCCGGCTGAACAGCATTCCCTACCGACACGGGCGCGCCACCACCACCTTCAACCCCAGCTCTACCATCTACTACACCAACGCCACAAAGGCCGAGTTCATCCAGCTGAGCTTCACCTGGAAGTTCAACACGAACCGCAACCTGAAGACTCGCCAGGCCGTGCAAGAGGTGCAGAGCTACCAGAAGACCGAGGGATTCCAGAACTAGCAGTTCGCCACTGGGCAGCTGTTCTGCAGGCAGGGAGAAGATACAAAAATGGGCGCACACCACTAGCGCCCATTTTTGTACCTTTGCGCCACAGGCCACTTCGTGAATATGAAAAAACTACACACAATCATCCTGCCAACCGCGCGCTACTCACAGCAGATCCATGTAGTAGACCAGGAGGGTAGAGGAATTCCCTACGCTGCCATCACGTGGGATGGGGGAAAAAAGGGCTCTACGCCGACAGCCCTGGGTACGCGCTGCTACCTGAAAATCTTGCCGGGTCAGATAGCATCACCTGCTTTGCGATAGGTTACTCCGTGCTAAGATCCACACGGGATGGGCTCGCCACAAGGGCTCAGCTGGAGCGATATTCTGTTGAGATAGACTCCATTGCCATCCATCCGAGAAAATCCACACGTCTCGGCTATGCAAATAAACGAACGAATGGAATAGGGGTGTTTTACAATAAGCCTGGCGCTAGCACCCTGGTCAATATCGCCAACCCAGACTCCATGCAGGGGCAAATCACCAAGATTCTCGTCACATTCCACAGACCGCTGGCGCAGGGGGCAAAGATCCGCCTCTACCTTCTGCAGTATTTCAACGGGCCAGAGCGCCCCCTCGATTTGCTCCCCCGCCCGCTCATTGTAGAGTGCACAAAGCGGAAAATGGAAGTGGATGTCTCAGAATTCAATATCCCCTTTCCGCCAACAGGGATTGCCGTAGCAATGCAAACAATAGCTTTCGCCCCCGATGGTAGACAACCCTTGCTGGGCACCACGCGCAGTGTGAAGCAACCCAACAGCTACGTGGGCACTCCAACGGGCGAGATTGAGCTGTTCGATATTATGAAAAACGCCCCACAAGCCGTGCAATTCATAGTGGGACGCTACTTGAATTTCACGCTAGGAATAGAAGTGCAGTAGCGCTATACCCTAAAACCCCATGCTGCCGCACGCCATATCCTACACGGTTTACGCAACCTTTTTATACCTTTGCGCCCAAGAATAATTAGCCATACATTAAAAATGTTTCCCCATATCCACCAGCGCGATGCTATGGACTGCGGCCCCTCTTGCCTTGCCATGATCATGGCGCACTACGGGCGCACCCCCGACCTCCCCGACCTGCGCCGACGATGCCAGCTAGGCACCACGGGCGTTACCCTCCTAGGCATAAGCAAGGCCGCCGAGCAGATGGGATTCCGCACTATGGGGGGCCGCCTACCCCTGGAGACGCTGTGCGACAAGGCGCCGCTACCGCTTATCGCCCACTGGAATCAGAATCACTTCGTGGTGGTCTACCGCGTGCAACGCCGCCGTGGGAAGCCCTACCGAATCTGGGTGGCCAACCCCGCCAAGGGGCGTGTGCCCTACTCCCCTGAGGAATTCGCCCAGCACTGGGCATCTACCGCCACAGACAATGTGGACAAGGGGATAGTGCTACTGCTAGAACCCACCGAGGCCTTTCGCCAGCAGACCGATGAGCCACGGGTGGCAACAAACCGGCTGAAGTTCCTCTGGGGCTACATCAAGCAGTACCGCCGCTTCTTCGTGCAGATCATACTGGGGCTGCTGGTGGGGTCGCTGCTGCAGCTGGCATTCCCGTTCCTCACGCAGGCCATTGTAGACACGGGTATTGGCTCTCGCGATATCGGGTTCATCTGGCTGGTGGTGCTGGCGCAGCTCATGCTGCTATTTAGCCGGACGGCCATCGATTTCATACGGTCGAAGATATTGCTGCATATTTCCACACGAATCAACATTTCGCTGATCTCCGATTTCTTCATCAAGCTGATGCGGCTACCCATGCGCTACTTCGACACCAAGCAGACTGGCGACCTGCTACAGCGCATAGAAGATCACCGTAGGGTAGAGCAATTCCTAACATCCAGCAGCCTTACCCTGCTGTTTTCGCTATTCACCTTCCTAGTATTCGGGGTGGTGCTAGCCCTGTACAGCTGGGCGATATTCGGGATTTTCGTGCTGGGCACTCTGCTCTATGCCGGGTGGACGGTGCTATTCCTCCAGAAACGCAAGCGGCTCGACTACAAATACTTCGAGGCCTCGGGGAACAACCGCAACGTCACCTACCAGCTCATCCAGAGCATGCAGGAGATCAAGCTGCAGGGATGCCAGCAGCGCAAGCGATGGGAGTGGGAAGATCTGCAGGCCGAGCTATTCCACCTCAACCTGCAAGGGCTCAACCTCCAGCAGCTCCAGCAAGGCGGCAGCATCGTGCTCACCGAGGTGATGAACATCACCATCACCCTGCTGGCCGCCACCGCCGTTATCCACGGGAGCATGAGCCTTGGGATGATGCTCGCGGTGCAGTACATCATGGGGCAGCTTATAGGGCCCGTCGACAGGCTCATCGGGTTCATCTACTCTCTGCAAGATGTTAGTATCAGCCTCGCCCGCCTAAATGAGGTGCATACCCAGGAAAACGAGGAGAATACCAACCGCTCCCTCACCGCCATCCCGCAGGGTGAAGAGCCTTCTATCGAGCTGAAAAATGTGGATTTCAAGTATAACGCCTACGCCACAAATCTGGTCCTCAAAGGCATAAATCTACACATCCCAAACGGCAAGGTAACAGCTATAGTGGGCGCAAGTGGTAGCGGAAAAACCACACTTATCAAACTGCTGCTAGGCTACTACGAGCCAACAGCAGGCGAGATCCTCGTTGGCAACGCCGACCTGCGCAGCTACAACCTAGAGTGGTGGCGCGCCCAGTGCGGCGTGGTGATGCAGGAGGGCTACATATTCAGCGATACGATAGCGCGAAACATCGCCGCCAGCGATGACAATCCCGACCTGGAGCGTGTTCGCCATGCCGCGCAGGTGGCCAACATTGCCGACCACATAGAGCATCTCGCCCTCCACTACAATGCGCAGATTGGGCAGGATGGGCAGCAACTCTCCCAAGGGCAACGCCAGCGAATACTCATCGCAAGGGTGGTGTATAAAAACCCCACGTTCGTATTCCTCGACGAGGCAACCAACGCCCTTGATGCCAACAACGAGCGGGCTATAAGCGAGAACCTTACGCCTTTCTATGCGGGTAAAACGGTGGTGGTGGTGGCCCACCGTCTCTCTACCGTACGCCATGCCGACCAGATAGTGGTGCTGCACGAGGGTGAAATAGCCGAAATCGGCACCCATGACGAGCTTACCGCCCGTAAGGGCCTCTACTACGAGCTGGTGAAAAACCAACTGGAACTGGGGAATTAATACGCATGCCGCAATTAGAATCAAGGTTGCCCACATTTTCAATCGGATGAATATATGCCCGAAGAGAAAAACACACAGAAATCTTTTGCCCTTCGTAGCGAGAAGGTTCGCCACATCGTTGGACAGATGCCGCCGGTGCTACTACGCTACGGGACTGCGACCATTGCGCTCACCCTCTTGGTGATGCTGGCCATAGCCTACTACCTCCCGATGAAACGAACATTCCAGGGAGAGGCTGCCGTGCTACGCATGGAAATGGAACGCAACGATAGCGTAACGCTGCAATGCCTATTCCGTTTTGGGAATCAGCGCCCTTCAGCCAAGGAGGCCGTGGGGGCAAAGGTAATTCTACACACGAACCAAGAATCCATAGAAGGGGTAATCCTCTCCATTGACGAGCGGCTGGACACCGAGGGGCGGCAGGTGGTGCTGTGCAAACTGCCAATGGGCAATGCCGATGTGCCAATAGGGCAAACCGTGAACTTCGTGCTCACCTACAGCTCCCCAGGATTCCTCAAGCAGCTAGTAGCGACAGTGTGGCCTGGGTAGGCAAGCACCACCAGACCGAAAAAGTAGAAATCTTAATCACTCGCCCACATCTACCGAAGACCGCAGTGATGCGGCGTGCCGTTGTAAAAACCGTAGGGTCTCCTTAGGTGGGGGCATGCGGGGTGCACGGTATGCGCATGGCGGCGGCAATGGGACAACATTTGGATCGCAATGATATCCCCGCAAATGCCGACTGT